>CP070648.1:907631-916250 GCA_020354555.1 Armatimonadota bacterium | reverse complement strand
TTGACAGACCCCGATAGCGGGCCTATGATTTGAGCGATGCCGCGATTCGCGGGAGTGGTGGTGCCCGGTTATCCGTATCACGTGACACATCGCGGCAATCGCCGTGAGGACGTGTTCTTTACGCCTCAAGAAATGAGGGCAGTCACCTATTTGAGGAGCAAAGCGGGAAAGGATTCTAATGTGCCGCGCGTAATGCTCTTGCTCATACCTCTCGCCTTGTCTTTGCCCCTGGGAGATAGTGCAAGCGCGCCTAAGCTTGCTGAGGGGCACGCCAAGCTCGGCGTGTGGGTCTACCCGCAGGAGGTGGTCTTCCCCGCTAATGAGGCCTGGCGCGGCACAGTCACGGTTGGCGTGCGAAACCTGCGCGACTCAGGCGGAGCAGTCTTTGTACGCCGGCATCTCTGGGCCAGCGCTCCCGGTTTCGGTGCGCAAGGGCCATTTGCAGTTCGCGCCGAGGATTCGCAGGGAAGGCGTCTCGAATATACCGGTCCGCTTGCGAGACTTGCTGCCATCGGCGCGGATAGCTTCGTCGTTCTCGCGCCTCGCTACTGCTACGGCAATGAGATCTCCCTTGTGCCACTGTTTGAAGGGTTGAGATCCCCCGGCACCTATCGTCTGTGGTTCCGATACGTCAACACGGAATTGCCGGCCGCGCTGCCGCGCGACAGGGTGTTTGTTGGCGAAACCGCGGAACGGGTCTGCAGCGTACATGTGCAAGAGCCCTGAGGGCACGATCCGTGCGACGGCCCGCCAAGCCCGGCCCTCCCGCCTATTGACACGCCGCGCCTCGCGTTGTATCTTTTCATGGGTCGCATCGCGGATTGCGAGGCGCCATGAGAAGCAACAGTAGTCCGTTTTTCCACCGAGGCCCGGTCCTCGACCCCGCGTACTTCTTCGGGCGCGGCGAGGAGACTGCGGCCGTCCTGGGCCGCGCCGCCGCCATGGAAAGCTGCTTTCTCGTCGGCGGCGTCAAGCGCGGGAAGACCTCCGTCCTGCTCCACCTCCAGCGCGACGAAACACTGCGCCAACACGGCGTCAACCCCGGCTCCTTCTTGCGCCCATACCTCAGCCTGGAGGGACTGGCCGGCGCGAAACCCGAAGCCCTGTTCCACTCGCTGCTGCGTGAGGCGCTGCGCTGCCCGGGCAGCCCTGCCGTTCGCCGCGCCGAGGAACGCCTGTCGCCGATGGGCGAGTTGGGTCTCGCTGAATTGGAATCCGCCCTCGATGAACTCGATGCCGCGGGCGCGAAAGTCGCCTTCCTCGTGGACGAGTTTGAGACGGTCGCCGAGAACCCGGATCTGCGACACAGCTTCCTCTCCGCCGTGTGCAGCCTCGCGGCGCGCCCGAACTGCGCGTTCGTCATTGCAGGCGATTCGCCGCGGGATGAGTCCGTGCCCCCGGCGCAAGGCGAAACGGGATCCGTGAGCGATTTCTGCACGACGATTCGCCTCGGTCGGTTTACGCGCTCGGCGGTGAGGGATATGGCGAACGCCCTGAGCGATCGAGCGGGACGGGTGTGGGACGTCGACCCCGATCACATCATGGAATGGACCGGCGGCGAGCCGTACCTCGTGCAGCTCGCCTGCTCGGTGCTGTGGCAGCGATCCGGCGAAGGCGCACGCGCGCTGACCGACGCCGATTACGCGCACGCTTCCGCCGAGTTCGTCAACCAGAGTGAGGCGTTCTGCCACTGTGTCTGGCGGCGCCTGTCGGAACCCCAAAAGCACGCCGTGCTCAATGTCCTCGGCGGCACACCGGGAAGCAGCGAGGAGGAAGCGGCGGCGGTCGAGCTGATTCACGCCGACGTTCTCGTAGAGCGCAGCGGGGCGCTGATGGTGCCGTCCCGCGCTATGCGGGTATTCGCGAATGCGCGGCTGAAAGAGCGAGAGCAGGATTCGTTGGACTACCTGTTCGCCGCGCGCCTGGCGAACAATGGTGCGACGGAGGGCCGCCCTGCCACGGACAAACGGACGGTGTACGAGATCACGCGCGCGCTGGCCGAGGCGGCCGAGGCGCGTGATGAACTGACGCAGGGACACAGCGACGCAACCGCCCGTCTGGCGGCGGCGATCGGCGAGCGGATGGGCCTGTCGGCGGAAGAGATAGACGGCCTCCGTATCGCCGGGCAACTGCACGATATCGGCAAGATCGGCGTTGGCGACCACATCCTCCTGAAAGCCGACAAGCTGACCGACCGCGAGCGCGACCTCGTCAGGACGCACGTCCTGGTGAGCACGCACATCCTCGAGGCGCTCCATTTCCCGTGGGAGGTCAAGCCCGCGGTGCGTTTCCACCACGAACGCCTGGACGGCAGCGGCTATCCGAATGGCCTGGTGGGTGATGAGATCCCGCTGTCGGCGCGCGTGCTTGCCGTGGCGGACGTTTTCACTGCGATGACGGCGGCGCGCAGTCACCGCCCGGCCCATGGGCGCGAGGACGCAATTGCCGAGATCACGCGCAGCGCGGGCACGAAGTACGATCCGCAGGTGGTTGCCGCCTTCGTCAACGTCGCGGAGGCCGGCGGAGTCTAGGCATGGCGCTCCAGGCGGAGCACGTTCAAGCGACCCCGAGTGGACTGGAGTACAAGCCCCGCTATTCCGAGCGACCGCGCGCCCTGTCCTGGCGGATGCTGCGGTCCATTACCGCCGAGGTGGAACCCGCCTGGAGTGGCGCGGAGATCACCGTGAGCCTGGCTTTTGAGGGCGCCGGCGCAGAGGACGGCGACGTGCCGCTCGCCCGAGGGCAGCGGTTGGAGGTGTTCGGCAACCTTGGTGCAGCGCGGGCGATGATCGAGAGCGCGCAAGCGCATTCACCCGAGGCGCTGGTAGGCCCGCTGGCGCAGCTCGTCGTGGGTGTGCCCGAGCGGGAGGGCGGCGACGAGGCGTGGTACCGCAGCAAGCTGAAGGACTACGCCTTCGCGCCGGCGGCCGGGCTCGCCCTGGGCAAGCAGCACCTGGCGCGAGGACGACTGCTCGCGGCCGAGCGCGCGTTTGCGGGAGTCGTGCGGCGCGACCCCCGTGACGCCGCGGCGTGGCGGCTGCTGGGTCTGACGCGAACACTTGCGGGCCAAGGACGGAAGGCCGAGATCGCCGTCAATCACCTGCTCGGCCTTGGCGTACGTGACACCGAGGCGTATCTGCTGCATGACTTCGGCATGTACCGGCAGCGCCGCTTCGATCTCGCGGCGGAGGGTCTGGAACGCGTGCGCCGGGCGCAGTCCGGCGATCCCGCGATACGCAACATGCTGGCGTGCAGCTTGATTCAGCAGTGGCGCATCCCGGACGCGATGCGGGAACTGAATGTTCTCGCCTCCGACGCGCGCGAGGGATGGCGGCTCATGGCGCGGAAGTGCACTATGTGCGGCGCGGGGTACCGCGCGTAGCAGGAGCGCATCTCAGGAGATCGCTGGTTCCGGTGGAAAGAGCGTTGGAAGACGACCGGCGCGCGCATCGCGGGCCTGCTGTGGGTGCTGTTCTCGATGTTCCAGTACGTGATCACCCGCGCCGGCTGGGTGTGGCTGGTCGGGATTGCTGCGGTAGCGGTGCTCCTCTATCTCTTTGACCGGGGGCGCGCCCACCGCCACGCGCAGGACCAGCTCGCCGACGCGCAAGGACAAGCGCCGAATATGCCGTGCTGGTACGCCTCGTTCGTCTGGGGCGGGAAGCGGCCCCTCACGTCGCGGCGATCCATTATCGAGGAGATCGAGCGACGGTGGGGAGGAGAAGGATGAGACGCGCGACACGAGTACTGGGATTCGCGATGGCGGCGGCGGTTCTGCTGGCGGTGGCGGTTGCAGCGGCGCCGCGAGCCTTCGTCTATGTCCTCGAAGTGGACGGCGTGATTGACCCGCCGGTTGCGTCGTACGTCGAGCGCGGTATCGAGGCGGGGGAGGAGGACAAAGCGCAGGCCGTCATCGTCCGGCTCAACACCCCGGGCGGGCTCGACGACTCGATGCGCGATATCACCCAGGCCATGCTCAACGCGCAGGTGCCGGTGGTAGTATACGTCGCTCCGGTCGGGGCGCGCGCGGCGTCAGCCGGAGCCATCATCACGCTCGCCTCCCATGTCGCGGCGATGGCGCCGAGCACCAACATCGGCGCGGCCCACCCCGTCGCGATGGGCGGCGGCGAGATGACCGACGAGATGAGCAAGAAGGTGGAAAACGACGCGGCCAGCACCGCGCGCAGCATCGCCGAGCGCCGCGGCCGTAACGCGAAGTGGGCCGAGGATGCCGTGCGCGAGAGCATTTCCTCCACTGCGAAGGAAGCCCTTAAGGAGAAGGTCATCGACATCATCGCCGAGGATACGGAGGACTTGCTCAAGCAACTCGACGGTCGCAAGGTCAAGCTCCCGCGGCGTACGGTCACGCTGAAAACAGCCGACGCCGACGCCGAAGACCTGCCGATGACCTTCATCGAGCGCTTCCTTCACATCCTGAGCAATCCGAATCTGGCCTACATCTTTCTCATCATCGGCATGTACGGGATCATCTTCGAACTGCAGAACCCCGGCGCCATCTATCCCGGCGTCATCGGCGTCATCTGTCTCATCATGGGCTTCTACTCGCTGGCGGTGCTGCCCGTGAACCTCGCCGGTCTCGTGCTGTTGATCCTCGGCGTCGTTATGCTCATCGTCGACATCTGGGCGCCGTCGCATGGCGCGCTGACCTTCGGCGGCATTATCGCCTTCGCCGTCGGCTCGCTGATGCTCTACGGCGGGCGCTCCACGCCGTTCCTGCGGGTTTCGTGGCTCACGGTGATGATGATGACCGCGCTCACCGCTGGTTTCTTCCTGTTCGTCGCCGGCCTCGGCGTGCGGGCGCACTGGACCAAGATCACGACCGGAGTCGAGGGGCTCGTCGGCGCTCGTGGCAAGGCGCGCACGGCGCTCAGCCCGACGGGTTCGGTGTTTGTCGCGGGGGAGCTGTGGCGCGCTGTGGCCGAAGGCGACGAAACGATCGAAGCGGGGCAGGAGGTCGAAGTCGTCGCGATGGACGGCTTTACGCTGCGCGTGCGCCGCAGGGAGTCTGGGGAGATATAGGTCTGCGCAGATCATGCGCGAGCGCAGCGCCGAGCGGGCGGCGGCACTCTCGGAAGCCGTCCGTGTAGCCTGAAGCACTGGCAGGGGCGGCAGCGGCGGCGGGCGAACAGGTTGGGCGAGCAGAGGAGAATGGACGGCCTGGGCGCTGACTCGCACGACTGAGCACGCGCGCTTGAGCCGGTGCCATCGAGGAGGCTGGAATGGAACCAGCACTAGCAGGGGCGATTGCGGCGATCATTCTGGCGGTGATCGTGGCGGGGACATCAATCCGGATTCTCCGCGAGTGGGAGCGCGGCGTGACGCTGCGCCTCGGTCGCTTGATCGGAGAGAAGCGGCCGGGGATTCGCTGGCTGTGGCCGATCATAGACAAGATGATTCGCATTGATCTGCGCATCGTGACGATGGATGTGCAGAAGCAGGAGCTTATGACGCGCGACAACGTGCCGGTATCAGTGGACGCGGTCGTGTACTTCCGCGTGATGAATGCGAACGATGCCGTGGTGCGCGTCGAGAACTACGTCAAGGCCACGTCGCTCATCGCGCAAACCACGCTGCGCAGTATCCTGGGCCAGGCCGAACTCGACGAGCTGCTCGCCGAGCGCGACAAGATCAACTTGCGGCTGCAGCAGGTGATTGACGAGCAGACGGAGCCGTGGGGCATTAAGGTCACGGCGGTCGAGGTGCGCGACGTCGTGCTGCCCGAGGCGATGAAGCGCTCGATGGCCAATCAGGCCGAGACCGAACGCGCGCGGCGCGCCAAGGTCATCAATGCGGAAGGCGAATACCAGGCGGCGCAGCGCCTCGCCGAGGCGGCCAAGATCATGAGCGGTTACCCGATGGCGCTGCAACTGCGCTTCCTGCAAACGCTGTCGGACGTCGCCTCGGAGCACAACTCGACGACGATTTTCCCGGTGCCGATAGACCTCTTCACTCCGTTCATTCGCGGGCTGGCGCAGACGTCGCAGCCAGCTCCGCCGCCGCAGCCCAAGGAAGGGCCGGCGTCGTAGAGCGGTTCCCGAGGGCGGGCCTGCGGGCGGGACGGAGCGGCAGACGACCTCGCCTGCCGGACGCCGCCGCGCTGCCCCTCGCGGAAACGCCGCCGCGGCGCGCCACGGGCCGACGGAACGACTTCACGCGGACGGGCTCCCGTTCATGTCGTCAATCACGATCCTGCACACCAGCGACCTGCATAATCACCTCGGCGATACGGCAGCGGACTTCCTGCGCGGCGGCAAGCAATCGTCCCGGGACGTGCTGCTGCTCGATGCGGGGGACGCGATCCGCGCCGGCAACCTCGGTTGCACCCGCGCCGGCGAGCCCATCCTCCGGCGCATGTCGGAAATCGGCTATGATGCGATGGCGATGGGCAATCGCGAATCCCACCCGACGTTGCGCGTGCTCGAGCGCAAGCTCGCCGACGCGGCGTTCCCCGTCCTCGCGGCGAACATGATGGCGAAGCGCCTGCCCCTGCCGGAGCAGGTGAAGAGTCATATCATAAGGAAGTCATCCGACGGTTTACGGATCGCCGTCATGGGCCTTGCCCCCCAGGTGACGTCGCCGCAGTCCTGGTGGGCGCGAGTGACGGACTACGTCTGGGACGACCCGTTTAAGACCGCGGCCGGGCTGTCGCGGAAGCTGCGCCCTGATGTGGATCTGCTGATATGCCTGAGCCACCTCGGGGTGAAGCACGACGAAAAGCTGGCTGAGATCGAGCACATAGACCTGATCCTCGGCGGACATTCCCATGTGGCGATGTATCCGCCGCGCCGGATCGGCCACTGCTATCTCGCCCACGCGGGTCACCACGGCCGCTTCGTCGGGCGGTTGGAGGTGAACGTCGAGGCCGGCGCGGTGACGTCGGTTAGGGGTGAGATGTTGCCGCTGCCCGAGTAGAGACCGGCGGGTCAGGCGCCGGGCACGTGAGTCGGCGAGTGCTCGGTTGTGCGGGACGAGGCGGCAGTGGCGACAGTCCTGTTGGAGGCGGAAATGCGTTTCAGTGAATCATGGCTCGCGCACGCGCTGCTCGGGTTGTGGATCGCGGCGGTCGTGCTCCTGCACTATGGGCTGCTCGCCGACACGGTGCTCGGTTCGCTGCTGCAGCAACCCTAGCCGGGATCGCTCATGGCTTTGACGTGCAGCGTGCCAATCGCAATCCCGCGTGAAGCTGTCCCTCTCCGCGCCAGGAGGAGTGTTTGACCAGTTTGGCGATAGCCATGGGAGCCGCGACCATCGCGTGCGCGTTTGGCATGCGACTCCTGCGCCTGGACGCGGGCCTCACGTTCAACTCGTTCCTGGAGCGCGCAGTCTTCGGCGCTGCCATCGGGCTCGCCGCCACGGGCTATCTCATCCTCGCACTCGGCCTGGCGGGCGCGCTTTTCGCATGGTCCGTGCTCGTGCTCCTCGCCGCGCTGTGCGCGGTGTCGTGGCGAGATGTCGGACACCTCATCGCGGGTGTGGTGCGGGGCGTGCGGGGGTTCCTGTCTCAGCCCGTATCAGTCGGCGGCACGGCGGTCACCGGGTTTTTCCTGGCGATGGTGCTGCTTGCCATCCTCGGCGCGCTCGCGCCGTCCTCGACGAACGATTGGGATGGGTTGTCATACCACCTTGCGGTGCCCAAGCTGTACGTGCAGCAGCACGGCATCTGTTTCATCGGGTGGTTGAGTCACTCGAACTTCCCGTTCACGCTGGAAATGCTCTACACCGCCGGACTGGCGCTTGACGGCCAGGCGGCGGCGAAACTGTTTCACACCCTGTGCGGCGTGTTGGTCGTGCTGGCAATGCTCGCGTTCGGTGGCGCCTATTGGGAACGGCGCCACGGCGCGCTGGCGGCTGTTGTCTTCTTCGCCGCGCCGATCATTGCGTGGGAAGCGACCGTCGCGCTCAACGACATCGCGGCCGCGCTGCTCACGCTGCTGTCATTGTACGCGTTCATCAACTGGTGGTCGGGCCGCGGCGAGGCGTGGCTGTCGATCGCGGCAGTGCTGTGCGGGTTCGCGCTCGGGGTGAAGATGACCGCGTTCGGCCTGCTGGGATTCCTCGCTGTGGCGGCGTTCTACCATCGTGCCGTCAGCGAGTCCGCCGGGGCGAGCAGGGCGTTCGGAGCGGCGGCGAAACTCGTTCTCGTCGCGGTGGTGGTCGGCTCGCCGTGGTACCTCAAGTCGTGGCTGTGGGCGGGGAATCCGGTGTTCCCCTTCTTCTACGATTGGCTTGGCGGGAAGTACTGGACCGCGGAGGCGGCGCGCCTGTACCGCGCGGAGCAGCTCGGCTTTGGCATCGGGCGGTCGCCGCTGTCACTGCTGCTCGTGCCGTGGAATCTGACGATGTACGGGCACATGTTCTCCAACTTCCCGGAGCGTCCACTGGTGTACACCTCCATCGGCCCGTTGATCCTCGCGCTGGTGCCGGGGTTGCTCTTGTTCGGCAGGCTCGACAAGCGGGTCAAGTTCCTGCTCATCTACTCTGCCGTGGGCCTGGGCGTGTGGTTCGCGCTCAGCCAGCACATTCGCTACGCGATACCGGTCCTGCCCGCGCTGGCGCTGTGCGCCGGGTTCGCGGGGGGCGAGATACTCGGCAAGGGCC
>CP070648.1:895240-907531 GCA_020354555.1 Armatimonadota bacterium | reverse complement strand
CGCGAGACGCATCGGGGGCAGGTCGCGCGGGTAGACCTGGGTCAACGCGCCGTGGAACCATTGTCCGTACCAGTCCACCGGCGCTTCGGTCGTCAGCAGCGCATTGGGGTTCGCCGACAACGCGGCGCGGCGCACCTTCGACAGCAGTTGCTTCATCCAGTCGTTATAGCCGAATGGCGTATCGTGCTCGTGCGCCGGGTTGTAGCACGGCAGGAAGTAGAAGCCGAGGGAGTCCAGCCGCACACCGTCGGCGCCCGTCTCCCGAAGCAGGCGTTCGACGGTGTGCGCGAGGTGATCCTGCCATTCCACACAGCCCGGGCACATGTGGTAGAACCCCTGTGACGTGTAGTTGCCGGTGATGCCGCCATCCCTGCGCATGACGGACCAGCGCTCGGCCTTGCCGCTCTTGGCTAGTTCGCTCTCCTTGTGGACGATGTATCCCTCGATGTAGAGAGTCGCGTGGAGCCCGAGATGATGCAGGGCGGCGATGCCATTTCTCATAGCTGCGGCGCCGCCCATGTCCTCGCGCACGACGTTGTCGCCGTCGGTGTGCACGCCGTGCAGCATCGAACCTCGGCTGTAGAACGCATACTCCAGGTTGTCAATCGGCACGCGCAGATGCGCTGCGGGCAATTGCGCGAAAGTATCGAGGCAGAACTGTCCGCCATGGTCCGGTGTAACGCCGGGCCCGCCCTTCTTGAAATGCCGCCCCTCGCAGCCGTTTGAGGTGCGGAACCAGGCCGGCGGTTTGACGAGCTTGTAGGCCCGGCTGAACCACTTGCGGTATGCCCGCGCCGCGGGTCGCCAATCTCCACGGTACACCAGGATCCGCGCCGCCGGGAGTTCCATGCTCTCGCCGGGGGCCAGCGTGCGCGGCGGGAAGTGGCGCACCTCGACCGACGGCTCGCTCAGCACCAGCATCTTCGGCTGTGCGTCCGGATCCATCATGATGAGGCCGAGGGCACTGCGCGACTCAGGATCCCAGATCGAGTGCCACTGCATGGAGACCTGACCGCCGTTACCCACGACCCCGCCGCTATGAGCCCAGGCGGGCGTGATCGCGCCGGCCTGATTCATGGCGGTCGCGAGGTTCGTCGCTCCCTCGGGCCCAAGCCGCACGCCGTCGAGACAAGGAAAGCTGACCATGACGTCGCGCGGATCGGTTCCGCGGTTAGTGACGCGAAGCGACCAGTCCGAGACGCCCGTGCCTCTGGGCAGGGTCACGCGGAGCCACGCTTCCAGTCCGTCGCCTGCGTAGCAGAGGCCGAGGGTATTCTTGTAGCGGGTCAGTTCCCTTAGCTGGCATGAGCCCGGCTGTATGACCGACCGGCTGATCGCCGCCGGGTCATCGCCTAACTCGTATTCCTTCGTGAAGTCAGCGTAGATGCGAAAGGGAATGGTGTTGGATCGCGGGGATTTCAGGCACTCGTCCGCCGCCTCGCGATTCACAATGCGGCGCAGCGCTCCTGTCGCGGTGTCAAACTCGATGCGGCATTGCTTGTTCTGAAGCATTCGTGCGATCCCATCGCCGCCGTCTGCTGCGGCGTGCTCCGCGGCGACGATCAGACAAATCAGAGCACCGACCAGTATCTGGCATGTCATAATCGTGCGGACCTCTAGACCCGTGCTGCGCGGAGGGCGGCAGCCGCCGCGCGAGCCGGCGGGCTCGCGGCAGCTACGGTGTCCTGGATCGTGTCATATACCGTATTCTGTCGTAGCGATAGTCGTACGGCTCCCCACCGACCTGGCACGAGTAGAAGACGACGAGGCGGTCCTCATCGCCGTGGCTTACGATGGTCGCGGACGGCACATGACACGCAGGAGTGTCCGAATCCGGAGGCAGCCACCCGAGGACGCGCCAGTGGATACCGTCATCCGATTCGGCCTCAGCCAACTGTCTGCCCGCCCATCCCTCGCCGTACCCGCTGGGGTCGGCGAACGCACAGTACTTGCCCTGCCACTTGACGACGGAGGGGTTCGGCCATTCGTGCAGCAGAGGCTCGTCCCCGGCGCGCAGGACGCGAAAGCCGCCGCTCTGCATGAAGTCATCCTCGTCCGCCTCGGCATATCCCATCGCGATGTCTGATCCGGTCCAATAGTCGAACCACAGCCGCCACCGCCCATCATCGAACAACAGCGACGGGCGATGGTACATCCCGTGCTTGAATATCTCAATCCTCGCATCGCCCGGCGCGCCGATTTCCGGTTCGTGGATCAACAGCGGCTGCGCCGCTTTCTCCCACCGGATGCCGTCATCCGAGACCGCGCCCATGACGCAGTACAAGTCGCCATCGCCATCACCCGCCTGCCCCGCGGCGATGCCATCCGAGTTCGGCCCGGTGGCGGAATAGGCCATGTGATACCGCCCGCGATGCAGCACCACGGAAGGATCACCGTTATGCCACGAGTCATATGACTCATCCTGCGGCGTGATGACGGGTGTCCATTTCCGTGGATCCGCACCGCCGTCCCACCCGCCGTCACCACAATAGATCTCCCACTCCTGGAGACTCTTGCCGCGGGCGAGAAAAATGGCGTCGCATCCCGGATACCCCGGATTGCAGTCGGCGGCCGCCCAGCCGAAGAACCACATGCGAAAGGGGTAGGCGGCATCATTCACGCGCAGAACCGTCGCGTGGTACATGTTGCGAAAGCCCGCCAGCACGTTGCGCTCGTCGCGCCGCCAGAACGCGGAGCGATCAACGTGTCGCATATCGCCGCCCGGCGCGGAAGGTAACATATCGCTGGGACCTGTCATGACGCACACGGAACACAACAGCGCCGACAGGACTAGTCGAATCGGCTTCTTCATGCACGTGCCCGCGGAAGCGAGGTAGTGACTTCGATCGGCGTACCCGGTCCGCGGGTTCAGCCTGCGTCCGTGGTGAGCGCGTCGCGCGGCGTCGCGAACCGCTCCCGGACCGCTAGCCCAGGAGCCGCTTGGCCAGCTCGGCGTTCCTGCGACCGAAGCGCCGGCACTCCTTGCGAGAGCGCTCATCAGGCGCGCCCACCGCGATGGGGCCGTAATGGTCCCCCTGCGGATCGCCCCGTACGATCATCCCGTGTATGAGCAGTGCCTTGACGATATCGAGCACCGTGGTCTCATTGCCCCCGCCCGGGCCGCCCGACGAAGCAAACGCGCCGCCGACCTTGCCTTCCAGTTTCCCGTGATGGGCTACGCTCTCGTCCAGGAGTTGCTTCACCTCGGCGGCCATCGTGCCGTAGTACACGGGCGAGCCGATCAGGATGCCATCGAATCCGAGCAAGTCCTTGGGCGTGACGTCCTCGATGGGCTTGAGCGCGACCTCCACGCCTTTGACCCCGCGGGCGGCTCGCGCGATGACCTCGGCCATCTTCTTCGTATTGCCGGTGCGGCTGTAGTATGTGACGAGCAGCTTCGCCATGAGATGTCGCCTCCTTCGCGCCGATACCCTCGCGGGGGAGTTCTGTGGGCCGGCAAGCGGAACCTGCTCGGCGATGAGTCGGCGCTCAGGCAAGCCGCGTGCTTCAGCCAGCCTCGGCGCGACGGGGATGCCGCTATGGGCGGAGGTAGAACTCTACCCACCCGAAGGTCACCGCCCGGCTCGGCGCCACCTCGATGAGATTGTAGCCTCGATGCATCGCGGCGACGGGCACAGCGTAAGCGTAGGTTGCGAATGTGGGTCGCGGCTCGGGGAGTTCGAACGGACCGCTAAACGCGCATAGCTCCCCGTTGACGCGAACCTCCAACGTGTCGGCGTCGAGTGTGGTCTCGCCCTCAACGCCTAGCAGCGCAGTGACCTGCCCGCTCTCGGGCCTCGGACCCGTCGGGATGCGAAATGCCTTGTGCTGCCCCGCTCCGCACGACGCGGGCAAGGGCATGGCTTGGGGCTCGCCGGGCGCCCAGGTGTCGGCGTACGTCATGACGTGGCGGCGCGGCTTGCCCGCGAGCGTGTCGAGGCTCCCAATCTCGCATAGCATGGTGCGGTAGTTCTCCAGGTCTCCCATAGCGGTGTCGGAGTCCATGTAGTTGAAGAGGTAGATGCGATCCGCACCGCGGTCGAGCATCGCGGCGGCCGCGCCGCGGACGGTCTCGATCGAGTTGCTCGTGTAGCCAGGATAACCGGGATAGGGGCGTACCAGCACCTCGAGCCCGGCCGCGAGAACGACGTCGGTCCCGCACAGCAGATCTTGCCAGATCTCGACCGGCATGTCCGTTTCGACCGTCGCCCAGAACGGCGTGACAACGAGCATGTCGATCAGCTCCTGACGCGCCCACGTCACGGCGTCCATGCCCAACCCCAACGCCGTCTGCGGCCGCGACGCCACTCGCGCGCCGAGGCGGATCTCGTGCCCGCGCTTCTTTTCGGAACTGTCGAGTATGCGGCGGACTTCCGCGACGAACTCCGTGAGCAACCGCGCCCCCTCGGCTTCATGCCCGGGCCGGAAGTGAAAGCCGAAGCGCATCCAGTCCAGCTCCAGGCCGTCGAAATCATAACGTTCCGCCAGCTCGCGGATCAGCTTCAAGTGGTACTCGCGGACCTCGGCCTGTCCGTAATCGAACGCGCGCTCCACCCAGCCGCCGGTCGCATAGGGCACGCGGCGCAGGTCGGGACGCGAGCGCCAGAACTCGCTGTGGATGTAGCACCGCTCGTCGTCCACGTTGTGGACATCGTTCATGCGCATCGACAGCCAGGGGGAGATACGGCGCTCGCGGCAGCGACTGATCCAGAGTTGATAGACATCAATGCCGTCCCGGTGCAGCTGCCACGCCGTATGAATCCAGCGCCGCGCGCTCTTCCGTTCCTCGGGGGAGAGGCTCGCGAGCAGCGGCTGGTCGTCCGGCCCGTCGGGGTCGTAGCCGCGCCAGATTGGGTCCCACACCTCGCTTGCATAGCTCGTGCGCATGCAGTTCGGGCAGAGCATCAACTCCTTGATCTGCGTGTCGGCGTACTGGTCAACCCACGACGCCGCGGTTTCCGCGTCGAGTTCCTGACCCGCCCGCGTGTAGAAATAGTGCGAGTCATCTTCGTTCAGTGCAATGCCGGGCATATCGGTTTCTCCCCTGGAGCGACGACATTCGGGCGCGGCGGCGAACGCGTCGCCCGGCGTCGCCGACAGCAGTCCCACCGCCGCTGTCGCCAACTTCAAGAACTCCCTGCGGCTCGGATTGCTTTCGCTGCCCACGATCAGTAGACCTGTGCCAGCCCAATCTCGCAGTCGCCGAGCGGACCTGCCGTGGAGAAATCCTCCGCTCGGCCGTTGTAAGGCACCTTCCCGACCAGGAGTTCCTGCGCACCGGCGCTGAAATTCCCGTCGTGTTCGAACCGCCAAAGCGTACGGTACCGCTCGCCGTCGTCACTCGCTTCAATGACGCCCCAGTAGGCGCCCCAACGGGCGCGCAGCCACACCCAACGCTGCGGATCGTAGCCCTCCGCGAGCAACTGTTGATCGCGGATTCCCGGCACGACCAACTCCCGCTGCGCGGGGATCGCCGCAGGCCATTCCGCGCCCGGCAGCGGGCGCGCCGTCATATCGGCCTGGAGTCGCCCGTCGGCTCGCGTCCCGATGCGCAGACGCGCTCCGTTGTCGAAGCGCACCAGCGCCGCCGGGCCCCACGACATGCCCTCGTCGCTGCCCTGGCGCAGCTTGACCACCAATCCGCGCACCGCGCCGCTCAGCGGCAAGGACAGGAAAGCGTAGGTGTGCGCGTGGCCGTGAATCCTGAGCACGCCGTCTGCGACGGAGAACGGGCGTGGATTGCTTGATGAGACGAACTGCTGCGCGCGCGGCAGGGAGTCGAATGATAGCTGAAGCAGCGGCTCGTCCCACTGCGGCGACTGCCGCAGGGCGGCTGCGTCAGTCCGATACGCGAGCGCGCGCTTCGCTGCCTGCGCTCGATAGGCTGCGGCTCGCGCGGGCACGTCAGCCTGCCTCGCGTCGGCCGCAGCCTCGACGCGCTTCCGCAGATCGGGGGTCAGGTGCGCGCGATAGTCCTGGTCGATTATCCGCATCAGGTCCGGTCGGGGGAGCCAGCTCACGATCGTGTGAAATCGCGCATTGGCCTCTAACACGCGACCCGCGAGTTCCGCGCTGAGCGTCCCGTCATTGTTGCACAGCACGCCGATCGAATTGCTCACATTGTAGCCCGAGACGAAGAAGCGGAGATAATCGAAATCAGAGTAGAGCTTCGCGTCCCCTTCGCCGCGCAGGATGAAGTCCACGTACGCATCCGCCTGCGGCAGGTAGCAGTGCCCGGGGCCGAGAGCGAGGGTGGAGTGCCATTCCAGAAGGCCGTGCTCCCCGAGCAGACCGCGGGCGCGGCGGGCTAAGGCATACAGGGCGGCGGGACGGCTGAGATACTGTCCATCGAAGTACAACCCGTCGGGGCGATGCTCTCTCATCAGGCGCTCGATCGCATCCATGAAGAGTCCGAAGTTCTCGCCGGTGCCGCTGCCCGGCGGATAGTCCACGAAGTCGTCGTAGGTGTTGATCGCCTTGCTCTCGAGCGGCGTCCCTTTGATGAAGTAGTATGGGCTGGTGTAGACGATGAAACGCAGGCCCAAGTCGTGGCAGGTCTGGCGCACCCGGGCAAACTCAGCCGCGCCGAGGCGCGGGGCAAAGTCGAGGTTCCAGTCCTTCCACAGCATGATTTCGGATTGCAGCAACGCGATGTTCCCATGCCGCCGCCAAGCACGCAGCACGTCGTCGGGCGGATAGGCGAGTTCCCTGGAATGATGCCACACCACGTTGTCTCGCAGCGAGCGCTCCCAGGGGTAGGGTTTCGGCGGGCACACCGCGATCCAGAGCACCGAGTCCGCGGGCAACGCGTACGTCGCCGCCGTCCGCCCGTACGGGTCGAACCCGTCATCAAGGTTCGACTCCGAGCAGTACAGGCCGAACCCGCCCCATTCGTCGACCAGCAGGTGGTTGCTGCCATAGGATGCGAACCATGCGGGGGTGATGCGGGGGTCGAGCGACGCTGTCAGCGGCTGGTGCGCGTGGAGCATGAACAGGGAATCGCCGTTGACGCGAATGGTGAGCTGCGGGCGTTGGCACGTAATGCGCGCGAACCCCCGGCTGGAATGCGTCATGCGCGCGCCGCGAAGCGGCTCGCCCAAGCGCAAGCGGACCACGGGGCGCGCGTGCCCGATGCGCTGCTCGAAGCGGAACTCGCCGCGGCGCAGGTCGGCGGTGATCCGGGCGCCGGTCGTGACGACTTCCCAGGAGCGACTCGTCAGGTCAGCGGACTCCACCGTCATGCCGCACTGCGGCTTGGGGAACGCGCTGGGGTCCATCAAATCCTGAAACGTCGGCGGGGCGCCGGCGGCGCTCGCCCTCGGTAGCATCAGGGATGATAGGGCGAGGCAGAGCATCCAACCTGTGACGCGTTTGATCATGCAAGTCGTTCCTCGCGGCTGATTATCGCACCGCGGATCTGCGCGCGTCGCCGCGTTGCATGCCCCACAATACTTCGTACGGCTTGCACCGCATTCCCGTGCGCAGACAGTGATTGGTGCCCGGGGTGGCGGCGAAGATCTCCACCAGCCCGTCGCCGTTCACGTCCGCCGCTACTGTGTGATAGTAAGCCGTCCTGTGCTTGAACCGCCAGATCACCGAACCGTCGCCCTGGATCGCCTTGATGACGCGGCCGGTGGAGGCCATCACGATCTCGTAGTCGCCGTCGGCATCCAGGTCGAGCAGTGTCGGGCAGCCGAAAGCCCGCTCCTCCATGTCCGCGCTCCACAGTAGCTTCCCGTCGTGCGAGAACGCCAGGCAGTAGCCGTCCTCCGTGCCGACGACGATCTCCCGCTTCCCATCTCCGTTGATGTCGGCCGCCGCGCTCTGGTACAGGCCCGCGAGGTCAGGCTCGCTCGGCTCCCAGCGATAGCTCCAGCGCGGCGCGCCCTGCGCGTCGAGCACCTGCATCTGCCCGTCGCCGAAGCTCAACGCGACCTCGACCCGCCCGTCTCCATCGAGGTCCGCAGCTGTGACGCAGTTGGCTCCCCCCGGCGGTCCGTCGTACTCCCAGATGACCGAGCCATCACCCCTCAGCGCCATCACCTTCCCCTCGCCGCTTCCCGCCAGCACGTCCAGCGTCCCGTCCCCGTCCACATCGGCCATGACCGGAGACGTCTCGACGGTCCCTCCGCCGAAGTCGCGCTTCCACAGCACTGCGCCGCTCGCGTCAAGCAGGTAAAGGAAGCCGTTGTCACACGATGCGGCGACTTCGAGCGTGTCATCGCCAGCCACATCGCCGACCGCGACCGGTGTCCAGAACCGGTCGCCTGCGAAGTAGCCCCAGAGGACGTTGCCGCTCCGATCAATGCACCAGACGTTGCCGTCCTCACTGGCGGCGACGGCCTCCGGCGCGCCGTCGCCGTTGACATCCGCGGCGGCAGGCGGGGCGAATCGCATTCCGGGATACGGCAGCCGGTCCTTCTGCTGGAAGCTGACGTTGCCCTCGCCGTCAATCAGGCCGCAGGCGCCTCCGCCCCAGCGCCCGTTGGTGGGCATGAGCAGCTGCAGCTTGCCGTTGCCAAGCCAATCGGCCACCGCCGGAGCGTAGTAGCTGTTCGGCTCGAAGACGCTCCACAGCATCCGGCTCTGCCCGACTATCGTCCACACGCCCGCCGCGGCTTCAGCAGTTGACAGTGTTCCTGATGCGCGATCGAACGCGCTCTCGACAGGCTGCCATCGGCCGTCTCGCCAGTGCGCGAGGCCCAGCGATTCCGCGATCAGGTCCTGCACCGTTTCCGGCCGCACCTCAACTCGCAGGGCCACCGGCACCGCCGTACCGGACAGGCGCACGTAGTCCTTGACTCCTGCCCCTGGATCGGTCGGCTCGACACTGACCGGATTCCACCGGTAGCGGCTTACAGAAAGCGTCCCTCCGCCCGGCGCTACACTCACCTCGACGTCGGCCGCGCAGGCAATCCTTGTTGCTCCCGGCCTGACCGCAGCGGTCTCCTGCGGATACACGCTCACCTGGTGCCATCTGGAGGTGCGCCAATTCAACGGATTGGCGCCATTGCCGGCGCTTGCTGCGACAGATACCTCGCCGTCGAACCCGGGCCCCATGGCAGGGATAGTGAATTCGTATGTGCCCCGGGCAATCTTGCGCCCAGGGGCTGAGAACCCGATCACGTCATCCCGGGTGTACTCCAATCGTGGATTCGCGATGCCGAGCGGCGCGTCAATCCGCGCGCGCATCGTGAGCGCCCGGGAACTCGGCCAGCGGTGCGGGACGCGCTCCAGGACAACGCTGGGAAACGAGAGGCGCTGCTTCACATACGCCTTCGGATCAGGCGTCTGCAGCGACGCGCGATAGAGTCTGAGCAGTGCTTCGCACAGGTACCCCGGCCCTTGCGTCGCATCGTAGTAGAGCGGGCGGTCGAGGCCGATCGCGCCCGCAAGCAAGCCGCTCTCGTGCTGGAATTGGCGCGCGAGCGCGACGAACTCCGTCGCCTGATCCAGCCAGCGGCGCTCGCCCGTAGCCAGGTACAACTGCGTCAGGAAGTCCATGTTCCCGGCGACCATCATGGCCATCATCGCCTTCGGCCGCGGGATGTCGGCGAAGCGCTCCGCGAAGCCCCTCGCCCAGTCCACGTATTTCGTATCGCCGGTGAGCTTGTAGGCAAGCAAGGCCGTCGTGCCGCCCCACGGCTTGCCCTGCCAGTAGGCGCTCCAGGCGGCCTGCTCCCATCGCGGGTGGTCACGGTAGCAGTCGTCGAGATGGGCGAGCGCGGATGAAAGCACCCACGGGTTGGGCGCGATCTCACATGCCTTGAGGTACAACTGCGCCATGCCGGGGTTGTCGCGGCTCACAATCGGGTTGCCCATTCGGCGGTCGGCCCACCAGCAGGTCGGGAAGCGCGCCGTGTCCGGGTCGCCCTTCGACGCGTACGAGACCGCCAGTTCCTGCATCCATTCCCGGTATTTCGGGTCCTTCGTGCGCGAGTAGGCGAACGCCCAGAGATAGGTGTACCCGGCCCCGTATTCCGGGAAATTGGCGTTCTCGATGCCGGGCTTGCATGTATCCCAGTCGGAATGTCGGTTCCAGCCGTAACGCTCGCGGTCCTGGAAATGCCCGGCCACGATAGCGTCCGCGTAGTCCGTAATCGCCTCTGGCTTCATATCCCAGATGCGCTCGTAAGGGATGATCTGGCGTTCCATCTCGTGACGCTTGCCCGAGACGCGGTCCTCGAGCAGGTCGTAGCTGAGGTGCGCGCCGGTGGCGAAAAAGCCCGTATCGGGATGTACGGCATAGGCCAGGAAGTCGCGCAGATACGCGTCGGCTGCGTCGGCGTAGGTGCGGTCGCCGGTGATGTCGCTGAGGTCATACAATGCGTTGAGGAACTCGGCGTCCCGACCGAGGTTGCCGCTCTGTGGGCTTTCCTTCGCATTCCAGAACTTGCCCCAGGCGCTGTAGTCCGTGTCTTCGTTCCACTGTCTGGCCTCGGCCGCCCAGTCGGCGGAAGTGCGTTGGGTCGGCGCCTGCAAGGTGCGCAGGTCGATCATCTGCGTGAAGAAGTGAGTCTGCACTGGCCCGTAGTGGTCGGTGCCGTAGCGCAGCATGGCGTCCGCATGCGCGCGGACAAGGTCGAGCGCATCTCGTGCGGCGCCTTGGTCGGCGAGCGCCGGAAGCGCTGCCTGCACAACGGCGAAGATCAGAACCGCGACAGCAGCAATGATGGGGAAACGACGCGTCATATCACGATCACCAGGGATGGTCTCGCCCGGAATCCGGGTTGATGAGTGGGATTCGCCGTTGCGGGCGGCTGTTCCCGCTCGGCCTCGGCGCTGGTGTCACCATGCGGAGACGGCGCGAACGCAATCGGGTACGCACAGCAGGTCACTTTCGTCATTCCGATAGTGTTCGCGTAGCCTGCCACTTTGACCCAAGAGGCCCCGCACCAGCGACAAAGCCACCAACCGCCGAGGGAACGAACGCCATCCTAACCACATGACAAAGCGTCCCCCGCTCCGAGCGACTACCTCTTCCTTTCGCCACCCCGCTTGACCCCTGGGCCTCACCCGCCTAGAATGATCTTGGCGCGTTGACGAACACAGCGGGGCATTGACGGGAAGACACTCGAAATGCGGGTGAATTGGAGCGTTGCGGTAGAGTATTGAAGGGAACCGACGATGCGGTCACCTGGTTCTCAGAATAGCCAAGGAAGCGCTCCCGACAAGGACGTCTCGTTAAGTGAGGGTGGCCCTACTGAGGTCTATCGCCGTGGACAGGTGATCGTCAAGGACACAGGTCCTTGGGCCCCCGCGGTGCACTCGTTACTGCGCCATCTTGAAGATACCGGGTTCACCGGATCACCGCGCGTGGTGGGTTCCGGGTTCGACCCCTCTGGGCGCGAGACGCTCACCTACATCGAGGGCGGATTCACACACCCAGGTCCGTGGACTCTCGAGGGGGCAGCGGCAGTGGGTCAGTTGGTCCGAGAGTTGCACAAAGCGACCGCGTCCTATCGCCCACCTCCCGACGCGGCATGGCAGCCTTGGTTCGGTCGTGCCCTCGGCGGCGCTGCTCGCATCATCAGTCACTGCGACGTCGCCCCGTGGAACATCGTGGCCCGCAACGGACTCCCAGTCGCCCTCATAGACTGGGAACACGCCGGCCCAGTCGATCCACTCGTCGAACTCGCGCAAGCCTGCTGGCTCAACGCCAAGCTTCACGACGATGACGTGGCGAAGCGAGACGGCCTGCCACCGCTCACAGAGCGCGCCCAGCAGCTCCGCGCGATCGTGGATGCGTACGGCCTGTCGGCGAGTCGAAGCCGGGGCTTCGTAGACCGGATCATTGAGTTCGTCATCCACGACACCGCAGAGCAAGCCGACGAAGCCAGGATCACTCCGGACACGACGGCCCTCAAGCTGGACGTGCTCGGCTTCAACCCGCTATGGGCGCTAGCCTGGCGGGCACGTGCAGCCGCATGGCTGGTCCGTCACCGCCGCATTCTCCAGAACGCGCTTTCGTGACGTAGAGCGGCAACGGCACTAGGACGTGAAGATTCGGGACTAGCCGGTTTCTGGCCGGACGAGCCCGATCACGTGGCACACACCGCCCCTGGCGACCTAGACCATGCCGCCGAACCCGGCTCATTCCGACGACCCCTTCCCGATCGCGTCTTGGCTATCGAGGTATGACGGCGACGGAGAGGCAGGTCGAGCAAGAATGCTGGACTGGCAGTGACGAGAGGCGATCGCGTGCAGCGCGAGGCACGTCCGACCGTGCTCCGCCCGCGCCGCATTGAGGGAAGCCGGTGCCTCGACACCGCTGGCGCTACGCCGAACGGT
>CP070648.1:891992-895140 GCA_020354555.1 Armatimonadota bacterium | reverse complement strand
CGTGCGGTTGCGTGTGATGGTTGCGGGAGGCAAATGCCGTCCAACCGGGCAGCCAGGTGCCCACTCGAAAGTCACGTCGGGCTCAACCCGAGTTCTACTGCATTATGATTTCCGCTCGACCGGATGGCAGTCCTGTTCCTGACGGGGAAGGGTCGTGCCGATTCCGCGTGTCAGCGTTGAGCGCGGCCTTCCGGGGAAGCAGTCCTCAGCCGCCGTCGCCGGCGGCGATCCACCTCGTCTCGCGGACGCGTCCGTTGAGCACGGCGCTGCCCGGCGCCGCCAGTATCTGCGCCTCGAGCTCGCACACGCCGGACTGGCGCGGGCTCCACTGCCAGCGCGCGAACGCGCGGTTCGTCAGCCTGCTGCCGCCGGCGGGCACGCGCTCCACCTGCTGCGTGCCGACGACCCGCCCGTTGACCTTGAGGCGCACGGTGACGGGGCCGCCGTCCATCCCCCCGATATTGCTGAGCGCGACGACGATGTGCGGCGGGTTCGAGAACCGGTCGAGCCACAGGCTGTTGGGCTGGAACGTGATGACGGGGCGGATGAAGTAGTCGAAGCAGAGGCGGTCGGCGGCGCGCTCCATGTCTTCCGTCGCGTCACTGCCATTGAAGAATGCGATGCCGCGCATCTCCGGGAACTCGCGGCGAATGAAGCGAATGACCTGTTCCAACTCCCCCGCGTCGCCATAGGTATCGTCCTTCCCGCAGAGGTCGAGTGACAGCAGCACCTTGCACGGGGCGCGATACGCGCGGGTGAAGAGGTCGGCGCCGCGCGGCGCGATGAGGCGGCCGCGCAGGTCCTCGAAGATATTCTCGGTGCCCAGTTCGCGCGGCGCGTAGTACATCTCATAGGCCTCGAGCAGCAGCAAGTCGGCGGCCTGCTTGTACAGGCCGACCCATTCATCACGCACCCCGCCGCCGTGCCAGGCGGCGGCGACGAAGTCCTCGGGAAACCGGCGACGGGCCTCTATCAGCCCGCGCAACCAGGCGTGGGCGCGCTCCTCGCCCTGTGTCTGAGGATAGCCGCCGAACTCGTCCATGCCGTAGCCGTCGAACTGGAAGTTATCCGGAATCCCGTAGTATCGCTCCGCCTCGGCGGCGCACTGCTCCAGGGGCAACCGGTCTTCCCTAAGCGCGGGGTGATTCGAGCCCCAGGTCCATTTGAGCGCCTTGATGCCGCGCCGGCGCAGGAGCGGGACGTCCTCCTCAGGCGCCGATGCGATCACGGTTGCCCAGCGAATCCAGGGACTGTGCCTGTACCATACGAGATCGAGCCCGCGCGCGCTCGTCACAACCGGCAGGTCGAGTTGGGCAAGCGGCTCGCCGGCGGCCGACGCGACGGCGCGGTAGAGGCCGTTGTTCCGCGGCCGCCAGGAGAGCGAAGCATCGCGCCCATCCGCGCCGGGAGACGGGAAGTCGCGTTTGAGCAACCTGGTGCCGTCGGAGGCACGGATCTCCAGCGTCACCGCGGCGGAAGCAGGCGACTGCGGTTCCGCGCCGGCTCGAAACGTGAGGACGACGTCCTCGCCTTCGACCGGCAGGTTCGGCCGGCAGCACAGTGTCGCGCCGCGGACAGCCGCATCCTCGGCGCCGCCGCCTGCAAGAGCCGGACCGATCAAGCCAGACGTGAGCACGATGAGCCACGCGACGGTCAGACGGGCCTTCCAGTCCGTGTGCGAGGTGTGCATCGGGCGGATTCCTCCTTATCAACTCCCGGAGCTTGCAGCCGCAGGCACTGCCCGGCGGCCCGGGAGCCTCGCGCGCGGAAACGGCGCCCGGCCGCAGGCGAGCGTACATCCGCTCACGGGATGTCGGGCCAGCGCTTGTTGAAGCCGATCCGTTCGAGCACCCAGTCGAACTCCCGGCGCTCGAGGACGCTCATGGGCTCGACCTTGGCGGGCGGGATGACGTGCGCGCAGTCCATGACGCCGCGGTCGCGGAGCATGCCCTTGAGCAGCTCGCGGGGATACTCCTGGTAGAACATGAGGTACGGGAGCAGTTGCTCGAAGTAGATGCGTGCGGCCGTCTCCTCGTCGCCGGCGAGGTAGGCGCTGACGACGGCGCCGTGGATGTCGAGCGCTTCCGTGCCGGTCATGTAGGCGGTGACTCCGGCGCGCAGCATATGGATGAGGTGCCTGCCGCCCGCGCCGCCGATGATCTGCATCGCCCCGCCGGACAGCTCCAGCAGTTCGCCCATCTTCGCCAGAAACCGCTGCCCCTCGACTTTGGCGTAACGGATGTTCCCGCATTCCTGATAGAGCTGCCACATCACGTCGGCGGTCAGCACGCCGCTGCTGACCGCGGTGTCCTGGATGATGATCGGGATCGAGACCGCGTCGGACAGCCCGCGGTAGTACTCGAACATGCCATCGCGGTCCGGGACATCCATGTAAGGGCTGCCGGCCATCAGCATGTCGGCGCCGAGGGCTTCGGCCTCTTTGGCGTAGTCCACGGCGATGCGAAAGGCGGTCGCGGTGACGCCGATGTACACGGGCACGCGGCCGGCGACTTCGTCAACGACGATTTCGATCAAGCGCCGTCGGTCCTTGTCGCCGACCTTGTAGAATTCCGATGCGCCGCCGAGATGACCGACCGCGACGGCGCCGCACTTCAGGCAGTACTGCACCAGCCGTCGCTGGCTCGCTTCGTCGATGTCCCCGGACTCGGTGATGGGCGTCGGCATGACGGGCATCATGCCGCGGAAGTCGGGTCGGGGTGTCTTGGCACCGGCGGGTGGAGTCATGTCTTCAGCACCTCTTGTGAACTGGCAGGCGAAGCCTAGCTGTGGCGTGTGTTCGCTTGGAGGGCGGCGGGTTCCTGCGTGGGGGCACGGCAGAGGCTGTTGGGCGCTGCGAATTGATGCCGCTACCGTGCAAGACGAGCGCTAACCGGAGGCGATTCCTCGCTCTCAGGGAGAGGATGAAAGTGAGGGTGAGCCAGTATCGACGTGCGCCGCGGTGACAAGCGACCCTCACCCGACCTCTCCCTACTAGGGAGAGGAGTTGCGGGCCGTCCCTGCGGTGCCCAACGGGCTCATCCGGGCCTCGCCCACCCCGCGCGACGGGGCAGGAGTGGCGCGCGGAGCGAGCGAAGGGTCAAATGGGATCTTGAACCACAAAGGCACCAAGCCACCAATCTCAATTGGG
>CP070648.1:888712-891892 GCA_020354555.1 Armatimonadota bacterium | reverse complement strand
TCGACCGCGTCCACGACGCGGCGCGCAACGCGCCCTCGGGCAGCAACCGTCAGCCGTGGAAGTTCATCCTGGTGACCGATGAGAAGCTCAAGGAGAAGCTCGTCACCTTCTGCCACGGTCAGGCCTTTCTCGCCCAGGCGCCGGTGGTGATCGCCGCATGTGGACGCGACATCGAATTCGACCGGGGCGACTGGATGGGCAAGTACTCGATGCTGGTGGATGTCACCATCGGCATGGATCACTTCATCCTGGCAGCGCGCGCTGAAGGGCTGGGCACGTGCTGGATCGGATCGTTCAATAACGACCAGGTCAAAGGATTGCTCGGCGTTCCCGACCGCTGGGAAGTCGTCGCCCTGACCCCACTGGGCTACCCCGAGGGCGATCCATTCGGCGAGACGCATGACCGCAAGCCGCTCAGCGAGATCGTTTGCGTCAACCACTGGGAGTGAGCCCGCGGTGCCCCCGCGTTACGGCGCGGCGCGCTTCTTCCCGCCCGCCGGGACATAGACGATCTGGGCGCCCGCTGTTTCGGGGTCATCGGCGATCCAGAAGGACTCCACGCCGTCCGTCGTCGTCACCTCGATGGCGAGCCCTCGCGCGCCCGGCGGGCCCATCCAGCCCTTGAGAGCGATGGACTCCACGCAGTGCGCCACCTGTCTCGGTACGAGTTCGATCGCGGAGACAAACACCGCGCCCTCGCCCTCGCGGCGGCAGATGACGAGCGGCATGCGCGTGGTCGGCGGCTGCGCCGGCGCGTCCGCGAAGAAGAGTTCCGCCGGCCCGCAGCCATCCGCCGCGACGAGGCGCACCTGCCCGCCCTCCACCTGCCACGCCGCGCGCCACGCGCCGGGCGCTTGCGCCCGACGCAGCCGCTCCAAGTGCTGGTAGCCGGCATCTTTGCCCAGCGGTTGCCTGCATTCGAAAGTCGTCACGTCCGCGCGCACCCGCCCGATGTTATGATAGACCCAGTCGTAGGTGTGCGGGGCATCGCTGTGCGCGCGATACACGTCCACGATGTAGTCGGGCAGCACGATCACCGTGCGGTCGAGCGCGACCCCCTCGTACGCGCCGGTGCACACAGCCCGCGCCGCTTGGAACCCCGCTTCGGTGTGGAACAGCATGAGCCGCCCGTCGGTCGGCTGCTGGCTCTGCTGATCCACCACGATCGTATTGTGCGCCACGGTCTGGCGATACCACGAACCGTGCATCGGCACGCTGTACGCCAGCCGTCCGGCATCCGGCGCGAGTTCCTGGCCCAGGCCGTAGAGCAGGACTTGCAGCTTCTCCGGGTGCCCGTGGCCGCCGCCGTGCGGCCCGTAGTCGAGCAGCAGGTACCGGCCGTCCGCGCCGATACCGTCTCGTAGAACGGCGCACCCGAGCCCGTCGAGATCCACGCTGCCCGCGGCGAGGTCGGAATCAACCGGGGTCGTCTCCGCGCCGTAGAGCAGGGCAAACAGGTTACGCCGGTTGCCGCGGGCAACTACCGCCCCGTAGCGCTCGCCGCCGTACCGCGCGTATGCCAGGTCGTAGAACCGCTCCTGGCCGAGGAGCGAGAAGCGGTCGGCATCATTGAGCCCGGGGAACGTCAGGTCGGGATAGACCAGATCGAGCGGGCCGTCGAACAGCGACTTGTAGGCAGGAATGTCGTAGAGATTGATGCCGGCGTGATGCGCGGCTTCGCTGGTGTAAGCCAGAGCCGATAGGGCGTAGAAGTGATACGACGGCGCGCCCTCATACCACGACCCGTCGGAGAGCACGCTCGCCTGCATCTGATAGCGGAAGCCGTGCTTGGGGTCGTCGAGGGCGGTGCGGATCATCCCCGCGTCGCCGAGGCAGAAGCCGACCGCGGCGATGCCCGCGTTGTGCCAGGACTGCCAGTTGCTCTTCCCGGCGCGGTTGCGCAGGATGACTTCGACGCTCGGGCGCAGGAACTCCGTCTCGATGCGCTCGCGGTCTTCGGGCGTGAGGGTCTCGTAGATGAGATCATAGCCCCACGCGACGCGCACCAGGCTCACCGCCTCGTCGAGGGTCTGCGCGAACCGCTTGCCGCCCGAGGCGCGCTCGCCGCCCCTGACGTCGTGGATCTTGTAGCCCGCATACTTCGCGGCATAAGCGAGGAGTATCTCCCGCGCGCGCTCGGCGTAACGGCGATCGCCGGTGAACGCATACGCGAGGCCAAGATTCTCGAGATCCGCGGTGTACTTGTGGTGCGTATACGTCACGGCGACGTCGTCGTACGGCCACCCGCTGTACACCTCGCCGCCGTGGGGGCAGACGTGACGCGTCGGCGATTCCATCTTCAGCCGGACGCCGTGTTTGGGGCAACTGTAGTAGTGGCTCCATTGCCCGCCCCTATCGGGGACCTCGACAGCGTCGACGAGCGCCCGCTCGGCGCCGGCGATGATGCCGTCGTACACCGCCCTCGCCCAATCGTGTTTCGCGGCGCGCTGCTTCGCGCGCGCGATCTCCTCGGCGGAGGCGAAGAGCAAGGGATGACGGCGTTCAGCCGACGCCATTGCATTCTCCAAGACGGCCGACGGTCCCACGCGCGGACCGAGCACAAGTACGAGAGCGCTGACCGCCGCCAGGCTGATGCTCCGGCGCTTCATACTCATATCTCCTGATGCTCATCACGCCAGCTCGACGACCCGCCGCTCTTGCGCCGATCGCACGATGGCAGCGGTGATGCGCAGCACCGACAAGCCGTCCCCCGCCGATGGCTCGGGGTCGCGGCCGGCGAGAACGCATTCAACGAAGTGCCTGATCGCGTCGAGGACGAACCCGCGCGGCTCGCCGCCGGCTTGCGTCCATAGAACGCCCGAGCGCTTGTAGGTCTCCGGTGTCGCGTGGTGCAGGCACATGTCGCCTGCGTCAAACTCGAGCTTGCCGCCGGTGAAGATCAACTCCATACGGTTGTCCACAACCGACGGCAGGCTGTTGGGCAGTATCCAGCACGACTCGAAGCACGCGAAGGCGTCACCCTCGAACTCGACCGTAGCGACGTAGGCGTCCGGGGTGTCGAACCCAAGGCCGGTGAGCACACCTGAACGCGACACGGCATACACACGCGTCGCCTCGCGGCCGAACAGCCAGCGCACGCGGTCCACCGTATGGCTCATGAGCCAGAACGGGAGGCGCGTCCGCGCCGACCAGCCGCGCAGCATTTCCGTGGGCACGGAC
>CP070648.1:869047-888612 GCA_020354555.1 Armatimonadota bacterium | reverse complement strand
GTCGGTGACCGCGCTCGTCGCGGTAAACCCTGAAGGCGAGGTGCTGTGGCAGCGAGGTGGGGGAGGCAGGCCCGACATCGGCTATGACGTGCCGTGCACCATCTACGACCTCAACGGCGACGGGAAGACGGAGGTCTTGTACAGCTCCGAGGGCGATCTCATCGTACTCGAGGGTGCAACGGGGCGCGAGATTCGCCGCCACGCGCTGCCCGATGGCTTGCGCGCGGCGGACTGTATCGTCCTCACCGATCTCCGCGGTCTGGGGCGGCGTCAGGACGTCGTTATCAAGGATCGCTACGCCAAGGTGTACGCGTACACCGCCGAGTTCGAGCCGCTGTGGAGGTGGGAGGGCAACACGGGCCATCACCCCGAGCCCGCCGACATTGACGGCGACGGCAAGGACGAACTCCGCTGCGGCTTCGCCACGCTGGATGACGACGGCACGGTGCTGTGGCAGAACGACCTCCCGGGCCACGCGGATACGACGCGGATCGGCTTGGTTGACGATGCGCACGAGACGCGCATCCTCTCGGCGTGCTGCGGTGGCAATCAGATGGCCCTGTTCGACGTGCGCGGAAACATGCTGTGGCAGATGAAGCCGCCGCACGATTACCATTTCCAGACCGCGCTTATCGGGGATGTGCGTCGAGACCTTCCGGGGCGCGAGATCGTCGTTGACAACGGTTGGGCGCGACCGGGGCGGGCGCCCCTGCTCATCGTCAGCGCGCAAGGGGAGATCATCGGCACATACTATCCCGACTACCAGCGCTTCTTCGCGCTCGTGGACTGGGATGCTGGCGGCGAAATGCAGATCGCGATTCCGCAGTCAGCCGGGCTGTTCGACGGGCGCGGCAACAAGCGCGTGGAATTGCTGAACGTCCCGCCACCGAATGAGGGGGGCAAGGAGACGCCTTTCGTGCGCGCGGCCGACGTCTGCGGGGACGGCCGCGACGAGATTATCATCCACAACGGCGAGCGGATTGTGGTGTACACCGACCCGCGGCCGGCGCCGCGACCCATCCCCCCGCAGCCGTGCGAGCAAGCGCGGCACTATAACTTCACGTTCTATTGATGGCGATTGGCGCGCCCGGCTTCCCGACCTCGCGCGTTAGCGCAAGCCGTATCTGGCCTTCAGCCTCCTGGCCGCCTGCTGGTTCACGTCAGCCGCGAACGGCTCGGTAACCTCGAACCCAGTCGCCAGCCCCGCCACCTCATCGAGCTTGTTCACCACGGTCTGCGCGAAAAACGCCGGCGGCTCGCCGGCCAGGAAGCGCAGGGCAAGGGCGACTCCCGCTCGCTCGTCCTTGTCTATCGCGCGCACGACGAGGTCGGTCTTCTCCTGCGGATCGTCGCTTTGCTCGTAGGCCTTCTCGATCTCGCTCAGACCCGGCGGCTTGAGTGCGGGTGCCGATCGCTCCCGAACCGCCGCCGGAGGCTTCGGCGCGCCGGGCGGTGCCTCATCTGCGACGTTGTGGTCGGCCGCCTCGGCGTGTGGTGCCGACGGCTGCCGTTGCTTCTCCGCCGCAACGGCGTTATGCGCGTGGGCGTGGCGGGCGTGGCCGCCGTCAGCGCCTGGACTCGCGAGCATCTTTCCGGCCAGGAACAGTACGCCGAACGCGGCTGCGAAAAGAGCCGCGACGGCGGTAGTTGCTCCCAGCGCACGCGTTTTGTCCGGCGCGCGCACGTTGTACATGACCGCCGCGACGATGACCAGCGCCGCCGCGTACATGCCGATGACCATCGGACCGGTGGGCAGATCGGCCGCATACGACACGACGAGCCCAGCGGTGGTCACTGCGACCCCGACGAGCCACCCGAAAAGAAGTTGGCGCTCCAAGCGGTCGGTAACGAGCATTGCCATCACCGCCGGCGCGACCAGGAAAACGAAGACCAGCAGTACCCCCGCGGTGTTGACCGACATCGTGATGACGAAGCCGAACGAGAGGTAGAACAGGAAATCCCACACGCGGACATTGACGCCCGCCGACTCGGCGCGCGCCGCGTTTTCGGCGACGAGCAGGAATTGACGGCGGAAGATGTAGTGGAACAGACCGACGGCCGCAAACACGATCGCAGCGGTGCGAATGGTCGTCCACTTGACCCAGAGCACCGAGCCGGTGAGGATGTCCTTGACGTGCTCCGCGCCGTGCGGGGCTTTGTCGATGAGCAGGATGGCGGTGGCGGCGGCGATGGCGTACACCAGGCCGATCACCGCCTCCTGCGGCACCTTGCTCTCGCGCATTCGCGTGATGGTAAAGATCACCGCCGCGATCGCCGTCAACACCACGGCAAACACATAGGACGCCTGTGTGTACAGTGGTATGCCCAGCAGCAACGCGATCAAGGTCCCCAACGCCGCGATTTGCGCCAGTGCCAAGTCCACGAAGATGATCTCGCGCTTGATCACGTGGATGCCGAGGTACGACATGATGCCCACCAACAGAACGCACATGCAGAAGGCGGGCAGCATGAGCGACACAACAGCTCCAAATGCCATCTCTACGTCTCCCTTGCGGAACCCGCGGGCGAGGGACGGCGCGGCGTTCCCTCACCCGCGTCCCCGCTTCGCGCGGCCCGTCGGGTGGGGCTAGATCGCGCCCGCCTTGCGAGCCGCGCTGAGCAGCGAATCAACCCAGTAGTCAACCAGGCTGAAGTAGTCCTTTGCCTGCGGCGCGCCGCCGACGTACAGCGGAACGATTACCGCCTGCGCGTTGACGCGCGAGGCGACGCCCCTGACCTCTCCCTCGTCGAAGTAATTCGCGGCGAGAAGGATGCGGATGTTCTGGTCGCGCATGAGCTGCACGAGTTCGGCGACATGCCTAGCTGACGGCGGGATGCCGGGCTTCGGCTCAACCGTGCCCGCCTCCTTGAGCCCGAAGAGGTCGAGGAAGTACACCCAGTTCTTGTGATACGTCACGACCTCCTTGCCCCGCAACGGCAGCATCCGCCCATGCCATCCGCCCAGGTAGTCGATGAGCGGCTTGCCCTTGAACTTTTGCGACCTCAGGAACGGAATGAGCTTGTTCTTCTCGGCCAGGTCGCACAGGGTCTTGCTGCCCAGCAGCTTGACTAGGTCGGCGCCGAACAGGCGCTGGTCCAGCTCGCCTTCGAGGGCGGCGAGGTTCTTCCGATAGGAGTCCTTGCCCGCGGGATCGTTCTTGATGAGGCCGGCGGCGATGTTGCGCGCGGCGACTTTCATGTTGAGCGGACTGCACGTGACATGCGGGTTGCCGTAGATGTGCAACCCGCCCTCGGCCCGCGACAACACCGTCGGCTTTTCCAGCATTCTCATGCCTTGCGCCGCCGACACGTACCCGCGCTGGCCGCTGCGCACGTCGCGATTGCCCGACTTGTCCACCACCGTCGGCACCCAGATCTCCAGGTCGAGCCCGGTCTCGATCAGCACGTCGGCCTGGCGAACCATGTTGACGAACGACGGCTTGGGTCGGATGAAATGGGCATCCTGGTCGCCGCGCACGATGTTGGAGACCGATACGCGATCGCCGCCGATGGCCTTGACGAACTCCGCGTAATCCGGCAGCGTTGTCACGACATGAAGTTTGGCCCAAGCGGCCTGGGTGCCGCCGAGCGTCAGCACGGCAGCAAGCCCGGCCATAATCAGCATCCGTTTCATCGGCGTATCCTCTCTATCAGTAGCGCTCGTGCTTGTGAGGTCCGGCGGAGAAAATGGCCTGCAGCAGCAGACGATCGTCCGCCGGCCCGGTGCCACTGCCGTCCTCGTGGTTATACTCCAGCCGATAATGCACCCACGGGCTCTGTGACCACGTGACGTAGGGCGCGATCATCCACCGGTTGGCGTCGGCTCCGGTCACCGCGTGCGGCGCCAGCGACGCCCCCGGAATGTCGGCGTAGCTCTTCGTGTCGGGCTCGAAGTAATCCGCGCGGAGCCCGACCTCCGTGGTGCGATTGAGCTTGGTCTGGAAGTAGCTGTAGGCGCCCCAGGCGTTCAGCGTATCCTGCCCCGACCCGTCGGGAGCCAGGATATCGCGATCGAGCCAGTAGGCTTCGGTGCGCCACAGCCAGTTGCGGTAACGCATGCGCTCGGTTGGCTCCCAGAGCAAGGTCAGATCGGCCCCGAGAACGGTGGTCCACAGGTTGCGCTTGTGCGATGCGAGTTCGCCGCCGGGGGGCTGCACCGGCCACTCGTCGTTGCGGCCGACGAGGCCGGTGAGGCCGAACTCGAGATACGTGTCCTTCGACAGATCCCGGTAGTTCTTGTAGTGGAGCAAGGCCGAAGGAATGTTGCGAGTGTTGCCGCCGAAGACAAGCGGGTTCTCGCCGTCGGTTACCTGGAGCGTGAGGTCCTGGGCGACGTTGCCGGCAGCGGGGAGACTCCAATCCAAGGACAGGCCGGTCTGGTTCAGCCCCCCTGGCCCGAAGATGTGCCGCAAGGCCAGCGGGAAGTCCACCTGATCTAACCCGTGCTTGTGCCAGCGGTTCACGACTCCGAACTGCTGGCGAAACTTGCCAAGCGTCAGGTTCAAGTCGCGCCCCACGCCGTAACGGTCGAAGTAGGCCTCGCCGAGTTCCGCGCCCTCGTTATTGAACTCGACGATCGCCTTGAGGCGCGAGTACGGATCGAGGTAAGACTCGAACGCCACCTCCAGTGTCCGCAGCTCGAAGTCCGAGCGCGTCGCAGCGTCCTCGGGGTGACTGAGCGTCCCAAGGAAATCGCCGGTGGCGCTAATCTCAGGATTGAGGGCCTGAAGACCGAGCGCGCCCGAGCGGAACGTTACCTCCTCGGGCTCCCGCTCCGGCGGTGCTTCCGCAGCCTCAGCCTCGGCCGCTCGCCGCAAGGCCGTTAGATCCTCCTCCTCGGGCGCCTTGCCCTCGAGCTTCGCTTCGAGAGCTTCGATCTGAGCGGTGTAGTGCTGCTCCAAGTCGGCGAGGGCCTCCTGGACTTGCTCAAGCTTGATGTGCATTCTGGCCAGGTCGGCCTTGGTGTCCGCAAGCTCCTGGCGCAACTGCTCGACGGTGTCAGCCTGTGCGCTTGCCGCCTGGGCGCGCGCGGAAACCGTAGCCGCCAACGCGGCCGCGATAAGCAGAGCCAACAAAGGCGTGACAAAGGCTTTCAACGCATGCCTCCTCGTGTAAGGTATCAGCGATGAGCGGCTTGCGCGCGCAGCACACGGCCGTGCGTCGCAAGCACGCGACTCGCGGTACAGCGCAACTGAGATGGATGGACCTTACACGAGGGGGGGAGCGCGACTGCGGTGACTGGACGCCGCTCCAGACACGGCCAGATACTGCGGAGCCGCATCAGAGGGGCTTAATGTGGGGGTTGGGCGGTAGCCCGGTTCGGTGAGGGTGCAGGCCCCGGCGTGGTTGAGCCATGTGCAGACGAAACAGTGGCTGGGGCCTGGTCGGTGGCTCGCGTCTCGGTCAAAAGTCGCTTGGCCTGCCGGGTGCTTGGGGGCGATGGTGCCCGCATGCGTGTGCAGGAATGTGCCGCCGAGGATGACGACGAACCAAGGCAGCACACACAGCCAGAGCGGCAACTTGCTGACGCGACGCAGCCGCATGACGCTCATATCATACCAGAATCGCGGGCCGAGTCAAACCCTCAGCGGCGGGTCGCCTGCTTGAGAGTTCCGAGAAATCCTTCCACCGCCCGCTCGAGATCGGTGTCGGCGGCATGTTTCGCGATGAGGCTGACGAGGGCACTGCCGACGACCGCTCCATCCGAGAACTCGCACACCTCCCTGACTTGCTCGGGCTGCGACAACCCGAACCCCACGACCACGGGCAGTGCGCGCAGCCCGACTCCGCGTACTCGCGTGACCAGCACGCGAGCATCGGGCGGGAGCCGGTCTCGCGCGCCCGTCACGCCCAAGCGGGACACGCAGTACACGTAGCCGGTCGCCATTTCCGCCACTGAGGCAATCCTGGAGTCCGGGCTGGTCGGGGCGAGGAGAAAGATCGTATCCAGGCCCGCCGCGCGCGCATGCGGCAGCCAGGTCTCGGCTTCCTCGGGGGGGAGGTCGGTCAGCAGAACGCCGTCCACTCCCGCCGCCGCCGCGGCGGAGGCGAATCTCTCCCATCCGTACTGCGCTATCGGATTGGCGTAGGTCATGAGCACGACCGGCGTCTCGGAGCCATCTCGAAATCGCTTGACCAACTCGAGTACGCCGTCAACGGACGCGCCTGCTCGCAGCGCGCGATCGTAGGCCGCCTGATTCACCGGGCCGTCCGCCAGGGGATCGGAGAACGGCACGCCGAGTTCGATCACATCCGCCCCCGCGCGCGCTAGAGCCGCCGTGACGCGCAGGCTTCTTTCAGTGTCCGGATCGCCCGCGACGATGAACGGGATGAGCGCTCCCTCGCCGTTGGCCCGCAGCTCTGAAAACCGCCTGGCGATGCGCGTCACGCTGCGCCCCCTTCGCTCAGGTGCTCGATGATCGCCGCGTCCTTGTCTCCGCGGCCGGAAAGGTTGATGAGTATCACGCCGCTTGAATCCATGTCTTTTGCGACCGTTCGCGCATACGCCACGGCGTGCGCGCTCTCCAGCGCCGGTATGATGCCCTCGAGACGAGAGAGTTCGCGGAACGCCTCCACTGCCTCGGCGTCGGTCACCGACACGTACTGCGCTCGCTTCGTGTCGCGCAGGTGCGCGTGCTCCGGGCCCACGCCGGGATAGTCGAGCCCGGCGGCGATCGAGTGCGTCGGATGGATCTGCCCGTGGGTGTCCTGCAGCAGCGAGGTCATCGCCCCATGGAGGATGCCCGGAGTGCCGATGCCGAGGCTGGCGGAATGGCGTCCGCTTTCCAATCCTTCCCCGGCCGCCTCGACGCCGACAAAGCGCACGTCGTCATCCAGCATGGGATAGAAGATGCCGATGGAGTTCGACCCGCCGCCGACGCAGGCCAGGATGCAGTCCGGCAGCCGGCCTTCGACCTCCACCATCTGGGCCCGCGCCTCGCGACCGATGACGCTCTGGAAATCGCGCACCATCATCGGGTACGGATGCGCTCCGACCACCGAGCCGATGACGTAGAACGTGTGCTCGACGTTGGTCACCCAATCGCGGAACGCCTCGCTCGTCGCGTCCTTCAGTGTCTTGCTGCCGGCGCTGACGCCGATGACGCGCGCGCCCAGCAGTCGCATGCGAAAGACGTTGAGCGCCTGGCGCTCCATGTCTTCTTCGCCCATGTAGACGTCGCACTCGAAACCGAACAACGCGGCGACGGTCGCCGTGGCGACGCCGTGCTGCCCGGCGCCGGTCTCGGCGATAATCCTCCGCTTGCCCATGCGCCGCGCCAGCAGCGCCTGACCCAGAGTGTTGTTGATCTTGTGCGATCCCGTGTGCGCGAGGTCCTCGCGCTTGAGGTACACCTTCGGGCCGCCCCACGCTTCGCTCAGTCGGCGACAGAAGTACACGGGCGTCGGCCGCCCCGCGTAGTAGCGCAGATAGTAGTCGAGTTCGCGTTGGAACTCGGGGTCCTGTTTCGCCTCCGCGTACGCCTGCGTCAATTCCTCCAGCGGCGCCATCAACGTCTCGGGCACGAACCGTCCGCCGTACGACCCAAAACGGCCGCGCCCATCAGGCAGCGCCGCTGCCTCACGCTTTCCCTGCATCGAATTCCCTCACCGCGCGCACGAACTCGCGCATCAGATCGCGATCCTTCTTCCCCGGCGCCGACTCGACACCCGTGCTGACGTCCACCGCGTATGGTCGCGCCGCCTCAAGCGCCGCCACCACATTATCCGGGTTCAGCCCCCCGGCGAGGATAATCGGCTTTCCTGCTTCCGCCGCCCTCTTCGCCAGCCTCCAGTCGAAGGCGACGCCCGTCCCGCCGCGCTTGCCTGTGACCCGCGAGTCGAGAAGGAAGGCGTCCGCCCGGTCGTAGTCATCCATCCCTTCGAGATCGCCCTTGCGGCGCACCCGAAAGGCCTTGATAATCCGCCACGCGCCGAGCTGGTCGAGATAACCGGGCGACTCCCCCCCGTGCAACTGCACTGCCTGGCAGCCCGAGATCTCCAGTTTGCTCCGGAGTTCGCCGATCTCTTCGTCGGCCGCGACCGCGACGGCGGTGACAAACGGCGGCAGCCCGCCGACGATAGCCGCAGCGTCCCTCGGTGCAATCTTCCGCGGGCTGCGGGCGAAAACAAAGCCCAACGCATCAGCGCCCAGTTCGACCGCCGCCGAGGCATCGTCAATACTCGTAATCCCACAGATCTTGATGCGTGTCATCTCAACCGATCATGTCATTCTGAACGAGCAGAGCGAGTGAAGAATCTCGCGGCGCTGGCGCTCCATCTTACGAGACCCTTCGCTCGCGCTCAGGGTGACAGGGCTTTGTGCCGTCCCGCCTCTACGAGTTCCCGTGTCATCGCGCCTGAATCCTCCGCCACCATCAGCGCCTCGCCGACCAGCACCGCGTTGACGCCCAGCGCCGACAACGCGCGGACGTCATCAGCCGTGCTGATGCCGCTTTCGCTGACGCCGATGCGGTCCGCCGGCACGAGCGGCCGCAGCTCGCGCGTCGTCGCGAGGTCGACTTGGAACGTCGTCAGATCGCGGTTGTTGATGCCGATGATTCCCGCGCCGACGGCAACAGCACGCGCCACCTCTACCGCATTGTGCGTCTCCACCAGTGCCGCGAGACCGAGGTCGCGCGCGGTGCCGAGCATCGGCGTCAGGTCGTCCCCCAGCGCGGCGCAAATCAGCAACACCGCGTCGGCTCCCGCAGCGGCGCTCTCCTGGAGTTGCCACTCGTCCACAAGGAAATCCTTGCGCAGGATCGGCAGGGAACACGCCCCGCGCGCTTGTTGCAGATCCGCCAGGCTGCCGTCGAAGTACTTCGTATCGGTAAGCACCGACATCGCTGCCGCGCCGCCCACCTCGTATGCAGCGGCGGCCTGCGCCGGGGACGGCCGGTCGGCGATGACGCCTCGCGACGGGGATGCCCGCTTGAATTCCGCGATGATCGCGACTCCCTCTCCGCGCAGTGCCGATGTGAAGTCGCGGGCGGGCGAAGAACGCGCGCCGGGGTGGGGGAGGGCGGCCTTGCGCTCCGCGACTTCCCGGCGTTTGTCCGCCAGTATCTCGTCGAGCACGCTCACTGCGTGGTCTTCCGCGCGGCGCAAAAGGCCTGCATCTCCCTGAGCCTGGCCAGAGCCGCTCCGGAGTCTATCGCCTCGGTCGCGACCGACAGTCCTTCGGCCAGATCCGCCGCCGCGCCGCCCGCCGCAATCGCCGCCGCCGCGTTGAGCAGCACGATGTCCCGCTTCGGCCCCGCGTTGCCCTCCAGAATGCCCACCAGCGTGCGCGCGTTCTCGGCGGCATCGCCCCCGCTGATGGACTCGGGCTCGGCGCAGGTCAGGCCGAACTCCTCCGGCCGGATCGAATACGAGTTGACCTCGCCGTCGCGCACCTCATGTACCAGGGTCTCGCCGGCCGTCGAGATCTCGTCCACGCCGCACGCCCCGTGTACCACGAACGCGCGCTCCGCGCCAAGGTTCGCGAGCACGCGCGCGAGCGGCTCCGCCCACTCGGGCCCCGGGACGCCCAGGACCTGGGCCGTCGCCCCCGCCGGATTCGTCAGCGGCCCGAGTAGGTTGAACACCGTCCGAACGCCGAGTTCGCGGCGCACGGGCGCGGCGTGCTTCATCGCGGGGTGGAAGCGCGGCGCGAACATGAACCCGATGCCGACTTCGTCAATGCACCGGCTCACATCCTCCGGCTCCATCTCCAGTGTGATATCGAGTGCCTCGAGGACGTCCGCGCTGCCGCACTTGCTGGTCACCGAGCGGTTCCCGTGCTTCGCCACCGCGACGCCCGCCCCCGCGACCACGAACGCCGCTGCCGTGGACACGTTGAACGTTTTCACTCGATCCCCGCCGGTGCCGCAGGTATCGGCGAGCGGGTATCGCTTGGGCTTGATGCGCACCGCCTTGTCGCGCATGACTCGCACGAAACCGGTAATCTCATCCGGGGTCTCGCCCTTCATGCGCAGCCCAACCAGGAGTCCCGCGATCTGCGCCGGCGTAGCCTCGCCGTCCATGACACAGGTCATCGCCGCAGCCGACTCCTCTTCCGTCAGGTCTCTGCGCTCGATGAGCTTGCCGATGATGTCCTGTATCATGGTCCTCTCCCGTGTCGGCACTTCCTAGACTGTCGCGGTGATCGGTAGTCCCAGGAAATTCCTGAGCAAATCCTGGCCCACTTCGGTCAGAACAGACTCCGGGTGGAACTGCACGCCCTCGGTCAGGGGGTGCTCGCGATGACGCACGCCCATGATCTCGCCCATGTCGGCGCTGCGCGCGGTGATCTCCAGGCAACTCGGCATCGTGCCCTCGTCTACGATCAGCGAGTGATACCGCGTCGCCTCGAACGGTTTCGGCAGACCGCGATAGACGCCGCCGCCGTCGTGTTCGATCATGGAAGTCTTGCCGTGCATCAGCCGCGGCGCGCGGACGATCCTGCCGCCGAACGCTTCGCCGATGCACTGGTGCCCGAGGCACACGCCGAGGATCGGCTTCTCCCCGGAGAAGCGCCGGATGAGATCCATGGACACGCCGGCTTGGCGCGGGTCACCGGGCCCGGGGGAGACCACGATGTGATCCGGGTTCAGCTCCTCCGCTTCCCCCACCGTGATCTTGTCGTGGCGGAACACCCGCACGTCCTGCCCCAGCTCGCCCAGGTATTGCACGAGGTTGTATGTGAAGGAATCGTAGTTGTCTATCATCAGGATCATTGAATGTGGTCCTTCGCGCCCTTCGTCGTGCGGCCGCGCCGGCCTCGGCTTGCACCGACACCATGTGATACGCCAGGGGGCGGCTGTGCCACATTCCGCTGCGCAAGCGAAGACGCCCTCGATTGAGCGGCCGCCCGTCGCCGGTCACCCCGTACCTCAGTCTCCCCCCTCCGCCGTCTCGAGCGCCCGCAGCAACGCCATCGCCTTGTTCATTGTCTCCTGGTGCTCGCGCTCGGGGACGGAGTCGGCGACAATGCCGGCACCGACCTGGACGTATGCGGTGTCGTCCTTGACCACGATCGTGCGAATCGTAATCGCCGTATCCATGTTCCCGCTGAAGCTGAAGTACCCGATGGCGCCCGCGTATGGCCCACGCCGCGTCGGCTCCAACTCGTCAATGATCTCCATCGCGCGAATCTTCGGCGCCCCCGAGACCGTGCCCGCCGGGAAGCACGCGCGCAGGACGTCGAACTGATCCTTGCCCTGGGCGAGCCGCCCGCGCACGTTCGACACCATATGGCTCACGTGCGAGTAGCGCTCCACGGTCATGAGCTTGTCCACTTCGACCGTGCCCGACTCGCACACGCGCCCGATGTCGTTCCGCCCGAGGTCCACCAGCATGATGTGCTCCGCGCGCTCCTTCTCGTCGCGCAGGAGATCGGCGACCAGTTCCTCGTCCTCTTGTGGCGTTTGCCCCCGCGGCCGCGAGCCGGCGATCGGGCGGGTAATCACCTCGCCGTCCTCTTCGGAGACCAGCCGTTCGGGCGAACTGCCGATGATCTTCAGATCGCCGTAGCTCAGATAGTACATATAAGGCGAAGGATTCAGCGAGCGCAGCGCGCGATAGACCTCGAACGGATCCGCCCGCATCGGCTTGGTCAAGCGCTGGGAGAGCACTACCTGGATCGCGTCGCCGGCGGCGATATACTCCTTGGCGCGCACTACCCCGTCCATGAACTGCTCGCGCGTCATGTTGGAGCGCGGTGGAGCGGAGGGCGTAATAAACCCGCCCGACGGATCGGCCACGAGGTGCGGGCGGTCTATATGGCGCGACAGACGCCTGATCATCCCGTCAATCTTGCCCACCGCCTCGTCGTACGCCGCGTCCGGGTCGTCGCCGACGTACGCGTTGGCCATGACCAGGATCTTCTGCCTGAGGTGATCGAAGATCAGGTAGGTGTCAGTGAAAACGAGCATGCAGTCCGGGAGATCGAGGTCGTCTTCGGTCGAATCCGGCAGCTCCTCGAAGAAGCGTACGATATCGTAGCTCAGGTAACCCACCGCGCCGCCGCAGAAGCGAGGCAGCTCGGGGCTGGCGACGAAGCGGTGGCGAAGGAGAAGCTCTTTGATGACGGTGAGAGGATCGGAACCGGGTGGAAGCTCGCGGGTTTCCTCGCCTTGCGGGCCGGCTATGCGGACGCGGCGGCCCTTGCTCTGGAAAACGAGGTACGGCTGACTGCCGAGAAATGAGTAGCGGCCGACCTTCTCTCCGCCTTCCACGCTCTCCAGCAGGAAGGCGTAGTCGCTCGAGCCGAGCTTGAGGAACGCCGAGACGGGGGTCTCGAGATCGCCCAAGCAGGCTCGATAGACTGGGATGAGGTCGCCCCGTCGCGCCCGTTCTCGGAACTCGCCGCGTGTTGGTGAATACATGTCGTTCTCGACGGTGTTTCGGACATCGCAGGGGATTGTAGCAGAATATCGCCGCCCGCGCAAGGGTTGCCCCGGGGATGGCTTTCGCAGCCTACTGCGCGAGCCGCGGCTGGCTCGTGCGATTCTGGATTCCGCACGACACCCGCCTGTCGCGCACTGCGGCAGGGGAGCGGGTCATCCCGACGAACTTAGACAGCAGTCACACGACGCGACTTCGGGCAGACGACACAGCGATGGGCACGCTCTTCCTATTCCGTCACGGCGAGACCGACCTCAGCGCCGGGCACTACTGCGGCGCTACCGACCCGCCGCTCAACGAGCACGGTCGCCGGCAGGCTGCGGGCGTCCGTGACTACTTGCGCGGCCAATCCGTCGCCGCCATCTATGCCAGCCCGATGCGACGCGCGGTCGAGACCGCCGAGCCCGCCGCCGACGCGCTGGGCCTCGAAACCTGCACCATCCCAGCCCTGCGCGAGGTGGACTTCGGCGAATGGGAGGGTCGCGGCCTCGACGAAGTGCGTGAGCGCTACCCTGAACTGTGGCAGCGCCGGCAAGAAGATCCCTTCTCCGTTACTCCGCCTGGCGGCGAGCGGTACAGCGACCTCGCCGCGCGTGTCTTGCCTGCGTTCGACGAACTGATCGCCGACCACCAAGAGGACGCGATTGTAGTCGTCGCCCACATGAGCGTAAACCGCATCTTCCTCGCGCACGTATTGCATATGCCGATGGAGTACCTGCGCCGGATCGGTCAGGATACCGCTGCGCTCAGTCTCATTGCCTTGGACGGTGAGCGAATCGAGATCCTGACCATGAACGAGCGCTGCCATCTGGCAGGCCCCGCCTCCGATCCCACGCGGCGGTCAGCGGACGCGGCTGGATTGCCGATCGAGCAATGAGCGGGGAACTGGTTTCAGCAATGGAATCTCTTATCGCGGCGATACTGGCGGCCCTGCTGAGCGCGCTCGGCGTGACCGGGAAGGTTGAGCGCGGGGTGGAAAACAGCCTGCGCCAACAGCTTGGCGAGGTCAAGCAGGTCAAGGTTGACATTCACCGCGGCCATCGCTCGCCGCTGTCGCGCCAGGTGGACCTCGTGGATATTACGCTGTCAGGTTTCGAAGCGCGCTCGGGAACCGGCCCGGGCCTCGAGATCGGCGGCGGCGGCGACCTGGTCGGCAAAGTGGGCAAGGTGGCGATTCACGCCCGCGACTTCCGCGTCAGCGACCTCCCCGTGGACCGCCTCGACATCACCATCCGGGATGTTCGCTACGATCTGTGGAAAGCCATCTGGCGGCGCAAGCTCGAGGTCATCCGCGTCGGCGAGAGCGACGCGGAGATCTCGCTCAATGCCCGCGCGCTGACCCGGATGCTGGCGCCGCGCGTCAAGCAGGTTGAGAATCTGAAACTGACATTCGAGGAAGGGCGCATCAACGTGTCCGGCGACGCTCGCTTCGGGTTGCGTATTCCCGTGGGTCTGAAGTGCAGCCTCGCATCTGTCGGCGGCGGCAAGATATACGTCGTCGATCCCAAGGCGAGCGTCTCGATTGTGCCCGTCCCCTCGTTTGTTGTCTCGCGATTGCTCGATGAGATCAACCCGTTGGTTGATCTGAACGAGGGCAAGCAGGGGCCGTTCCGGCTGGAGATTGACGAGATTCGCATCACCCGCCGCGCCCTGCGCATCCACGCCAAGTTGCTCTCGCGCAAGAAGACCTAGCCCCGCCCCGGCTATCGCAGGCGGCATCGCGCGCGACCGTACGGCCCAACGACGCTACATCCGCAGCATCCTGACGCCCAGGATGACGAGCACCACGCCGCCGAGTATCTCAGCTCGGCGGCCGAGGTGCTTCTCCGCGCGCACCCCGAGGCCGGCGCCGATGTAGGTGAGACCGGTCGTGATCACCCCAATCAGGGGGCAGGCAAGCCACAGGTTCGCCCCCACCAAGCGCATCCCCACTCCCGCACCGAAGGCGTCAATGCTCGTCGCCACGCTCAGGCCCATGAGCGACCAGCCGCGCGACGGATCGAGCTGCGGAGAGTCCTCATCTTGACCGTCGTCGTTCCAGTGACGGACAGCCTCGACGATCATCCTGATGCCCACGAGTTCCAGCAGCGCGAACGCGACCCAGTGATCGTAGTGCCGCACGTAGACGTAGAGGTAGGATCCGAGCAGCGCCCCGAGCACAGGCATGAGGCCCTGGAATGCCCCGAAGGAACCGGCTAGGCGTATCGCACCGAACCTTGGGCAGCACCGCGGGCCCACCGAAGCGGCGACGGAAAAGGCGTCAATGGCAAGCGCCACAGCAAGCGCGACGATCTCAGGATTGCTCAATCCGGCGACTCTTCCCTCATTCGAACGTGCGGAAACGCGGGACGAGGCTCATCGCGCCGCCACTCCCAGGGCAGCGTACCTGAAGGTATGCTCCCTTGGCAGGCCGGCGAACGACGAGTCTCGCTACCGCCGTGCGCGATGGCCCCAACACCGCGCGAGGACCGTTCAATAATAGGTGAATATGCCGGCCGAGGCAAGCTACGCCCACCCGCTGGTTTCCCAACCCCGTCCGGTTCGGCTGCGAATTCGCACCGCCAAACCATTGCCCGTGCGGCATCTCAGACGCCCAACTCTTACCCCCTCGCAGGCTGGTCGGGGCGTGGCACAGTTCTTGCTCCGGCGTACTGTGGGTGTCCAGTCACCACAGCAACCGGAGCACATGCCGCGGCCCGGAAAGCAATCCATAGCCCGGGAGCGATCGTGTGAACGGAAGTTTGTTAGCTCAGACCGTCATTTCCGGCGCGTTGGTTAGCGCCTGCATCCTCGTCTTCCTGCTCCGCTTCTCACGACGGCGCTCCCGCTGGCCGCAGGCGGTTGCAGCGGTCATCTTCCTCGATCAGGCCAGCAGATGGGTCGTCGCTGAGTTGATGCCCCCCGGCGCAGCCCACTCCTACCTCGGCGGTAGAATCGAGGTCGCCTACCACGCGAACCACCTTCAAGGCTTCGGGGCCACGTCGTGGTGGCTGCTGTACGTCACCCTCGTTGGCGTCATCGCCAGCATTCGCCTCTACCAGATGCTGCTGGAGCGCCGCTACGTCATGTCATTTGCGACCGAACTCGGCTTGGGGATGATACTCGGGGGGGTCGCCACAATCGCCATGGCCCGGGCGACGAACGGCTTCGTGGTGGATTTCCTTCGGTTTGGCCCGAGCTTCAGCTACGTCTACAACTTCGCCGATCTGGCGGCCATCGCCGGAGCGGTGATTCTCCTGGCCCGAGGGATCAGCATCCTTCCATCCGTCGTCGGGCAGGAGATGGCACCGGCGCGCGCCGAGGAAGGAGCCGAGTAGTGAGACCGCTCGGTCATGCCCGTGTCGGCGGCGAGCCGGCCCCGGCCGCGGAAACGCGGCAGGCCACCGCCGGTCGCTTTGTTCTCCTCGAAAGCGCGGTTCGCGCCGGGCACGCGACGAGCGATGCGGTGGTCAAGCAGTTCGGCACGGCTGATCCGCTGCGGCTGGCTGAAGCCATCGGCATACGGCTCGAGCTGAAAGAGCGCTGCCGCGATAACCCGCGCTTGCGCAGCGAGGTGCTCGCCGACCCGCCGACAATCGTGCTCTACGTTGACGCGCTGGGCGAACTGTCGCGCCTGCTCGCCTTGCGCGCGCCGCGTCTCAACTCGGTCCCGCTCGACACGATAGCCGTTGCGATCGAGCTGTATCGCTATCTCGAGCGCGGTCGCCGGGATCTCCTGCGCGGCGTCAAACCCGGCTGGCCGCGCGTGGCGCGCGAGGTCGCCGCTCACGCCTTTGCCCAGGACCTTCTGGAACTGCCCTTCTTCCCCGCGGAGATTGACGCCGTGGACCGCCTTGCCCGGACGCCCATCCACCTCGGCGTCAGACGGGGATAGCGTCTGCGTCTACTCCACGTCGGACCGCGTCTCTCCGATCATCCACGACACGAGAGCGATCAGGAGCTTCAGGTTGTCACAGTCCGCGGAATCGCCGCAATGGCGCAGCCCGATCCCCATGAATCCGGAACCGACCCCGGCGGCGACGACAACTCCGCGCCCACGCTTCACCGCCGCTATCAACGGGGTGTCATCGCGATACGCGAGCACTGCATCGGGATTGCCTATGACCTCCGCCGGCACTGCGACATGGATCTCCTCCGGCAAGAACGACAGCTCTGATTCGGCTCCTGCCGAGATGGCAGTCGGCCAGGCGGTGTCGTAGCCTTCGTCCTCAGCTCGAAAGCCGAGCCCAAAGACGGCGATGAGGTCGTTCGGCGCTTTTGGCCACGGCCCGCTCACGACGAGCAGACCACCGCCCCCACGTACGTAGTCGGTTAGTCGCGTGGCTTCCTCGGCCGTGTACGGCACCTCGTCCTGCCCCCCGTTGATGATGACAGCGGCGTATCGCGAAAGATCAAGCTGCGTCAAGCGCGCGTGCCCAAGTCGCAGCACATGAACTCGGTAGCCCGCCTCGATGAGAGCCTTCAGCACCTCGTGCTGCCCCGCCCACCGGCTGGAGCCATCGGCGGACAGGTCGTCAGTGCGCGCCTCTCCGTGGGTCTCGTCAATGAGGATGCGTGCGTCACGGCCGGTGACCACTGGCACTGCGAAGCCCAACGCGGTGAGTCGCTCAGCGGCTTGCTTGGCGATAGTGCTCTCGGAATGGCAGCTCTTGACCAGGCGGCGGTACGCGTCCGCGGCCGCGAGCTTCGCGCCTGAGGCCTCGAAGAACCGACCGGTCTCCCACAGCGCCGTCTCGCCCTCCGGCAGCCCAGCGAACTGGCGAGCCACCTGGCGATGTATTGCCAGGGTCGCCTCGGTTCTGCCGCGCTCCGCATGGAGCGCAGCGAGTCTCAGCAAAGCCCGTGCGGTGAGCAGGCTCCGCGGGTAGAGGCGCGCGAGCTTCTCGCACTGCTCCACACATTGCTCCACCTGCCCGGCCTGCTCATACGTTTCGGCCATGCCCCACAAGCCGGTCGGGATCCATGATGAGGATGTATGCGCCAGATCAAGATACGCCTGCACGGCTGCTTCGTATTCTCCCCGCATCCGATGGAGGCTGGCGAGTTCGCGCAGCGCCCAGCCGCGCCACGTGTTCTTCCAGTCCGTCGCGGTCCGGTACGCCGCGATGGCCTCCTCGATCTTGCCCTGCCTGCGGAGCAGCTTGGCGAGCCAATACTGGGCCCCGCCTTCCCAGTCGGCTCCGTACCAGTCCGAATGCGGAAACTTCGCTACCCCGCGGTACGCCGTTGCGGCTTCGTCAAGCCGGTCGAGAGACGACAGACACAGAGCGAGGCGAAATTGCGCTGGCTGGGCGAAGTCGGTGGCGCTGTGCTCCTCCGTGATGCGCTTGAACGTCGCGAGGGCTTGGGCATGCTCTCCACCGCGATACAGGCGCTCGCCCTCATCCCACAGCGCACGTGCCGCCTGTTCTCTCGATTCCTGGTTCCCAACTTCCGCCGCAGCCGCCGAGGATAGACCGACCCAGAGACCGCACGTGAGCACGGCGGCAACGAGGGCACACCCAGCGTGCGGCTTCATCGCTCTGCCGAGACCGCGCGCACCGTTCCGGAATGAGCGGAGTGACATCTCCTCGGCCTCCTCGTATTGATCGTTCAACGAATGGCAGGGAAGCGGCTTTTCCCGTCACTTGCCCACTCGTTCGCGCGCCGATGGGTCGGCCAGCACAAAGGATTGCGCGATGTCGAGCAGCTCGGGCAGCGACAGGTTACCATTGAGGTGCACCTCCGTGCCGTCCTCCATCCACGTCAGTTCATGACCGAACCCCTCGTCGTGCCTGTGCCAGCCCACTCGGTCGCCGATGGCGATGCGATCCGCGCCCTCCCATTCGCCGCCGGGCCACCCGCGCATCTCCGAGAACATGAAGTACCGGCCTTCGCGGTCGGAATATGAGAAGAGAATCTGCTCAGGAGTCTCTCCGCCGTCATCGTGTTTCTGGTACGGAGTGATGTTCGAGGCGGTGAGTTGAAAGCCGTCGGGCACGGCGCGCGGCACGAGGAGAAGGAAGTGCACCCGCGCCTGGGCGGCCACCGGGTCCTGCACCTCAATGCGATCGGCGGCGCTCGCCGTGCGCGCCGTCATGGACGCGGCGATGTTGATGACCTCCGTCGTCGGCACCTCCGCAGCGTCAACGCGGAACCGACGCCCGTGCATCTCCCACACCAGGACAACTCGTTCGAACGGCTCGTGAAGCTGAGCGATCTCCCCAGGGCCACCGTTGATCGTCACCGTGCGCCCGTTCGGCAGCCCGGGTAGAGGATGGTTCTGCTCATCCCGGCTCTGCTCAATGCGCAGCGTGGCGCCGGACTCAGCGGCGAGTTCCACGGCCATCCACGTCCGTTCGCCGTCCGAGCCGGTCAGGAAATGGCGGAATCCCTGCGGCAGGTATTGTGGGGCGTAGTAGGTCACGCTGCTGCTCGTATCCGTCGGTAAGAAGGTGAGGTCAGGCAGCCACGTGTCGCCATCAGGCGCCATAGTGTCAGAAAGATAATCGGGCGCTTGCGACAGCGCGCCCTTAAAGACCCTAGCGCCATCCGGCACCTTCGCCTCAAACAGATCGTCAGGCTTGGGCTCGTTGACCCGCACGACCGTCGCCTCGATTCGGCTCCGCAGTTTGCCGCCACTGTATTGCTCAAACCGCAGCGGGACAAATAGTTGCTTGTCTACCCAACGCAGGACGGCAAAGCTGCTCAGTTCAGCCCGCAGCGTGTCGGGGATGTCGGCGGCGAGGGCCTCGGGCAGGTCCGAGGGATCGAACGAGAACTCATAGACGTAGCAGGCGCGGCCGAGCACGGTGTCTTCGTCCACCGGATTGTCGCAGCCGTCTTCGAGCGCCTGCTTGTGCTTGGCGACGTAGTCATCCCATCCCCGGTGCCTCGCGCCGAAGTCAACGTCGAGGTCGTCATCGTCGCTCGAGCATGCGGCTACCTGATCGCGCATCTGCCAGAGATAGACGTCATTCCTGAGGTCGTGCAGGATGACGCTCTCGCCGGCGGCGACCACTGTGGAGCGCTGTTTCTCGGTCCGTTTCTCCATCCGCCACCGATCGGGCTCCGCGAACCACAGGTGTATCTCGCCGGTGCCGGCTTCGGGGTCGGGGCCGACCCGGTAGAGGATCTCGAAACTGCGGACTTCGGCTGGTGCTGTGTCGGCGGCGGGAATTGCCGGAGTCGCGTCGGTG
>CP070648.1:864901-868947 GCA_020354555.1 Armatimonadota bacterium | reverse complement strand
TGCGTGCCGCCAAGCTGGCCGACGAGGCGGTCGGCCACCTGAATTCCGCCGTGAGCGCGATGGCGACCGAGTTCAACGCGTTCGGCGGATTGCGCGGCAGCGCGCCGTTCCTCGGCTTGGCGGAAGGTGACGCGGACCGTGCATTGAAGGCCGCGCGGGATGCGCTTGAGGCGTCGCGGCAGGCCGGCGTCGCCCTGCAGGCGTGGAACGCGAACGAGCTGAGTTGGCAGCTCAGCTCTGCCTACCTCGGCACGCCTTCCGTTCAGCGTCCGATGTTACGCCGAATCGCTGCGGCGATGATCGGCATGGACGCCGGCGCACTGACCCTCGAGCCGGGGGTCGGGTTCGGGGCGGCCGTCCTTCATGCGCTCGCGCCTCAACCGGCCCAAGCGGGCGATGAGCCCGCCGCCGCTGAGCCGAAGAGCGACGAGGCCGCGCCCCCGCCGGCGCCGCGCGGTGAGACCCTCATGCTCAAGCTCATCCTCGCCGACGTTAGGCGTGAAGCCGAGGCGAGAAGCCGGTGGCAGGCCGCAGCTCCGACGGAACGGCCGCCCGAAGGATGAGCCCCGCGCCGCCCCTTTCGCTGCTGAGCCGACGGGAGCAGCCGCGCGATTCATGATTGCGTTGGATGTGCCGGCGCGGGACAGCGGCATCGGCGCCGGGTTGACATTCGCATTGCAGTGGGATATGCTGGTCACGGACGGCGTCCCCGCCGCCAGACTCGACCGCGGGTCGCAAGCAGGCACGCGGTTTGCGCTCGCCGCCGATTGGAGAATGCACGTGGAATTGGTCGAACTCAAGGTGCAGGGCGTTGCCGTTGACCACAACCAGTCCCCGGTCGTGGTGCTCAAGGATGTCTCCGGCGACCACCAGGTGGAGATCTGGATCGGCCCGGCGGAAGCGGTGGCCATCAGCATGGAGTTGGAGCAGCGCCAGCCGCCCCGACCAATGACTCACGACCTCATCCGCAACATCTTCAACGAACTCAGCGTCAAGGTCGCGCGCCTGATTATCACCGATGTCCAGGACAACACGTACTTCGCCCGGCTCATGCTCGTCGTCAACAGCGACGAGAAGGACATAGACTGCCGCCCCAGCGACGGCATCGCCATCGCTCTGCGCACCGAGGCCCCGATCTTCATGCCCGGGGAGTTGCTCTCCCGGATTGACCAGGAACGCAAGCAGCGCGAGGCGTCCTTCATGGTTGACTCCGGCGGCACCGTTCACTGAGCCGCTGAATCGCGCAGCACCCGGGCAAGCGCGGCGAACTCCGCCGGTGACAGCACCCCCGGGCGCAGCCCGGAGTCAATCCCCGCCTCCGCAATGACCCGTCCGCCGTCCTCGCGCGTCAGCCCCAATTCCTCCGCTGCCGTCAGCGCGTTGAGCAAGGTCTTGCGTCGCTGGCGGAACACCGCACGCACCACGGTCGTAAACGTATCCTCCAGCCCCTTCTCGACCACCGGGTCTTCACGCACGTTCAGCCGCACCAGCGTCGAATCCACCTCCGGCTGTGGGTAGAAGCAGCCGCGCCCCACCTGGGCTGCGGCCCCCACGGTCATGTGCGCCTGCGCCAGCACCGACAGCGTCCCGTATTGCCTCGTCCCCGGACGCGCGGTGAGCCGCTCCGCCACCTCCCGCTGCACCATCAATACCATGAGCGGGAACATCTTCCGGTGCGCGACCAACTTCGCCACCGTCGGCCCGACGATGGAGTAGGGGAGGTTCGCGAGAAGCTTCCAGGTTCCGCCGCCAAGCAGGTCGCGCACGTCAACCTTCAGGATATCGCCTTGCGCAATGCGGACGTTCGGTGCAGCGCCGATTGTGGCGTCGAGCAGTTCGACGAGGCGTCGGTCGAGCTCCAACGCGACGACTTCGCCGGCAGCATCGGCAAGCGCGGCCGTCAGCGCTCCCGCGCCCGGCCCGACCTCGAACACGCGGTCCTCTGCGCCGACCGCCGCCGCCGCGAGCGTCTTGGCGACGATGTTGCCGTCAATCAGGAAGCTCTGCCCGAGCCGCTTGCTGGGCCGCACGTCGTACTTGGCCAACAGCCGCCGCAGCTCGGTGGGTGATGTCACGCTCGGTCGCGGGTGGTTCATCATGCGTTGGCTGGCCGCCGGCGCGCCCCTGCCGTCCGCAGTATAGCACGGGTTTGCCTCCGCGCAAAGCTTGTGGCACAATGAACGGGCGGTCCGGCGTTCCCGCGCGAGTCGCCACAGCACGCTCCGCCCGCCGGATGCCGTCAGAGCCGCCATGGCTGCGAAACGTCAGCGAGAAATCATAGCCGCGATCGTGCGCGAGGCCGAGCAGGCCGCCGGCGCCGTCGAGCCTCGCTGCCGCCACTTCGGCGACTGCGGCGGCTGCGACATCCAGCATCTCACCTACGACGCTCAGCTCCACGTGAAGCGTCAGCTCGTCGAGGCGGCCCTGCGCGAAGTGCCCGAGACGTCGGACTGTCGCGTCCTCGACCCGGTGCCGGCCTCCGCCCAGTGGCGCTACCGCAACAAGATCGAGTTCACGTTCGACCAACGCGATGACGGCGGCTTGATCCTCGGTTTCAGCCCGAAGAACAAATGGTGGCGCCGCATTGACATCGAGGAATGTCACCTCTGCTCCGAGCGCATGCTGGCGACTACGCTCGCGGTCAAGGACTGGGCGCGGCGCTCCGGGCTGCCCGCCTATCACCAGCGCCGAAAGGAAGGATTCCTGCGCAACCTCGTCCTGCGCGAAAGCGCCGCCACCGGGGATTACCTGGTCAACCTCGTCACGAACGAAGGCCCGTTCCCGGCCAAGGAGTTCGCGGAAGTCGTTGGAGCGTTCCACCCCACCGGCGTCATGCGCACCATCCAGAGCAGGCCAACCGCGGCCGTGGTCTTCGAGCAGGTCGAGGTGCTCGCCGGCGACCCCGCCCTTCGCGAGTGCATCGCCGGGCTCACCTTCCGGCTCGCGCCGGACGCGTTCTTTCAGACCAACAGCGCGATGGCGCAGCGCCTCGTCGCGCTCGTTGCGGAAGCAGCCGCGCCGACCGGCGGTGAACGCCTCCTCGACATGTTCTGCGGCGTGGGGACGATGGGCCTCGCGCTCGCACATCGCGCGAAGGAAATCATCGGCGTTGAATCCGTCGAGCCGGCCATCGTGGCTGCGCGTGAGAACGCTGCGGCCAATGATATCCGCAACGCCGAGTTCGTGTGCGCGACCGCTCGCGCTTACCTGCGCGAACACGCGGGAGAGCACTGCGACATCCTCATCCTCGACCCGCCGCGCCCCGGCTGCGGCGCGCGCGTCGTACGGCGGCTGCGCGAAATGCGCCCGCCGCGCATCGTGTACGTGTCCTGCAACCCGCAGGCCCTGGCCGTGGACCTCGCGCTGTTCTCCGATGCCTACGACATCGGCCCCATCCAGCCCGTGGACCTCTTCCCGCAAACGCTCCATGTCGAAGCCGTCGTGGCGATGACGGCGCGATCACCACAGGGTCTCCACTGAAGAGACAGAATAGGGGAGGGGGATAACGATGGGCATCACGTGGACAGGCCTGTTGCCGGAAAACCGGCGCCTTGTGCGCGCTCTGCTCGAGGAGGCGGTCCAGACCATACGACGGGCTCCTGGTCGCCGGAACGATCGGGTGCTAACGATCGCCGGGCTCTTTGCCAGTATTGATCCCAACCGGGCGCTCGAAATCGCCCGGAGTATCCCCCGCGCGTCGAGCCGAAACGAGGCAGTTGACCTGATCGTCTACGTGGTCACCGAGAGCGACCCTCAACGTGCCCTCGCGATGGCCCGCACGGTGAGGCGCAAGGACCGTCGCGTCGAAGCACTGGCGACGGTGCTGAGTCAACTGAAGCCCGGTTCCCCGCTTGTCGCGTCGGTTGCGGATGAGGCTGCGGGAATTGCGCGCAGCATCGAGCAGCGGGATCGGCGAGACGCAGCGCTCGACGCGATCGTCCAGGACCTCGCAGACGTCGAACCTGACCGCGCAATGGAGTTGGCGCTCATCATCAGCAGACCGAAGTTGCGGGGACGTGCGATGCGGTGCGTCGTGCGGCATATGG
>CP070648.1:859238-864801 GCA_020354555.1 Armatimonadota bacterium | reverse complement strand
TTACCCCGGGGTGTTTCTGACGTCTGCCGCCATCCTGATGCTGCAGATCGCGCTCACGCGTCTGTTCTCCTTCACCCTATGGTATCATTTTGCGTACGTCGTCATCAGCTTGGCGCTTCTGGGATATGGCGCGAGCGGGGCAGCCCGGCTCGTCATCCGGCCGGACGCGGACGGGCACACTCCGTATCGCCTCTCGTGCCAGAAGACGATGCAAGGGGGGCAGCAAGCAGTCGCGCTCATCCGTCCCACCCAGGGGCCGATTCTGAGCGAAGACACGGGACTGCTCCACATCGCGGGGCGGCCCATCCTGCTCGATCCCGACAAGATGACTTCGATTTCTCACGATCGCACTTGGGATCAGCGCCCGTTGCTGAAGGATGTCAAGCGTCGGTGCTTCGCGCTCATCATCACACAGTGCGATCCCCTCAGCGGTTGGAATGATCGCTGGGGGCCGTATGGCAACTACCGATTCAGCGTCGGCATGGCGCGCGCGATCATGGAGAACTACTACCTCGTGCGCCAAGCCGGCTTGCACTACATCCTGAGGCCGCTTGATGGCAAGCATCCGTCCTGCGCCACTCCTAGGCGCAAACTTGTGGCCGATAGCCGTTGAAACAGATGAGCGCAACGCACGAGCTCGACGTACAGCCCCTTCGGACCTCGCTGTGGCGACGCGCACCGGCGACCGTACTGTATATCGCTGCCGTCGCGCTGCTGGCCCACTCGTTCGGACGACTTGTCGAATACGACCACTGGGCGATCACCTGCCCCTACGAAATCGAATATGGCGAAGGCATCGTCCTGCAGAATGCCGTCAACATCGCGCACGGCCGCACTCTGTACACCGACTACCACAGGTATCCGTACGTTGTCGCTACCTATCCTCCTGTCTATCCGCTCCTGACCTCGACCGGCATCTGGTTGTTTGGCGTGTCGTTTGCGTTTGGCCGCGCCGTCTCGGCGCTCGCGGCTCTCGCCACCGCGGTGCTCATCTGGCTGATCCTACGCCGGTCAGTCAGAGCACGCTGGGCGGCCGCAGCGGCAGCCGCTTTCTTTCTCGCGGCGCCCATCACCTGCTGGTGGGGCGTGGTCATGCGCGTCGACATGATGGCCGTATTCCTGGGCATCGCGAGTCTCTACTGCGTTGCCCGGGGCGGACGCTCGCTCGTCGTCGCCGCCGTGCTTATGACCCTTGCCATCTACACCCGGCAATCCGAGGTGGCGCCACTCGCCGCCGGCGTCACCTACCTGTGGTGGATCGGCCAGCGGAGGAACGCGGTACTTCTGGGCACGAGCTGCGTGACCGCCGTGCTCGCACTTTTCGCCGCGCTGCAGGTGACGTCTCACGGCTGGTTCTTCCAGCACATCGTCGTCGCAAACCGCAATCTCTGGGAGCTGAGGTATCTCGTCTCGCTCTGGCGGTCAACCTTCCTGAGCTGCCCGTTCCCATTCGCAGCAGGGGTGCTCGGCGCAGCTACGGCGCTCGTGCCGGATCGCGTTTCGGGAAGTCACGCCGATCGGAGGGCCGGTCAGCCTACGCGATTGCTGGTCCTCTACTTCGTGTTCGCCATGCTGGTTTCGGCAACCGGTGGCAAGATCGGCGCCACCGTCAACTACATGGTCGAGCCGCTCGCCGCATCATGTCTGATGTGCGGCGTGGCGATCGACCGTCTGGCGCAGCGGCGCCAGAAGTGGCAAGGTGAAGCGGCGTGGGCAGCACTGTGGCTCGCACTGATCGGGTCGCTGGTCTTTCCGCTGATTGCTCCCGAGATGGGGCCGAAGGTGGGCGACCGACACTGGCGCCAGGATACTGTCCGGGGAGGTGCGGCGGCGGTCTCGTTGATCCGTCACGCGCGGGGGGATATCCTGAGCGAGGACACCGGTCTTCTCCCCATTACCGGCCGCCCGATCCTGCTTGATCCGCACAAGATGACCTCGATGTTCCGCGACGGCAACTGGAGTCAGCGCCAACTCATCAAGGATATCGACCGCCGTCGTTTCGCCCTCATCATTCTGCGGTGGGATCCCATCGGCGGAGCCACCGATGAATGGGCCACCTACGGTGGCTACCGCTGGAGCATCGGCATGGGGCGTGCCATTATGCGCAACTACTATCTGCGCGGAAAGGCGGGCGACCTCTATTTCGTGGCGCCCGCTGACAGCAAACATCCGACCTGCGCGGAGATGCACCGCCAGCTCGTCGAGCGGAGTCGCGCCCACCGCTCGCAATGAGGCGCGGCGGGCCCTGGCGATCGCGCAATGTCCGCACCGGCGTCGCGCGTGCCGGACCGCAGGCGCAGCGCGGGATTGGCGTGGCGTCACGGCCGGCTGCCGCGCTCGACGCGACGCCCGCGGGACCGGATGTTGCCATCCGCCTCACGTCCGCGAGCGCCGGTCTCGCGCGAGAGGATGTGCGCCCTCGGCATGCGCATCGCGACGCCTCTCCATGTCAATGAAGGTTGTGAGGACGCGGGCGTTGAAATTAGGCTCGATCACTCATGCTCTCCAACGCGTCCGCGGGATCATACGTACATTGGCTGACCGTCGCTGCGCGCGGGTAATTCATGACGCCAAGATCGGCGCTATGTAAACGATCGGGACCCGTGATGAATCATCCGGGCTATTGCTTACTCAATGCCGCGCGAGAACGCGGGATCCGAGGCGGCGACCCGGGGCTTCACGGCAACCGTCGCGGCCGTGCTCCTGAGCGGACAGACGGTGCGGGAACCGACTCGTGCTCTTCACGACGCCGATATTTCTGTGCTTCTTAGTCATCGTGTACGTCGTCTTCAGGCTGCTGCCGGCGGGACGGCCGCGCACGATCTTTCTCATCCTCGCCAGCTATGTCTTCTACATGTCGTGGAATCCGCCGTTCGTTTTGCTTCTGATCTTCTCGACCATTCTCGATTACAGCGTCGGCCTGGCGCTGGCCCGGGAGGAGCGGCACGGGCGGCGCAAGGCTTTGCTGCTGGCGAGCGTGGTGGGCAACCTCTCGGTACTCGGATTCTTCAAGTACGCCAACTTCTTCAATGCCAATCTTCAGGTCCTGCTGAGTTACGTCGGAGCTGAGTTCCACCCTACGCCGTTCAACATCATCCTCCCTTTGGGCATTTCCTTCTACACCTTCCAGTCGATGAGCTACAGTATCGACTGCTATCGCCGCACGCGGGAGCCGACGCGCGACTGGCTTTCCTTCGCACTCTTTGTGACTTTCTTCCCGCAGCTTATCGCCGGGCCGATCGTGCGCTCGGACCAATTCTTATCCCAGGTCGAGCGGCACCAGCGGTTCACGTGGGCGGCCTTTGCCGTGGGGTGCAATCTGATCATGCTGGGCCTGGTCAAGAAGATGGTGCTGGCCGACAACCTGGCGGTGTTCGTGGACCGGATCTACGGCGACCCGTCCGCGGCAGGTTCGGCGCAAGCGTGGGTGGCGACGTGGGCGTTCACCGCACAGGCCTACTTTGACTTCTCTGCGTACGCCGATATCGCATGCGGGCTCGGCTATCTGTTCGGCTACCGCCTGCCGGTAAACTTCCGGCAGCCATATCTCTCAACTGGGTTCCGCGATTTCTGGTCGCGGTGGCATATTACGCTCATGACGTGGCTGCGCGACTACCTCTACTTCCCCCTCGGCGGATCGCGGCGGACCAAGGCGCGCAACTATTTCAACTTGTACGTCACGCTCGGCTTGTCGGGCCTGTGGCACGGCGCGAGCTGGAACTTCGTCATCTTCGGCCTAGTGCACGGAACCTACCTCGTCGCCGAGCGCATGGTCTTCGGACCCAAGGGAGTCCCGGTGCTGGCGGGGTGGCGCCGGCTGGTGGGGGTACTGTCGACGGTGCAACTATTCGCCTTCAGCCTCATATTCTTCCGCGGGCAGACGCTGGCGGACTCGGTAATCATTCTCAAGCGCATGTTTTTCTGGGGATCGGCGCCGCACGTTCCCCTGCGCTGGGAGTACCAATTATGGGTGCCGCTGATCTTGACTATCGTCGGCCACGCGCTGGTGTACAAGCGTCCGCTCGATCCCACCTTGCGGTCATATCCGCGGTGGGTGGTGCTGGTGTTGTACGGGGTCGCGGCGGTGGGTATATCGCTCTATGGGGCATCGGGCAGTGAGTTCATATACTTCCAGTTCTAGACGCCTTACGGTGCTGCTGGCCGCGGTCATCGTCGTCGGTCTAAACCAACTCGGCCGCGTCCCGGTGCGGGCGCCCTTCGTCAACGGCGAGAAGAGCCGGTATGGCAAAGCCAAGGCGATCACCCAGCGGCACCCGGGCGGGGCTGACGTCGTGGTCGTCGGCAATTCCGCGGCCCAGTTCGGCATCGACGCGAAGCAACTGGCGCGCGCTCTGCGGCTGCCCAATCAAGGGGGGGCGGTGCCCGAGGTGATAAACGTTGCCGTACCGGCCGGCGATCCCGCATCGAGCCTGTGGTTCTGGCGCCACCTCACGCGCGCCGATTTGCTCAAGACGAAGCTCTTGATCGTGGGCGTGGCGCCGATCGATTTCATCCCTGACAGCGCCAGCCGCGATTTCGCGCTGAGATACCTGTTCGACGCCAAAGATGCCTGCTGGCTGCTACGGAACCGGCGCCCGAGCGAAGCCGCCGAGCTCCTCCTCTATCGGGCCCTTCCACTCTATGCGTATCGCCAGGCGGTGCGCAATCTCATCACGCGCCAGCCGGCGCCTCCTCCGCTCCCCGACGGCGAAAACAATCGCATGTGGTGCACGCCGGCGTACTCCCGAGCCTTTCAGGGATATCGGATCGATAATTTCAAGGAGCGGTGCCTGGAGCAACTCATCGTCGATGCCCGCGGGCGCGGCGTGCAGGTGCTGCTTCTGGCTTTGCCGGTTCATCCCTCGCTCCAGACAGTGACGGAAGGGCTGGTCTTTCCCGGAACCGTGAAAGGCGTGACGTCGCTGCGTTGGACGGAGACTACGAAGGCCCCGCTGTGGATCTTTAACCACGCAATTGGGGACCTGGCCAGACGGCATCAGGTGCCATTCTTCAACTACCTCACGAAGCCGGACTCGCGGCGCTTCACTTACGCGGATCCCCCGCACCTGAACCATCAGGGTGCGCAGCGGTTCACGGCTGAACTGGCGCGCCGCCTCACCAGGGAACTGACGAGCGCACAGCGGAGGCGGTCCCAGGGGCTGACCGGCGCGGCGCGGCAAGACAACGGCGCATCATGACTCCGACCGGTCCCAGCCGAGACGGCTGGCCGCTTGCCGGCTGCAGCGCGTATCCCCCTCCGCCCTCAGGTATGGGCCACGCTGTTGATACCCGAACTCATCACCGTTCGCGTTCGCGAAGCAGTCCCTCGTGCAATTCCCAACACGACGGATGCTTGCCGTCGAGCGGAGCGGTGATGGAGAAGTAGCCCGCGTGCTTGGCCAGGTAGTAGTTGCGCATAATGGCACGGCCCATGCCGATACTCCAGCGGTAGTTGCCGTAGGTACCCCACTCGTCGCTGGCGCCGCCGGCCGGATTCCATACCGAGATGATGAGGGCGAAGCGGCGCCGCTTGATGTCCTGAATCAGCGGGCCCTGGTCCCAG
>CP070648.1:833921-859138 GCA_020354555.1 Armatimonadota bacterium | reverse complement strand
AGCGACATAGACGCGGCCGTCAGAGACGGCTACGTCTAGAGCACCGCCTGGGGTGTCCCAGAACGCCACTTCCTTCGGGTGGGTCGGATCCGATACATCCACGATCCGAAGCCCGGCACCGCCTGTGACGACGTACGCGTATGCTCCTGACACAGCAATATCGGACACCAGGTTTGAATCCGGCCAGACCGGCTCTGATAGCGCGAGCGAGCCAACGGGCACCGGGTTGAAGGGATCAGCGATATCGAGCACGTACATCGAGTTAGAGTCGCCGACGTAGGCGTGACTATCCGAAACCGCAACACCGTACGCAAGCCCGTGCGTCTGCCAGTGACCAATCTCAGCCGGACGCGTCGGGTCGGACACGTCAACAACGGACAGTCCTTGCCGACCGCGTGCCACATATGCGTTGTCGCCGTGCACCGCCACGTCCTCAGCCCAATTCAGCCCAGCGAGGGCCCCGGCCAGTTTCGGGCAGGATGGGTCAGAGACGTCCATGATCCACAGGCTATTCGCTCTCGCTACATACACGTAGCGGCCTGCCACTGCAAGGCCTAGCCACATATTCCACTCAGGATCGACGTAGCGGCCAACGACAACCGGTTCTCCGGGAGTCGAGACGTCAACGACGGTCAGGCCCGTGTCGTAGTACGCGCGCGCTGTGAGGTACACATAGTCTCCCGAGACTTCTATGGACTGTCCGTTGGCAATGCAGGATCCCAACCGTGAGGGTTGCTGTGGATCGCTCGCATCGATAACGACAAGGCGATAGCGGTGCGTGGCCACATAGGCATACCCTCCCTGGGCCGCTACGCGGCCCGTTTCGAAGCCCCACTGGCCCACGACAAGGGGCGTGCTCGCATCCAGCACGTCGACAGCGATCACCTTCTCGTTCCCGGCGACATAGACATACGGCCACGAGGCCGCCAGCGCGCCACCAGAGCCGGCAGCTTCAGATGTCTGGCAGGCTCCCACGATCCCTGGACACGCAGCGTCTGCCAGGTCCAACACGTACAGCCACTGCGGGGCGTCTTGGGGTAGTTCCTCCCGAGTGGCAACGTAGGCATACCTGCCCTCTATCTCGATGTCCTGCGGGCACCAGAGAAGAGCAACCGAGCCCGCGAGCCACGGGGACGCAGGATCCGACACATCCACGATGAGCACGTGCGCGTAGTATCTGTCCGCGATATATGCATATCCGCCCAAAATGGCGACGCCACTCGGAAACAGGCGCTTTGTTGATTCCCAGTAGCCGACCTGTACCGGTTTCTGCGGCTGCGACACGTCTACCACGCGTAGACCTCTCGACGCATCCACGACGTACGCGTAGCTGCCGGAGACCGCTACCTCGGATGCTTCGCCAGCGGCCAGGTAGAAGCCGACCGGGGTAGGGGCCGCGGGATTAGAGACGTCCACGATTCGCAGCCCGGATCGGCCATCCGCGACATAGACGTGGTGCCCTGCGACTGCAAGCCCCTGAATCGGCTCCGGCACTACACAGTGACCGACCTGCAAGGGGTCGGTCGGGTCTGTCACGTCAATGACGTACATGCTCATGCTCGACCCGAGGTAGGCATACGCGCCGGATACGGCGATGGTAGTGCAAACATACGAACAGGGCGGATCGTAGTAGCCCACCAGGCGGGGCTGGCTGGGCAAGGAGACATCCATGATGGTCATGGCCGCAGACGCAGCAATGTAGAGGTAGTCGCCCTGGCGGGCGGCGTCCCGGCCAACGCCGACACCCCATTGCGCTATCGGCGGCCAAGTGCCGCCGTCGGCAGATGCAGGACTCAAGCAGATGAATGTGAGGAGAATCAGTAGGAATGCTGCGGAGAGGAGCGGACCCAGACAAAGGGCGCGGTTCATGTCTTCCCTCCCAATCACCCCGCACGCCTTGACGCAACAGGGTCAAAGGATGTATTGCGGCGGGTCGCAGCAATCCCCGAGTTGAGCCGGGGCCGGGCTGCCAGGAACCCCCTCAGGCTCCGCTTCCCGTGGCCCCAGCACGGGGGGAGACGGGCTCCCGCTCAGTGCATACCCCGGCGCGGCGCTCGGCAAACGCTCGACCACGACGGAGAGTTTTCGGACGTAACAGAGGAATTCCACACCATTCTTGACAGGCCCTGCACTCTCCAAGCATAATATGACCCGTCGCTCGTTCGCTGGGGTACAAGCGCCGGTGCTCAGCCGGGGCGAATCCGCATCATCAGATAACGGAGGCGTCCTTTGGAAGAAAAGCAGTTGCTCATGATACCCGGTCCCACCCCCGTTGCCCCGTCCGTCCTGCGGGCGTGCAGCAAGCCGATGATCAACCACCGCGGCCCCGAGTTCACCCAACTCCAGAACCGGTGCAACGAAGGGCTGCAGCGCGCATTCAAGACCACGGCCGACGTCCTGACCCTCACCTGTTCCGGCACCGGGGCGCTGGAAGCGGCGGTGGTCAGCACGCTGTCACCCGGAGACAAAGTGCTAAGCCTCTCTATCGGCTCCTTCGGCGACCGCTTCGCCGAGATCGCCGAGGCCTTCGGCGCTGACGTCGAGCGGATGCCGTCGGAGTGGGGCGCGGCGGTGGATGCGGATCTCGTCGCCGCGCGGCTGAAGAAGGACTCGGCGCGCGGGATCAAGGCAGTGCTGGTGACGCACAACGAGACTTCGACGGGCGTCACCAATGACGTGGCCGCGGTTGCCGCGGTGGTGCGCGATCACGGCGCGCTGCTGCTGGTGGACGCGGTGAGCAGCCTGGTGGCGATTGACCTGCGCACCGACGAGTGGGGGATCGACGTCGTCGCCGCCGCGTCGCAGAAAGCATTCATGGTGCCGCCGGGTCTCGCGTTTGTCTCGATGAATGACCGCGCCTGGGCCGCCAACGCGCAGGCGAAGATGCACCGCTACTACCTCGACCTGAAGAAGGCAAAGGAGTTCATGGACAAGGGGCAGACGCCGTGGACGCCGGCCCTGCCGCAGATGTACGGACTGGATGAAGGGCTGCGCATGATTGAGCAGGAGGGGCTGGAGAACTGCTTCGCGCGGCACCGGCGTCTCGGCGCCGCCGTGCGCGCGGCGTGCGATGTCATGGGACTCAAGCTACTCGCCGATCGCAGGTATGCGTCGAACGCCGTTACCGCGATCGTCGCCCCGGACGGCATCGGCCCCGCCAAGGTTCGCTCGCTGCTGCTGGACAAGTACGGCGTGGTGCTCGCCGGCGGCCAGGGCAAGCTCAAGGAAACCGTGTTCCGTATCGGGCACCTGGGCTACGTCAACGAGACGGACATCATGACCACCCTGGCGGCGCTCGGCGCGGGGTTGCACGAACTCGGTGTGAAAGTGGACATCGGCGCCGCCCTCGATGCTGCCCACAAAGAGCTGACCGGTCGTTAGCCGGTGCGACGCCCACAGGAATAGCCAACGATGCCTACGCGCAAGGAACCCAAGAGAGCGAAGAAGACGCGGCCGACGTTTCGGGCGCTGGTGAGCGACCCGATCGCCGACGCCGGACTCGACATCTTGCGTCGCGACCCGGATATCGAGGTCGTGGTCAAGACGGATCATACGCCCGATGAGTTGAAGCAGGCGATATCCAAGGCCGACGCCCTGCTTGTGCGCAGCCAGACCAGGGTGACGGCAGAGGTCATCGAGGCCGCCAAGCGGCTGAAGGTCATCGCGCGCGCTGGTGTCGGCGTGGACAACGTGGACGTCGCCGCGGCGACGCGGCGGGGGGTTGTCGTCCTCAACTCTCCCGAGGGCAACACCATCGCGGCGACCGAGCACACCATCGCGCTGCTGCTCGCGCTGTCGCGCCGCATACCCGACGCGCATGAGTCAATGCGCAGGGGTGAATGGAAGCGCAGCAAGTTCGTCGGCGTCGAACTGTACAATAAAGTGCTCGGGATCGTCGGCCTCGGCAAGATCGGCGCCGAGGTCGCGCGGCGGGCGCGCGCCTTCGGGATGCGGCTGCTCGTGTTCGATCCATTCATCGCCGCGGAACACGCGGAGCGACTCGGCGCGGAGTTGGTCGCTCTGGACGATCTGCTTGCCCGGGCGGACTACCTCACGATTCACACGCCGCTTACCAAGGACACGCGCGGCCTTATCGGCAAAGCCGGGCTCGCCAAGGCCAAGCGCGGCCTGCGCATTGTCAACACCGCCCGCGGCGGCATCGTTGACGAGCAGGCGCTGGCCGAGGCGGTCAAAGCCGGCGTCGTCGCCGGCGCGGCGATTGACGTCTTCGAGGAGGAACCGCCGAAGGACTCGCCGCTCGCGGACGTCGAGGGCATCATCCTCACGCCGCACCTCGGCGCTTCCACGGAGGAGGCGCAGATCAAGGTTGCCGTGGACGTGGCGGAGCAGGTCGTGGAGGTCATCCACGGCCGGCCCGCGCGCACCGCGGTCAATGTCTCGCCGGTGGGCGCGGAGGCGCTGGCCGCGCTGCAGCCCTATATCACTCTCGCAGAACGAATCGGCCGGCTTCAAGCCCAGCTCGCGGAAGGACACGTCGAGGACGTCGAGATAACCTATAGCGGCGAGATCGCGGAACTCGATGTCTCCGCCGTGACTCGCTCGCTCCTCGTCGGGCTGCTGCAGCCCGCCCTCGAGGAGCCGGTCAACCTGGTCAATGCGCCGCTGCTGGCGGAGCAGCGCGGCCTCAAGGTCAAGGAGTCGAAGAGCACGACCGCCGAGGACTACGCCAGCCTCATCACCAGCCGCATTGAGTCGGACCCGGGCGCGCAGGTCGTGGCGGGCACCCTGTTCGGGCGGAACGACCTGCGGATCGTGCGCCTCAACGAGTACCGGGTGGACTTCGAGCCGACGGGCTACATGCTCATCGCCGACCATCACGACCGCCCCGGGGTGATCGGCAAGGTCGGGACGATTCTGGGCAATGACGACATCAACATCGCGGGCATGCACGTCGGCCGCAGGACGGCGCGCGGCAAGGCGGTGATGGTTCTCGCGGTGGACAGCCTGGTTCCCCCGGCGGTGATGAAGAAGATCAGCCGCCTCGACAGCATGTACCGCGTGGTGCAGGTGGAGCTGTAAGGCGAAACCGCTCAGATCAAACGAGATCGAGGACAATGAAGGCACGGCGCGCGCCGTGCCTTCTGCGTTTCGAATGCTGGTCGGGGCGGGCAGACTTGAACTGCCGACCTCACGGTCCCGAACCGTGCGCTCTACCAAACTGAGCTACGCCCCGGATATTTGGATTATATCAGAACCCTCCGCCGCCGGTCAATTGGACGGCCATACCGCGTGCGCCGCAAGGACGAATCACCCTCGCTCGCCCCATCCCCGGGACATCACCGCTGCCCACAGCTTCCTTGCGACCGGATGACTGCGGCCGTGCGCGGGAGCCCCTGACGGCGCACCGGACGGCGGCTGCGCAGGCGGTCATTCTGGGGTGCGGCGATGAACCGCTGCCTTTCAATGCGGGAGTTCACTCCCGCGCTCCGCAGGTCGCCTTTCTTCCGACCTCGCATTCCGTCGATCTCCAACGCCCGCCCGTCGCAGCAGCGGGATCACAGGCCAGTAGGTATCCTCCGGCCCGGCGCAGGGGAAACGCTCGCCGCTGCGAAATACATCACGATGCCCGACACCTATCGAATCTCTGGAGTGGTGCATTGGATCTGCTCTTCGTGCTTGTCGCCGCAGCCACAGCGCTGAGCCTGGCTTCGGCATCGGCGTCGGTGACGCCGCGAGGCATGGACCTCACTGAAGCGACGATCATCCTGGACAACCCCACGGGCGACGTGCACGAGGCGAAGGCGGTGCAGTTGCTCGTCGAGGAGGTCAAGCGGCGATCCGGCGTGGAGTGGCCGGTCGCGACCCGACCGCCGGCGGACCAGCCCGTGGTGGCCCTGAGTGCGGACCGGGAAGGCCCTCCGGAGGGCTACTCGGTCGCCGTGCGCGCGTCGGAGGAGCCCCCGCTCGTCGCCGTCGCCGGCAATGACATCCGTGGCCGGCTGTTCGGCATCGGGCGCTTGCTGCGGGCGCTCGATTTCGCTGACGGTCGAATCACGCTCGACGCGGACCTCGACGTCGCATCCGCGCCGCAGGTCGCCCTGCGCGGTCACCAGCCCAGTTATCGCGCCAAGTCGAACTCGTATGACGCCTGGGACAAAGCCCGCTACGAGCAGTACCTGCGCGACCTCATCATCTTCGGCGCCAACGCGCTGGAGATCGTCCCTTCGATCACCCCCGACGACGTCGCAGACAGCGCCATCATGCCCGTGGATCCGTGGGAGATGACGCTGTGGCTGGCCGAGATTGCCCACCAGTACGGGCTGATCGTCTGCCTGTGGGTGCCGAACACCGAGGACGACATCCTGACGCCCGACGGCCGCCGCGCCGCGCTCGAGAACCGGCGACGCCTCTATGAGGCGTGCCGGCGCGTGGACGAGGTGTTCGTTCCCGGCGGCGACCCGGGCAATCTGCACCCGCGCGATTTCATGCCTCTCACCGCCGAGCACGCCGCGCTCCTCAAGCGCATCCATCCCGAATCCACGATGTGGGTGTCGGCTCAGAACTTCCGGGGCGAGGCGCTCGACTACTTCTACGAATACCTGCAGACGGAGCAGCCGGACTGGCTCGATGGGATCGTGTACGCGCCGTGGGTCGAAGATACGATGCAGCACATGCGCGAGGCGGTGCCTGCTAGATATGCGCTCCGCCGCTACCCCGACATCTGCCACACCGTGCGCTGCCAGTACCCGGTGCCTGCGTGGGATCAGGCTTTCGCCATCACGGCGAACCGCGAGCCCATCGCCCCCCGCCCCACGCAGTACGCGCATATCTACAAGCGGTTCGCCGACCTCGCGTGCGGCTTCGTCACCTACTCCGACGGCATTGCCGACGATGTCAACAAGTTCATCTGGAACGTCATGGGGTGGGACCGTGACACCGACGTCCGCACGGCGCTGGTGGAGTACGGGCGCGTCTATATCTCCCAGGAAATGGCCGAGGACATCGCCGACGGCATCCTCGCCCTCGAACGCAACTGGGAGCGGCCGGCGGCGGATAACGACGGCATCGCCGAAACGCTGGTGCACTGGCAAGCGCTTGAGCGCCGCGCCGGCCGCGAGGTGCTGGGGAACTGGCGGTTCCAGCAGATGCTGTTGCGCGCGTATTACGATGCCTATGTGCAGGCGCGGCTGCGCTTCGAGAGCGGACTGGAGCAGCAGGCGCTGCGCGCGCTCGCGCGGGCCGGCGACGTCGGCTGTGACGAGGCCGCGGCCGCGGCAAGGAGCATTCTCTCTCGCGCCGACGCCGAGAGGCCGCACGCTGACTGGCGAGCGCGCATTGACGAACTCGCGGACGATCTGTGGGAGAGCATCGGCGCGCAGCTCACCGTCGAGCGCCACCACGCCTCCGGCTGGGAGCGCGGCGCGATGGTGACCACGCTCGACTGGCCGCTCAACAACCGCGGCTGGATCGAGGCGGACCTCGCGGCAGCCGCCGAGAAGGACGAGACCGAGAAGCTCGCGGCGATGCGGCGCATCGTCGAATGGGAGGACGCGGGGCCGGGCGGGTTCTATGACAACCTGGGGCAGCGCTGGAGCGAGCCGCACCTCGTCGTCGAGCCGGGGTGGGATACGGATCCCGGCTTCTGCCTCAGCGCGCAGGATGAGTTCGGCGGGGACGAGGGCCGGCTGTCGTGGCGATGCCAGGGGCAGACTCTGTTCGGCACGCCGCTGCGAATGCGCTACGAGGGCCTGGATCCAGATGCGTCGTACCGGGTGCGCGTCACCTATGCCGGCCGCCACCGGGCGACGGCGAAGCTCGCCGCCAACGGGCGCTTCGAGATCCACGGGGAACTCGGGCCGAGTGATCCCGTCGCGCCGGTGGAGTTCGACATACCGCGACAGGCGACGGCGGGGGGGGCCTTGGAGTTGACGTGGAGCCGGTGCACCGGGCGCGGCGTGCAGGTGGCGGAGGTGTGGCTGCTCAAGCAGTGACGCGTGCCGGCCGCCTCACGGGCGGCGCGCGCCGACGAGCCGATGGCGGTAGAATCCCGACCGCAGAGTATCTATGCCGACGTACCCGCGCCGGGATGAGGCGTGGATGAACTGGCCGTTGCCGATGTAGATGCCGGTGTGGCCGATATACCCCTCGCTGTTGACGAAGTACAAGCGATCGCCTATGGCAAGCTGATCCAGCGCGACGCCGTACCCGACGTTGAACTGCGCGGCGGCGGTGCGCGGCAGGTGGACGCCGCGGTCGCGGAACACGGTCTGCACGAATGCCGAGCAGTCGGTCGGCCCCGGCGGCACGCCGCCGTAGCGGTAGGGCAGCCCGTAGTAGCGGAAGGCGGCCTCGACGATCGCCGTGCGGCCGTTGACGCCCGCCGGGACCTCGATCCCCGCCACGAGTTCCACGGCCTGCACGCCGAGGTCTTGCTTGGGCACCCACGCCACTGCGCCGTCGGACATCAGAATGCCATAGTGCTCGCCGTACTGGCAGGAGACGCAGACGTTCGTGCCGCGCGGGATAGTGCACAGGCGCTCATCGCCACGCGGATCAGCCACCGCGACGGCGTCCTGCACCGTGACGCCCAGGTACCCAACCACGGGGCCGCTGCGCGCCTGGGCAGCGGGCTTGATGGTCAGTTCCGCCGCCTCGACGTCGCGCGCCTGCTTCTCCTCGGCCGCGAACGCCTCCTGGGCCGTGCGACCCGCTGCGGCGTCCCGGGCGATGGGGATCATCAGCGATTCGCCCGGCTCGAGCTTGGCTCCCGGGGCGAGACCGTTGAACTCGGCAATCGCCGATTCCTCAACGCCGAAGCGCGCGGCGATGGTCGCCAGCGTGTCGCCCTCTTGGATCGAATAGACCTCGTACGCCGCCGCGGCGAGCACGCCGCTCCCGGCAAGGCAGAGCAGCAGCACGACAGCCCAGGCGACGAGGGTGAAAGTCTTGCGATGACACATAGGCTTGGGGGTGACGAAACCGGCCACAGACCACAGAGTTCCGGGCATCACCGGAGCGGCGCCAACCGGCGCCCGCGTAGCCGCGTCACCCAAGGTTCTCTCCGGACGGGGTTGTCGAACCGAATCTCCAGCACGGCGAGCCCTCCGCGAACAGGAGAACCGATTGGGTTATTCCACATAGCCCCACGATTGCTCACCGATCCGGCTGCGCTGCGCGGGGCGAAGGCGGTTCGCCCGCCGAGCGCACGATCGGCAACCCTATGCCGCGCCTCGCGCGGCGGCGGGCGTCGGGACTAGCGCTTGGTCCACTGGAAGCCGCGGCGCGCGCGCTTGCGGCCGTACTTCTTGCGCTCCTTGATGCGCGAGTCGCGCGTGAGCATACCGGACTTGCGCAGGACCGACCGCAGGTTCTCGTCGTAGGCGACGAGCGCTCTCGCGATGCCGTGGCGCACCGCCCCGGCCTGCCCGGACACGCCGCCCCCCGTGGTGTCGGCTTTGACGTCGAAGCGCGCCATCGTATCCGTCACCTCAAGCGGCTCGCGGACGAGCACTTCGAGGGTCTTGCGCCCCACGTATTGACCGATCGGCCTGCTGTTGACGGTTATCCGCCCCTGACCGGGGCTGACCAGCCACACCTTGGCCACGGCGTCCTTGCGGCGTCCGGTTCCGTAGTATCGTTCAGCCATTGTTCTCTCCCGTCTCTGCACCCGCGGGCTGCGGCGGCGCCGCAGCTGCGGCGCGGCGGCCGCGCTGCGTGACGTGCGGCTGTGGCCGCTGGGCCTGGTGGGGATGATCGGGGCCGCGGTAAATCTTGAGCTTGCGCAGCATCGCCCGGCCGAGGCGATTATGGGGCAGCATGCCGCGCACCGCTCGCCGCAGCACCTCCTGCGGCTTCTCCGCCAACAGATCTCCGTAGCGGTGCGCCTTGAGCCCACCCGGATAGCCGGAATGGTGATAGACCATCTTGTTGGTGGCTTTGTTAGCGGTCGCCACGAGCTTGTCGGCATTGATGACCACGACGTGATCCCCGGTGTCTACGTGCGGCGCGTAGATCGGCTTGTGCTTGCCGCGCAGGAGCGCCGCCACCTCCGCCGCCACTCGCCCGACCGGCGTGCCCGCCGCATCCACGACAAGCCATTTGCGCTCCACGTCTTGCTTGCGTGGGCTATAGGTCTTCGTACGCATTATCGCTAACCCTCGTCTTTGGCGCTGCGCCCCGCGCATATGCCGGTGCGCTTGCGCCGATCAGTACCGCACCCGGACGAGGCACAGCCCGTGGGGCGGCGCCGGGGGGCCGATACGGCCGCGATCCCCCGATTTCATTATCCGTTGCACGTCGGCCGGCGCCAGCTCCCCGCGGCCCACAGCGAGCAGCGCCGCGACCGCGATGCGCGCCATCTGGTACAGGAAGCTGTTCGCTTCAATCACGACGATCACGACGTCGCCGAGCCGCATCACGCGCGCCGCGGTCACGCGACGCACGGTCGACGCGCTGGGACTGCCCGCGGCCTGAAACGCCGCGAAATCATGCTCGCCCACGAGCGGGCGCGCCGCTCCCCGCATCGCCGCCAAGTCGAGCGTGTCGCCGGTCTGGTAGGCGAACCGCCCCAGCAGCGCCGACGGCTCGCCGCGATTCAGAATCGTATACTGATACCGCCTGCTTGTCGCCATCCGGCGCGCGTGGAAATCGTCGCCGACCTCCTGCGCGCGCTTGACCACTATCTGGCGCGGCAGCAACCGGTTGACCGCCCTCGGCCACCGCGCCGCGGGCACCGGACGCTCGCTCCGGAAATTGACGACCTGCCCGAGAGCGTGCACGCCGGCGTCGGTTCTGCCGGCCGCCGTTATCGCGACCGGTTCGTCGAGCAGCTTGCCCAGGGCGGCCTCAAGCTCGCCCTGAATGGTCGGCAGGCGCGACTGCCTTTGGAAGCCGCAGTAACCGGTGCCGTCGTATTCAACGACCAGCTTGATGTTCGCCATGCAGGCGCTGAAGTGTCAGATCCGAAATCTCAGATGCCGCTCTCGCAATCGGATCCCGGCCGGCGATCCCGCCGTCGCGATGCCGGGGACGCGTCTCGCGGTTGGCGTCTCACGTGCCTGCCTCGTAGTCCACGAGTTCCAGGCGGGCCATGGGTGCGGCGTCGCCGCGGCGCATCCCGGTACGGATGATGCGGGAGTACCCGCCGGTGCGCTCTCGGTACGTGGGCGCGACCTTGAGGAAAAGGTGCGCCACCAAGTCGCGATCGTTGAGGAACTTGCGTGCCTCGCGCCGGTGGTGGACGGTATCCTCGCGAGCGAGAGTGATCAGCTTCTCGACGAGCGGGCGCGCTTCTTTGGCCCTGGTGTGGGTGGTCTTCACCTTCCCGTGCCACAGCACATCCGACACCAGCCCGCGCAGCAGCGCCATGCGCTGGTCGGTGGGCCTTCCCAATCGTCTTCCGGCTAGCCTGTGTCTCATGCTCCGTGCTGCTCCCTGACAAGCTCGTCCCGCCCGACGGCTTCAGCCTACCGTGTCTTCGTCATCCTCCGACGCGGCCTCATCCTCGGCGCCGATCTCGGTCGGCTCGAGATCCTCCTCGTCGGACTCCACGCCTTCCGAACCCGCGAGGCCCAGCCCGAGGTCTTTGAGTTTCGCCTTGACCTCGTTGAGCGACTTGCGCCCGAAATTACGGATCTGCATGAGATCGCTCTCGCTGCGTTCGATGAGTTCCCCGACGGTGGTGATGCCGTCCTTGCGCAGGCAGTTGTTGGTGCGAACCGAGAAATCCATATCCTCCATACGTGTTTCGAGCAGGCGCTGACGGGCGAGGTCGGCCTCGGCGCTCGGCGCCTCCTCGCGTTCCTCGGCGGAGAAGTCGAAGAACAGGATGAGGTAGCGATCGAGTATCTTCGCCGCCTCGCTGATAGCGTCCGCGGGCCCGATAGTGCCGTTGGTGCGCACCTCGAAGGTGAGGCGGTCGTAGTCCGTGAGATGTCCCACGCGCGTCGGTTCGACGCGGAACGTCACCCGGCGCACGGGCGAGAAGATGGCATCCACGGGGATGGTTCCGATCTCGTGCTTCCGCTGCTGCTCCTCGGCGACGATATAGCCGGTGCCGACTTCGACATCCAACTCGACCGCGAGGCGCGCATCTTCGCCGTCGAGCGTGACCAGGTGGAGATCCTTGTTGACGATCTCGACCTCGGCCGGCGTCTCGATATCCGCAGCCAGGACCTCGCCGGGGCCGGCGCGGTCCAAGCGCAGGATGAGCGGGGCCTCGCCGCGCCCGAGCTGGCTGTCGGTGACGCGGATGGCAAGCTCCTTGATGTTGAGGAGCCACTCCGTGGTGTCCTCGACCGCGCCGGGGACGGAGGAGAATTCGTGCAGCACGGACTCGATGCGTACCGCGACGACCGCCGCCCCGGGGATGGACGTCAGCAGCACGCGCCGCAGGGCGTTGCCGAGCGTCGTGCCGTATCCCTTCTCCAGGGGCTCGACCTGAAACTTGCCGTACGTCGGATCCGACGCGTCGTCGAGTCTTTCGATTTTCGCGCTGACAGTATCTAGAAGCATCGGGATGCGCTCCTTTGGGCGGGGGCTAACGGGAGTAGTACTCGACCACGAGTTGCTCTTGCGCCTCCACGTCTATGTCCTCGCGCCTCGGGAAGGAGACGATGGTGCCCCGCATGTTCTCGGCATCGAGTTCGAGCCACTCCGGCAGGCGCCGGGTACCGACCGCGGACAGGCTGACCCGAATCGGCTCCGCCTGCTTGCTGCCCTCGCGCACCTCGATGACGTCGCTCGGCCTGACCACGTAGGAGGGCACGTTGACCGTCCTGCCGTTGACCGCGAAGTGCTCGTGGGCGACGAGTTGGCGCGCCTGGCTGCGCGATCCGGCGAACCCGAGGCGATAGACCGCATTGTCCAGGCGCCGCTCCAGCAACTGCAGCAGATTCTCGCCGGTGACGCCCGGACGGCGCTCGGCTTCCTGGAAGTAGCGGCGAAACTGGCGCTCGAGGACGCCGTAGATCTTGCGCAGCTTCTGCTTCTCGCGCAGCTGCAGCCCGTAGTCCGACATCTTGCGCCGCCCCTGGCCGTGCTGCCCCGGCGGATACGTCCGCCGCTCCACCGCACACTTGGGCGTATAGCACCGGTCGCCCTTGAGGTACAACCGCACGCCCTCGCGCCGGCATTGACGGCAGCGCGCGTCTCTATATCGTGCCATGAACTTCGCTCCCCTGAGAATTCCTATCCATACCACCAAGCCACCAAGGCACGACGTACGAGAAACCGATGGCTCCCTGGTGTCCGTGTGTCCGTGCGATTCGCAACCCACACTCCCTGCGCCAGGCCGCGCCGGCGATGCTTTGCTCGTCCCCGCCGGTCGCGGGCAAGGCGGTTCATACGCGTCGTCGCTTCGGCGGCCGGCACCCGTTGTGGGGTATCGGCGTCATATCGCGAATGACTGCGATCTCGAGACCGGCGGCCTGCAGCGAGCGGATCGCCGTCTCGCGCCCGGAGCCGGGGCCCCTGACGTACACGTCCACGCGCTTCATGCCCATCTCCATGGCGCGACGCGCCACCGTCTCGGCAGTTGACTGCGCCGCGAACGGCGTTCCCTTGCGCGTGCCCTTGAATCCCACCGACCCCGCGCTCGCCCACGCGACCGCATTGCCATTGGGGTCGGTGATGGTGACCACGGTGTTATTGAACGTGGACTTGATATAAGCGCGCCCGTAGGGAACGGAACGCCGCTCGCGCCTTCGCTGTCTCGGCCCTTTCCTCATGTAGTGCTCCTGTCGCTACCTCTCGCCCGCCGATCTACTGTTCCCGTCGCCATCCCGTGCCCGAGCACGGGCCCGCGCCGGCTACTTCTTGCCGCTGCCACGGCGCACGCCCACCGTGCGGCGGGGGCCCTTACGCGTGCGGGCGTTGGTGCTGGTGCGCTGGCCCCGCACCGGGAGGCCCCGGCGGTGGCGCAGGCCGCGATAGCTGCCGATCTCCATCAGGCGTTTGATATTGCCGGTCACCTCGCGCCGCAGGTCGCCCTCGACGCGGTACTCCTCGGCGAGGGCGTCGCGCAACCGCGTCGTTTCCTCGTCGGTCAGATCGCGAACCCGCGTGTCCGGGGCGACCCCGGTCTGCGCGAGCAGCGCCCGGCTGCGCGAGACCCCAATGCCGTAGATATACGTGAGCGCGACCTCGACGCGCTTGTCGCGCGGCAGGTCTACACCAGCGATTCGTGCCATCTCAGTACCTCTCAGCCCTGCACTTGCTTGTGCTTGGCGCTCTTGCTCGGATCGCTGCAGATCACGCGCACCTTGCCACCACGCTTCACGACCTTGCAGCGGTCACACATTTTCCTGACCGAAGCTCTGACCTTCATGTCACATCCTCTCCTCGCCGTGCGCCGCGCGCGGCGAGGCGCGTCACTTGTAGCGCCACACGATGCGCCCGCGGCTCAAGTCGTAGGGCGAGACCTCCACCTTGACCCGGTCGCCGGGCAGGATGCGGATGTACGACATCCTGATCTTGCCCGAGACGTGCGCGAGCACTTCGTGCCCCGACTCCAGCTTGACCCTGAACATGGCGTTCGGCCGAGTCTCGGTGACCGTCCCCTCTACCTCGATGGGAGCTTCCTTCGACAAAGGCTCTCCTCGTTCGGCGCCCTAGTGGGCGGTAATGATTTCGGCGGCGCCATCCCGCACCACGACGGTATGCTCCCAGTGAGCGCTGAGGCTGCCGTCCTGGGTACGGAAGGTCCAGCCGTCGGCGTCTTTTGTAATCTCCCAGCCGCCCTCGTTGACCATCGGCTCGATAGCCAGGGTCATGCCGGGGCGCAACTCCAGGTCGGTCGCCCCGTCCGCGTAGTTGGCGACCTGCAACCCTTCGTGCATCTCCCGGCCGATGCTGTGACCGACCAACTCGCGCACCACGGAATACCCGCTGCCCGCCGCGCGCGCCTCAATCGCGCGCGCGAGGTCGCGCAGCGTGCGCCCCGCCCGCGCTTGCGCGATGCCGTCGTACAGCGCCTGCCTCGTCACCCGCACCAGACGCCGCGCCTGCGGGCTGATCTTGCCCACCGCGTACGTCGCCGCAGCATCGGCGTGATACCCGTCGGCGATCGCGCCCACGTCTATGCCTACGATGTCGCCCTCTCTCAACCTCCCGCGCCCGGGCAGCCCGTGCACGACCTCGTCGTTGACCGACACGCAGACGCTCGCCGGAAACCCGTTATACCCCTTGAACGACGGCACCGCTCCGCGGCTGCGAATCAGCGCCTCCGCGATCCGATCGAGTTCAGCCGTGTCCATCCCCGGCACGATCGCCGCGCGCATCGCCGCCAGCGCCTCCGCGACGACCTTGCCCGCCCGCTTCATGGCCTCGATTTCAGCCTCGGTCTTGACGACGACCGCCGGCCCGCGCGTCGCCCGCGCTCTATCGCGCACCGTTCTCGCCCGCGGGCAGCGCGGTCGCGGCCTCCTCGATCACCGCCGCCGAGCCGCGCGTTCCATCCACCGCGCGCAGCCGCCCCCGCTCGCGATAGTGCGCCAACACCGGCGCCGTCTGCGCCCGGTACACCTCGAGCCGCCGACGCACCGCCTGCGGCGCATCGTCGCTGCGCTGCATCAGATCCGCACCGCAACGGTCGCAGATGCCCGGCCGCTGCGGAGGCATCGTGTCCACTTGGTAGATCGCCCCGCAGTCCGCACACACCCGCCGCCCCGACAGGCGCCGTATCAGTTCCTCCTCGGGCACCTGGAGGTCGAGAACGACGTCCACGCCGCCGTCCAGCATATCATCCAGCGCCTCTGCCTGCGGGAGAGTGCGCGGGAAGCCGTCGAGTATGAATCCACGCTGCGCATCCGGCTCGCCGAGCCGCCGCCGCACCATCTCCAGTATCAGGTCATCGGGCACGAGTTCACCGGCGTCCATGTGCTCCCGGGCCTTGCGGCCGAGATCCGTGCCCTGTCTCACGTGCTCCCGCAGCATGTCACCGGTGGCGATGTGCGGAATGCCCCATTTCTCGTTGAGCGCCCCCGCGATGGTGCCCTTGCCGGCGCCCGGAGGCCCGAACATGATCACGCGCATCAGCGGATAAACCCCTCGTAGTGGCGCATGACCAGATGGGCCTCGATTTGCTGCATCGTCTCCAGGGCGACGCCGACCACAATCAGCAGCGACGTTCCCCCAACCAGCGTGTAGGTGCGAACGCCGGTGATGTCCTGGACGTAGAACTGCATGAGCGCGATGACGCCGAGGAACAGCGCGCCCGCCAGGGTCAGGCGCACCAGCACCCGGTCGAGGTAGTCGCGCGTCGGCTTGCCCGGGCGGATGCCGGGGACGTAACCGCCGCTCTTCTTCAGGTTATCCGAGACTTCCTCAACGTTGAATGTCACCGCGGTGTAGAAGTAGGTGAAGAAGATGACGAGCAAGAAATAGATCGTCGATCCCGCCGCGCTGTTGCCCGGGCTGAACCACCTGAGCACGGTTGCGCGCATGTCCTCCCACGCCTCGGGCACCGGGATGAACTGGGCGACGGTCGCCGGGAACATCGCGACGGAGATCGCGAAGATGATCGGGATCACGCCTGCCGAGTTGACGCGCAGCGGCAGGTAGGTGCTGGAGCCGGAGTACATGCGCGTGCCGACGACGCGCTTCGCGTGCTGCACCGGGATCTTGCGTTGGCCCTGCTGCATGTAGACGATGGCGAGGATGGTGCCGACGAGGATGATCGCCAGGAACGCGACATTGCTGATGCCGAATACCTGGCTGCGCAATGCCTCCCAGGTCCGCAAAACGTCGTACGGCACGCTCGCCATGATCCCCGCGAAGATGATAAGCGAGACGCCGTTGCCGATGCCCTTGTCGGTGATTTGCTCGCCCAACCACATGAGAAACGCGGTGCCGGCGGTGAGCGTGAGCGCCATCGGCACCAGTCCCAGCACCGACGGCGTTACGATGACCTCCTGGCGGCGGAGCATCAGCGTCAGCCCCAACGCCTGGAGCATGGCGAGCGCGATGGTGAGGTAGCGCGTGTACTGGGATATCTTGCGCCGCCCGCTCTCGCCCTCGCGCGCGAGTTCCTGGATGCGCGGGGAGGCCATGCCCAGCAACTGGAAGATGATCGAAGCATTGATGTACGGGATGATGCCCATGGCGAAGATCGAGAACTTGCGCAGGGCGCCGCCCGAGAACGCGTCGAACAGGCCGAGCAGATCCCCGCCCTTCTCGAACAGCTGATTCATCATGGCGCGGTCGATATTGGGAATCGGTATGTGCAGGCCGCACACGAACACCGCGAACATGGCGAACACGAACAGTATCCGCCCCCGCAGGTCGGGCAGCTTGAAGGCGGCCACCAGTGATCCGAGGGAGCCGGTCACCTCAGGCCTCCTCCACCGATCCGCCGGCGCCTTCCAGCTTGGCGCGCGCCGACGCGCTGAAGTGGGCGGCAAGGACGCGCAGGGGCTTCGTGATCTCCCCTTCGCCGAGGACGCGCACACCGTCCCTGACGGACTTGATGACGCCGGACTCGACGAGCAACTCCGGCGTCACGTTCGTGCCGGCGTCGAAGCGCGCCAATTGCCCGACATTGACAATCGCGTATTCCTTGCGGAACATGCCTCGCGGCATGGCGGCCTTGGAGACGCCGCGCAGCTTCCGCATGCGCCGATAAAGCGGCGTCTGGCCGCCCTCGAAGCGCGGGGGCACGCTGCCGCGCGCATGCTGCCCTTTCATGCCGCGGCCGCACGTCTTGCCGCGGCCCGAGCCGATGCCGAACCCGACGCGCTTGCGTCGCCTCTTCGATCCCGGCGTCGGCGATAGCTGTCCTATCCTCATCTTACAACCCTTGCTTGATACGATCTCACAACACTCATGCGTTGCGCTGTCGCGTGACAGTCGAAGCCGGACTCCGCATGAAAACTCCGGCGGCCATCTCTGCGCCGTGCCCGACACTGGTCGGGCACTGTCAGTCAGTTCACAGTAGGCGGCTCAACGTCCCGGCCGATCCTCTTTATTATACGCGAAATCCGTGCCGTGCGCGATGACAGGTGCGCGCTCACTCCGCCCCCTCGGCCTCCACTTCCTCCACCTCGACCAAATGGCGGATGGCGCGGATCATACCCCTGACCTGCGGCGTATCGCGGTGCAGCGCGGTCTTGCGAATGCGCGTGAGGCCCAGGGAGCGCGCGGTGTGCTGCTGGTTGCGCAGCCGGTCTGCCGTGCTACGTACCAGAGTTATCTTGAGCCTGCGCATTGCGAGCTTGCTCCTTCTGAGTATGCTCCGCGTCGCCTGCGTCCGACGCCCCGCCGCCCTCCGCCGGCGCCTCGGTCAGCGCCACCTGTTGCCCCCGCGGCGGAGAGTACGCGTCAATGATTTCCGACGGCGGCTTGCCGCGGCGCGCCGCGACCTGCTGCGGAGTCGTCAGCGCCGTCAGGCACTTCATCGTGGCGCGGGCGATGTTGATTGGGTTGGCGCTGCCCAACGACTTGGTCAGGATGTCCTTGATCCCGGCGACCTCAACCACCGCGCGCACGGCGCCGCCAGCGATGACGCCGGTACCCGGGCTCGCGGGGCGCAGGATGACCTTCGCCGCCCCGAACTCCCCTACCACCTCGTGAGGTATGGTCGTCCCGAGCAGGGCGACCCGCCGCAGCTCCTTCTTGGCATCCTCGGCGCCCTTGCGGATCGCCTCCGGCACCTCCGCCGCCTTGCCCAGTCCGACCCCGACGACGCCCGCGCCGTCACCGGCCACGACCAGGGCATTCCAGCGCAGCGTGCGCCCGCCCTTATGCACCTTCTGCACTCGGTTGAGAGCGATCACCCGTTCCTCGATCATCAACTCCGAGGCGTCAATTCTCGGCATGGTTACTCCTTGTCATCCGCGCCCGCCCGTGTCGGCCGTCGTCACAGCTCGAGTCCTCCCTCGCGCGCTCCGTCTGCCACGGCCGCGATGCGGCCGTGATACAGGTAGCCGCCGCGGTCGAAGACGACCTTGGTCACGCCCGCGGCGCGGGCCTTCGCGGCGAGCGCCTTGCCGACCTCGCGAGCGACCTCACGATTCGAGCCGCGCGGCAGGCGAGCGTGCAGTTCAGGATCGAGCGTGGACGCCGCAGCCAACGTGCGCCCGGCAAGATCATCGATGATCTGAGCGTAGATGTGACGCGCGCTGCGGAACACGGACAGGCGCGGCCGCTCGGGCACGCCGAACACGCGCTGGCGTACGCCTCGGCGTCGGCGCTGCCGCCCTTTGACCTTTTCTGCTGTCGGTGTCACGCGCGCTTCCTTTCAACCACAGCCCGCTGCGCAACGCGGGCCGTGCGCAATGTCGAAACGGGTCCTGCTAGCCGATCCCGACTTTCACCGCCGCCTTGCCCGCCTTGCGGCGGACGACCTCGCCGGTGTAACGCAGGCCCTTGCCTTTGTAGGGTTCCGGCTTCCTCACGGCGCGGATATCGGCGGCGAGCTGACCCACTTTCTGCTTGTCAATGCCCTCGACGATGATGCGGGCCGCGAGGTAGTTGTTGTCAGCCATCGGGGTGAAGGTCTCCAGCGACAGCTCCACCCCCTGCGGTGGGTGCACCTCGACGGAGTGCGAGAAGCCAACCTGAAGCACGAGCTTGCGATCCTGCATCTGCGCGCGGTAGCCAACGCCCACGAGATCCAGGCTCTTGCGGAAACCGTCCGTCACGCCCGTCACCATATTGGCGATCAGTGTTCGCGTCAGTCCGTGCAAGGACCTGTGCTCGCGCCCGTCGCTCGGGCGCTCGACGGTTATCGCGCCCGCCTCTATGCGCACCGTCATGTCGGGGTGAGGCTCGCGCTCCAGCGTGCCCTTCGGGCCGGAGACGACGATGCGCCCGTCGTGCATCTCGACGGTCACGCCCGACGGCACCGGCACCGGTTGTTTGCCTACGCGCGACATTTCTCAGTGTCCTCCCGTAACCATCTGTCCAACCCCGTCACCACACGTAGAGCATGACCTCGCCGCCGATCCCCCGACGCCGCGCCTCGCGGCCGGTCATCGGACCCTGCGGCGTTGATATGATCGCGGTGCCGAGCCCGCCCATCACGCGCGGTATGCGGCGCGCGCCGACATAGGTCCTGCGCCCGGGCTTGCTCGCCCGGCGCAGCCCCACAATCGCCGGCTCGCGGCCCTGGCCATACTTGAGAGTGAGCACAAGCACGCCCTGCTTGTTGTCGTCGCGCATCTCGTACTTCTGGATATACCCCTCGGCGCGCAGGATCTTCGCGATGTCGAGCTTGAGCCGCGACGCTGGAATCTCCACCTGCTCGTGACGGACGCCGCACGCGTTGCGGATGCGAGTCAGCATGTCCGCTATCGGGTCGGTCTGGGACATGGGCCTCCTCCTACCAACTTGCCTTGGTTACGCCGGGCAGGAGCCCGCGGTGGGCGAAACTGCGCAGGCAGATCCGGCACATGCCGAACTTGCGGTAGTACGCCCGCCGCCGCCCACAGACCTGGCAACGATGGTACCGGCGAACTCGGAATTTCGGTTCGCGGTTGGCCTTCTCGATCAGCGCCTTCTTGGCCACTCGCCTCTCCTTCAGCTCTCGCGCAGCGGCAGGCCCAGCTTGGTGAGCAGGGCCCGGCCCGCCTCGTCGGTCTTTGCGGACGTCGTGATGGTGATGTTCATCCCGCGCACGCGTTCGATCTCATCTATGTCCAGCTCCGGGAAAATGAGGTGCTCCCGGATGCCCAGGGTATAGTTGCCGCGTCCGTCGAACGAACGCGGGGCCAGGCCGCGAAAGTCGCGGATGCGCGGCAGCGCCGCGTTAAACAGCCGGTCGAGGAACTCGTACATGCGGTCGCCGCGCAGGGTCACGCGGCAGCCGATCGGGTTCTTCTCCCGCACCTTGAACGCAGCGATTGACTTGCGCGCCCGCGTAATCGCCGGACGCTGCCCCGCGACCTGGGCCAGCTCGTTGGCCGCTCCTTCGAGCGCCTTCGGCTCTTGGGTCGCGACGCCGACACCCATGTTGATGACGACCTTCGTCACTCGCGGCGCCTCCATCGGATTCCCGAGACCCAGCTCACGCATCAGCTCGGGCAGGATCTCCTCCCGATAGCGCACCTGGAGCCGCGGCGGGAGCTTCTCCTCGGGCGGCTCGGGCTTGCGCTGCGGCTTGCCCTCGGCCTTTGGCTTGCCTTTGCCCTCGGCCTTTGGCTTGCCTTTACCCTCGGCCTTTGGTTTGCCTTTGCCCTCGGCCTTCGCCTTGCCTTTGCCCTCGGCCTTTGGTCTATCCTTGCCCTCGCCCTCGGCCTTGGCCTCCGCCTTTGGCTTGGCCGGCTTGGCTTTGCGCTCGGCTTTCGGCTCGGCGTCCTGCTCCGGCTGCTCCGGCTCCTCCGGCGCTTCGGGCGCGGCTGCGGACTGGGGCTCTTGGGCGGCCGGCTCGGCCTCAACGCCCGCCTGCGGAACGTCGGCTGGCTCCGCAACATCGGCGGCCGGCGCGGCGTCTGACGCGGACTCGGGCGCTGCCTCGGCCGCGGCTGGCTCCGATTCCGGTCGCACGTCTTCTGTCCGTGGCGTATCTTCAGTCATAGCGACACTTCCGTCGGGACTCAGACTTCGTCAATGTACTCGCTGCAGCGGCGGCAGACGCGGATGCGCTTGCCCGAAACCTCGCGGCGCGTGACCTTGGCGGGGCGATCGCAGCGCGGGCACACGAGCATGACGTTGGAGATGTGCAGCGGTCCCGGCTGCTGGATGCGGCCGGTCTGCATCTGCGCGGCGCGCGAGGTCATGCCCCGCGGCCGGGCGTGCTTGGTGATCATATTGATGCCGTCCACTAGGACCTGGCGCTTGTCGCGGATGACCCCGATCACCTTGCCGCGCCGGCCGGGGTCCTTCTCCGCCTCGCGCTTGAGGCGCGCGGGCTCGAGGCGCGCGAGTTCCTCCTCGCGCCCCTCCATCCGGTGCGCGCGGTCCTTGCCCCTGAGTACGTAAACGGTGTCTCCCTTTTTGATGTCCAGTTGCGTTGTGCGTGCCATAGCTCGGTTCTCCGGGTGCCCCGTATCCGGGTGGGCGGAACTCTTCCGGTCCGCCTCACCTCATTGGCTGCGCTTATCCATGACGCTCGTGCGCCTCGGGCGCAGCCGAAGCGCGCCCTGCGCGCCGGGTCTCAACTCGTCATGAACAATCCGGTCTAGACCACCTCCGGTGCCAGGGACACGATTTTCGTAAACTCGCGGTCGCGCAACTCGCGCGCCACCGGGCCGAAGATGCGCGTCCCCCGCGGATCGTTCGAATCGGTAATCAGCACCGCGGCGTTCTCGTCGAAGCGAATGTGCGAGCCGTCAGGCCGTCCCACGGGCTGAAGCGTGCGCACGATGACGGCCTTCACCACTTCGCCCTTGCGGATCGGCGCCCCGGGGCTCACCTGCTTCACCGCGGCGACGATGGTATCGCCGACGCGCGCGTACTTACGGGCGGATCCGCCCAGCACTCGAATGCATTCTATCTGGCGAGCGCCCGTGTTGTCGGCTACCTTCAGCCGCGTGGACATTTGTATCATTGCCCTGCTCCGCCTTCGCCTCTATTCACTTCGCGGCGTTCGATCGCTGCCGCCCGTATCGCTCGGCTTGTGCCATTCGCGTTCGCGGCCGGCCGGGCTCAGCGCTGCTGCTCGTCCGCCTTACGCTCCTGCGCCTCCTCGACGATGCGCTGGGCGATATGGCCCGGGACCTGTTCGTAGTGCGAGGCCTTCATCAAGTAGCTGGCGCGGCCCTGAGTCATCGAGCGCAGCTCGGTGGCGTACGCGAAGAGCTCGGCGAGAGGCACCTGGGCCCTGACGATCTGCATTCCCGCCGGCCCGGGCTCCATGCCCTGGATCCGGCCGCGCTTGCCGTTGAGATGGCCGATGATGTCACCCATGTATTCATCGGGCACGGCCACTTCGACGCTCATGATCGGCTCCAGAAGCCGCGGCTCCGCCTCCGCCACCGCCTTCTGCAGCGCCATCGAGCCGGCGATCTTGAACGCCATGTCCGATGAATCCACGTTGTGGTAGGAGCCGTCGTACAGCGTCACGCGCAGGTCGACCAGCGGATACGCCGCGAGCACGCCGCGCTGCGCCGCCTCGACGACCCCTTTCTCGACCGCCGGAATGTAGTTCCTGGGCACCACGCCGCCCACGATCTTATCTACGAACTCCAGCCCCGCGCTGCGCTCCAGCGGTTCCACCCGCAGCCATACATCGCCGTACTGCCCACGGCCCCCGGTCTGGCGCTTGTACTTGCCCTGCACCTCCACCGTCTTGGTCACGGTTTCCTTGTACGCCACGCGGGGCGTACTGGTCTCGACCGCGACGCCGAACTTGCGCCGCAGCCGGCCGACGATGACCTCCAGGTGCAGGTCGCCCATGCCGGACAGGAGCGTCTCGTGCGTGTCCGCGGCGATGCTGATACCGGTGGTCGGGTCTTCTTCACGGAGCCGGTCGAGCGCGCTGCTCACTTTCTCCTCGTCGCCCGTGGTCTTGGGCTGCACCGACACCGCAAGCACGGGCTCGGGAAAATCGAAGCCCGGCAAGATGACCTGCGCGTGCTCGTCGCACAGCGTGTCGCCGGTGACCGTATCGTGCAGCTTGGCGATCACGCCCATATCGCCGGCCGCGACGGAGGCCACCGCCTCCTGCTGCTTGCCGCGCGCGATGAAGATCTGCCCGATGCGCTCGCGCCGGTTGCGGTTGGCGTTGTAGACGTTGGCGTCGGAGTGCATGGTGCCGCGGCACACGCGGAACACCGAGAGGCGCCCCGCGTAGGGGTCGGCCATGGTCTTGAAGACCAGCGCCGCCCGGGGCTGCTCCGGGTCGGCGCGAAGCTCGATCTGCTCCTCTCCCTGCGCCGCGGTCAGCGGCGGCGACTGCGTCGGGTCAGGCAGGTACGACACGACTGCGTCGGCCACCACATCAACGGCGATACGCGCCGTCGCCGCAGCGGGAATTGCGGGCACGGCGTTCCCCGCGATCACCGCCGCGCGCAGTCCGTTGCGCGTCTCCTCGGTCGTGAGACTGCCCTGCTCCAAGTACTTCTCGGTGAGCGCGTCGTCCGTTTCCGCCGCCGCCTCCATCAACTGCTCGCGAGCGGCGGCCGCATCGTCGGCCATGTCCGCCGGCACCGCCTCGCGGCTTGCCTTGCCGCCGGAGTACACGACCGCCTGCTCGGAGAGCACGTCAATCACACCGCGGAAGTTCTGCGCGCTACCGATGGGCACGTACAGCGGGATCACATTGCACCCCAGGCGATCGCGCGCGGACTCGACTGCCGATGCGAAGTCGGCGCCCTCCTTGTCCATCTTGTTGACGACGATGAGCGACACGAGGCCCCGGCTCGCGGCCATCTGCCAGTAGCGCTCGGTCTGCACTTCCACCCCGGCGACGGCGTCGACCACCATGATTGCGGCGTCCGCGACGCGCAGGGACGAGATGACCTCGCCGATGAAATCGGCGTAGCCCGGCGTATCCAGGAGGTTGATCTTATGCTCGCGCCATTCGTGCGGCAGCAGGGCGCTGGTGATGGAGATATTGCGCTCGATCTCGTCGGGGTCGCTGTCGCTGACCGTGGTTCCCGCGTCGACGCTGCCCAGGCGGTCAATGATCCCGGCCGCGAACAGCAGCGCCTCGGCCAGGCTCGTCTTACCCGACCCGCCGTGCCCGATGATGCCGACGTTGCGTATGTTCTCTATCGCGTGTTTCTTCATTGAATCTCTTGTCCGCCTGCCCGATGCGCAACCGGCCGCGTGCCCGCCGCCGCGACGGGCGCCGGGACGCGTGCGACAGCTACTTCGCCTTTTCGATCACCGCCGTCACGCGCCACCGCTTGCGCTTGCTCAACGGCCGCGTCTCGGTGACGGTGACGCGGTCGCCGATCCCGCAGCGATTCTCATCGTCCTGGGCGACGAGCTTGGTCGTCCGCTTCACCACCCTGCGGTAGAGCGGGTGCGGGCCCCGCTGCTCCACGGCGACGACGACGGTCTTGTCCATCTTGTCGCTGACGACGACGCCCTCGCGCTGTTTTCTCACTGCTCTCGTGCGTTCCGCCATAATCAGATGTCACCCATCACTGCCATTGTTTTCGGTGGCGACGCGCGGGTCGGCTCAGCCACCCGCGCCGCCGCTCGCCTCGCGCTCCGAGAGGAGCGTCAGGATGCGGGCCATGTCTTTGCGCACCTCCCGAATGCGCATCGGGTTGGGCAACTGCTTGCTCACCTGCTGGAAGCGCAGGCGAAACCACTCGTCGTGCAAGTTGCGCAATCGTTCCTCAAGCTCTACAGTGCTCTGCTCGCGCAGT
>CP070648.1:828424-833821 GCA_020354555.1 Armatimonadota bacterium | reverse complement strand
GGTCTGACGTACACCCTGGTCAACAGCTTCGCGGTGGCGATCGCCGTCGCGCTCCAAGAGAGCCGCCACCTCCTGGGCACGTGGCGCGTGGGCTTCGGGTGGATGGGGCCGCGGTACCTGGCGTTGGCCCCGTTCGGCGTGCTGATGGCGATGGTGTACCAGGTCCCGGACCTGCGCTACGTCGGAGTCGCGCTGTTCCTGCTGCCGTTATTCTGGGCGCGGTATGCCTTCAAGGGCTACGTGGACATGCGCGAGGTGCATCAGCAGACGGTGGATGCTCTGGCTAATGCGCTGGAGGCGTATGACGCGTATACGGAGGATCATTCCGACCATGTGAGCGCGCTGGCGGAGGCCTTGGCGCGGCAGCTCGATTTTCCCGAGACGCGCATGGAGGCGCTGCTGTTCGCGGCGCGCCTGCACGACATCGGCAAGTTCGTCATGGAGTCGGTGCTCAACAAGAAGGAGAAGCTCACTGAGGAGGACTGGGCGCTGATCAAGCAGCATCCGGCGGAGGGGCAAAGGATAGTGGCGGCGATTGAGGTGCAGCCGGGGGCCGCAAACATCGTGCGGGCGACCCACGAGCGGCCGGACGGAACCGGCTATCCCGACGGCCTGAGCGGTGCTCAGATAGACGTGGCGGCGAGCATCATCGCGGTGGCCGACGCTTTTCACGCGATGACCTCCGACCGGCCCTATCGCCCGGCGATGCCGGAGTACGCGGCGATTGCGGAGCTGTCGCGCGGCTCGGGGACGCAATTCGACGCGGAGGTTGTGCGCGTGCTGGTGGAGCTGTGGCAGCAGGGGGAGCTACCCCACGCGCGGCGGAGCGGTCATGTCCAAGGCACTTAAGGTATACGTCTGGCTGGTGAGCGCCGCGGGACTCGTCGCCGTCGCCGCCTCGGCTCATTGGGGTGACCTCGAGGGCCTGAGCACGACGACGCGCGCGGTGCTGGCGGACGTCGCGTTCTTCCTGGTCATGGGCTGCGTGCTCGACATGATGATCGTGCCCATGGCGCGCGGCGGCGCGGTGTCGGCCGGGTTCGCGGTGTTCTATGCCTGCATGCTCATCGTGGGGCCGTATCTGGCGGCGTTCGTCGCGGTGCTCGCGACGTTGTGGACCGATGTCATCGTGCGCCGGGGAGTGCCGTTTTACAAAACGCTGTTTAACGTCGGCCACTCGGCGATATCGCTGCTGCTCGCCGGGGCGACGTACTACGTGCTGATGGGCGGCACGGTGGGCGACGTGCGGGTGGCGACGCTCGCTGACGTGGCGCGCATCGCGGGATCGGCGGCGGTGCTGTTCGGGAGCGAGATCACGGCCGTGAATCTGGCGGTGGCTCTGGAGCGCAGGGCTCCGGTGCGCAGCGTGTGGCTTGGCAACGCGAAGCTGGTCATGCCTTTGGACGCCGCCCTCGCGGGCGTGGGGCTGCTGGTGGCGCTGCTGTACGAGCACCGTCAGGCGCTGTTCGGGGGGTATGGCTGGATCTTCGTCGCCGGGGTGATCGTGCTCCCGACGGGCCTGCTGTTCTACGGTTCACGGCTGTACATGGACATGTACCGCGTGTACGACAAGACCCTGCGCACGCTGTCGGCGCTGATGGAGGCCAAGATTCACGGCGGCGAGGAGGAGGCCGTCGGCCACGGCGAACGCGTCGCGCGCTATGCGTCGGCAGCGGCGGAGGAGATGGGTTTGTCCGCGGAGGAGGTGCAGGCGATACAGTACGCCGGCTACCTGCACGACGTCGGCAAGGTAGGCGTGCCGGCCGAAGCGCTCAACAACGGCCCCGTGCCGAATGAGGAACACGCGGACCGGCTCAAGCGGCACGCCCAGATCGGGTACGAGGTGCTGCGACCGATTGATTTCCTGAGTCACGTCGCCACCATCGTGAGGTACCACGACCGGCGCTTCGACCATGGGCCGTACCCGGAGCCGGGGGAGGTCATCCCGTTCGGGTCGCGGCTGATCGCGGTGGCGGAGCGCTACGACAATCTGACGGCGGCGTCGCCGTCGCCGCTGCCGCCCGAGGAGGCCGTGCGGCGCCTGGTCGAGGAATCGGGGGCGGTGCTGGACGCGCGCGCAGTGCACGCGTTCGTGCGCATGCTGGCGCGCGAGGCGATGGTGGACGCGGTCCGCTGCGAAGAGGCGCTGGATGCTATTTGACGGGGCGGTGTTGGGCATTGTCATCGCCCTCATCGCCGGCGGGCGGTTCTCGCGCCTGGGCCGATTGGACCTCCGCTGGCCATGGGTGTTCGTCGCGGCGTTCGGCGTGCGCGCGGTGATCGTCGTCCTCGGCGTGCGCGGGTGGCAGCCCGTGATCGGGATCGCCCCCGCGCTCCACATCCTCTCCTACGTGCTGCTGCTCGCGGCGGTGGTCGCCAACCGGCACTTGTGGGCGATGTGGGTTGCGGCGCTTGGCGTTGCGATGAACTTCGCCGTGATCGCGGCCAACGGCGGCACGATGCCGGCGGACGCCGATCTCGTCGGCGCCTCGGGCCAGCAGCAGATGGTGCAACTCGTGGAGTCCGGCCGCTACCCGACGCACACGCTGCTCGACGCGGGCACTCGGCTGCCGTTCCTCGCTGACCGCTACCTTCTCCCCCACCCCTATCCTCGGCCATCCGTATTCAGCCTCGGCGATATCCTGATAACCCTCGGCGTGGTGGTGCTCATCATGCGCGGCATGGGGGCGTTCGGCTGGGGATGGAAGCAGCGCGACCAGGCGCAGCAGTCCAGAGGAGGGCCGGCGCCGCGCGAGGAACACCCCTGGAAGTAGTTTTGCCGGGCAGGCTCCGGCCGCGCGCCCGAAAAGGAGCACCATCCTGGCCATCAGCACCGTCGTTCTGAGAGACATCACGATCAGCCGCTTCATTCTGGGAGGCAACCCGTTCAGCGGGTTCAGCCACCAGAACCCCGAAGCCGACGCGCGGATGACGCGCTACTTCACCTGCGAGCGCATCAAGGCGACCTGCCGCGAGGCCGAACGGCTGGGAATCACGACGCACATCGGACGTGCCGACCACCACATCATGCGCGTGCTGCTGGAGTACTGGAACGAAGGCGGCACGATCCAGTGGATCGCCCAGACCTGCCCGGAACTGGGGACGATCGAGCGCGGCGTCAATAACGCCATCCGCGGCGGAGCGAAGGCGTGCTTTGTCCACGGCGGGGTGATGGACAACCTTCTCGCGCGCGGTCAGCTCGATGAAGCGCGCGACGCGATCAAGATGATCCACGATGCGGGGATGCCCGCCGGGGTGGCGGGCCACACGCCCGGCGTTTTCACCTGGGCGGAAGAGCACGCGGACCCTGACTTCTACATGTGCTGTTACTACAACCCGTCGAACCGCGCGCGGCACGCGGAGCACAGACCCGGCGAGGACGAGCGGTTTTCTCCGCGCGACCGTGACGCGATGACCGACCTCATCCAGCAGCTCTCCAGGCCGGTGATCCACTACAAGATCATGGCGTGCGGGCGGAACGATCCGGCTGAGGCTTTCGCGTACGCCGCCCGAAAGATGCGCCCGCAGGATGCGGTGTGCGTCGGCATCTACGCCGAGGACGACCCGGACCAACTCGCGAATGACGTGGCGCTGTTTGAGCAGGCGGTTGCTAGAGTCAGCGGAGGCGGGTAGGCGGGAACGCTTGGCGTCAATCCCCACGCGGTTCGGGCTACCGGGGACGCAGCTGAAGGCTTCCTGCAGCGGTTCCTCTGGCAAGTGCTTGAGCCGGCTCAGGGCGTTGCGTCGATCCGGCGACGCATTGCGCCGCGCGTCCTCGGAGTCACTTGTGCGGACGGACACGCGTGACTTTCGTTGGTCCTCCGCTTCCCCAATCCGCCGGATCATCCGCGATGCCAGGATTGGGGCGCGGCAACGTGGAAATCCAGGGCGCGGACGCGGGGGCACGCAGCTCACCTTGATCCGGCTTATTCATACTGCGGCGCGCGTCGGCGGGATGGCTGCCGCGTCGTCAACGCGCAGTTGCGCGCGGATGATTCATGACGCTCATGGCCGGCAGCACAGACAGCACCTGAACACGCCATGAATGATCCGGGCTAGCCCCGGGGAGTGGAAATCACGATGCCAGGACGTAAGCAGCTTACCGTCGCTCAGCACGAGTGGTCGGCGTTTGTGGAGCGCAGCGTGTTCGAGCAGGTACTCGTGTCGGCGGCGGGCGTGCCGATAGCGTACTTACTTCTCACGCGCTCCGAGTACCCCCATGAGTGGCTCCTGCTGAACCCGATTCTGAGCGTCCTGTGCTTCTTCTGTGCGTTCCTTCGCGTCTGGAGAACGTCGAAGGAGGAGGCGGAGACGAAGGAAGCCTGGGAGGCGCTGTCAGACCACCTCACTCCGGCCGGCAAGTGCGTGGACATGATCCTCGAGGTGCCCTATGTCTTCGTCCTGTTTATCCTTCCGTTCTCGGCCGTCGCGTACCAAGTGTTCGTCGTGGCGCTCGGCGGATTCTATGCCGTTGATTGCGTCTACAATTTAATGTGCACAGCAGCCGTGCGCAAACACCATCTCGCTGTGGAATCGAGTCGCGATCAGTGCGCGGCTTGCCCCTTACGCGGATACTACGCCCGGCGGCAATGGCTGGATAACGCGGGCCTGGCGCTGACCGTGGTGCCGGGCGGTACCGCATGGTATCTTGTGCTGCAGGGGCGCACTGAAGCGGCGCTGTGGGTGGGTATCGCGTCCGTCATCGCGTTGATCCTCATGGAGGGGATGCTGGAGCCGATTGTCAACTGGCCGTTTCACTGGCACGCGGAGCAGTCGATGGGCGACCGAGTCAGGATCGTCGATATCCGGCCTTCGGAGCCGGTGAGTTCGGAGACCTGCGACAAGCTGAACCGCATTCATATCGAGGCGTTCCCGCCCGAGGAACAGCAGATGTCGATGGAGTTCATGCTGTCCAAGACGGGAAGCGACGGATACGGGCTGAAGGCCGTATTCCTCGGGGACGCGGTGGTCGGGTACGCCTTCTACCAGGTGCACGAGTCGGCCGAGATCGCATTCCTGTGGTACATGGCGGTTGACGCGGAGTGGCGTCGAATCGGCGTCGGCCGGGAGATTGTAACGCGACTGATCTCCGACCTGGGCACCCGCCGTGCAGTAGTGCGATATCTCCTGCTCGAGGCCCGGGCGCCGGAGCCCGACGCGCCGGCTGACGACATCAATCGGCGTCGAATTGCGTTCTACAGATCGCTCGGCGCGCACTGGGTGCGCGGGATAGACTACGCCGTGGCGTCCCATACCGACCCGGATCGGTCGATCTCATACGAGGTGCTCGCCTTCCCGGTGGCGGACCATGTTACACCGGAACGCCTGCGACCCGCCGTGAGCGTGTTGGCTTCCGAGTCGATGGGCGCTAATGACCCTCACCTGGAACGCTTCCGG
>CP070648.1:791372-828324 GCA_020354555.1 Armatimonadota bacterium | reverse complement strand
CCCATCGCGCCCTTGATGGTCGAGTCGAGGTAGCCAATCCAGTCCGCCGAAACGCCGCCGCCGAACGTCGTCCCGTGGCAGGCGAAGTTGACGATACAGCCCAGCAGGTCCCCGCGCGAGCCCCAGGCAGCGATGACGCCGACCTCCGGATCTATCGGCCCCGCAGGTTCGACGATATCCGGATTGCCTTTGCCGGGGTGGGTATAGCTGCGGCCGTTCTTCATCCGGAAGCGACGGTTGAACGTCGTCTTGCCCTCGCATCCCGAGCCGACCGCGAGCCGCGCGTCTTCCTTCCGCCGGTCGGCCTCGCAGATCGCCGTGCAGATCTGCGCGATGACCCAGTCACGATACTCCGGGTCGGTGACGGTGGAGTGATTGAGCACGAGGTCTCTGACCAACTCCGGAGCGCCCTCGACATCACGCGCGAGCAGCCCGAAGAAAGGCCCGCCGGCGTGGGTGTGCGATGCGGCGATCAGAACATGATCGCCCTTGATGCCGCAATGCTCTTGAACCGCCTGACGCGCCTCGGCCACGGCCTGTGCTGACTGAATGACGCACGTGTCAACGCCGACCAGAGCGACCCGCTCGCTGCCGTCATCAATGACCGCGGCGCGCACCTTCAAGGGGTCGTGTATCCGGCTGATGTAGACCTTGCCGTAGCCTCCCGGCTGTTCCATCCCCACCGCCGGCGTGATATCGGCCTCGTAGAACCCCGCTTTCACGTGTCCTCAACCTCCATTGCTCGTCGTCCGCTCAGATCTCTCGCGCGATTCCGCGGCGTCGCGTACCGGATACGCCTCTCCCTCGCAGAGAGAGGCCGGGTGAGCGTGTCAGCCCGCGATTGGAAACGAGCGCGATGCTTGCAGCGCTGCGAAACCTCGCGACCCTCGCCTCAATCCTCACCCTGGCAGGGGGAGGAGGTACCAACCGCGCGCCCACATCACCCCGGCGCATCCCCCCAGTCCGGCACCTTCATCAGCTCGCCGCCGCGCAGCGCTGACTGATGCGCGATCACCCCGGGCGCGAGGTACCGCGCTGCCTCCCACGCGTTGACCGCAGGCGTGCGATTGTGCGCCACGGCGTCAACGAATTCGTGCACGAGATACGCGTGCGACCCGCCGTGGCCGCCGTACTCCGTCTCCCCCTTCTCGTCCCGGAACGCCGCCGCCACCTCCGGCGGCAGCGGGTCGCGCATCTCCTCGGTCGCCAGGAACGTTTCCGGCAATTCATCGCGCGTGATCCACCGGCATTGGCCGAAGCTGTCAATGAACGATGCCTTCGTGCCGAAAACGCTGAATCCTTCGTGGCCCCAGGCCCCGACCCATCGGTATTCCTTGATCGTGGCGGTCGCGCCGTTGCTCATCCGCATCAGCGCGATCTCGTTACCCATCACATTGCCGCTTTCCGTGTCCGCGCGGTGCCAGTCGTCCGCGGGATCCTCGCGGCCGAATGCGCACAGCTCGGTGACGTGGGCGCGCGTGACCGAGATGAAGCCGCCCGTGGAATGGGTGGGGTAATGCATCGGGATGCCGCCGGCCTTCGCGGGGCGCCAATCGGCGCCCCAGCGACTGCGGGCGACGTCGCGCAGATTGCACGCGGGCCAGTCCACGTCGTGAATGTACTGGCCCTCGGCATGGACGAAGTTGCCGAAATCCCCGGCCTGTGCGCGCCGTCGGCAGTACATCGCCTCCGGGCGGTAATACGACGTCTCACCCAGCATGTAGTGCATGCCGGTGCGCTTGCACGTCTCGATGACGCGGTCGCACCACTCCAACATGTCGTCGCCGTCGCTCGAGTAGGCGAGCGGCACCGCGCTGTACGCGTGCTTGCCCGACTCCAGCGCTTGGATCACCTGCGGCGCGTGGAGCCACGGCTGCGTGATGATGACCAGCGCCTGAATGTCGATCCTGCAAATGTCGTCGAGACTCGCGTAGGTTTCGGCGATTTCGAATTCCCGCGCGACGGCCGACAAGCGATCCGATCGGATGTCGCAAACGGCGATGCGATCAACGAGCGGGTGACGCTTGAAGAGCCCAACGAACCCACGCCCGAACGCGCCAACGCCGACAATGCCTACACTGATGCCCATGCGCACTACCTCTGGCAAGACTGATGCGTTCTGAATCAGGCAGGGAAGGCGCCGCCGCCCGGCCGACGCTGCGACGCGCACCCGCCCCTGGGACAGAGTACTTCGACGCGTCGGGGCCGCGGCCATTCCTGCCAACAAGGGGAATGATGATACGGGGCGCGCGCCGACGCGCCGGACGGGCGGGCGCTCGCGCCTACGGCCGGGCCATCCGAGGGAAGCGGTTTCAGGTCGTGCGCGGCACGGCCATTCCGCCGGTTGAATCGCAGGACGCAAGAGGGGGGAGACCCTGGCATCGAGAACTAGAGCCGAGCGGGAGCACCGAGGCGAGTGCGCCCCCGCGCGCGGCGACCCCACGAAGCGGACAACTCCCACCACGATTGTGCCTACGGGGGTCACGGGACGCACATGGAACTCAAACCTGACTGGGAAGAGGCAGCCGAGCGGCTGGCGGCTTGGTGGCGCGGTGAGATAGTGAATCGGGTTGCACTGCAGGTGACCGCGCCTCGGGAACAGCCGCTTGCAGTGGACGCCCCCGCCGTCGCGGCGCCGGACGACCTCGCCGAACGCTGGCTCGATCCCAATCACCGCATCGCCGCCACCGAGCAGCGCTTCACGTCAACCTGGTATGGCGGCGAGGCCTTCCCCTATTTCGATCCACACCTCGGCCCCGGCAGCCTGGCGCTGTACCTAGGTTCCGAGCCGTCGTTCGCCGAGGACACGGTGTGGTATCAGCCGTGTATTGAAGACCTCGACGCGGCGCCGGAGCTGCACTTCGACCCGGGCAATCGCTGGTGGCAGGCGACGATGAATCTCGTCGCAGAAGGCGTACAGCGCGGGCGAGACCGCTACCTGACCGCGATCCCCGATCTGATAGAGAACCTCGATACCCTCGCCAGCTTGCGCGGGACGCAGAGCCTTCTCCACGACCTGTCCGATCGACCGCGGCAGATACACGAGCTGCAGCGGCAAGTGCTCGAACTCTACTTCCGGTGCTTTGACGATCTCTGGGCCATCGCGTCGGACGACGGCGGCGGCTGCTGCTTCTCCGCGTTTCAGGTCTGGGCGCCGGGCAAGATGGCAAAGCTCCAGTGCGACTTCTCCGCAATGATCTCGCCCGCGATGTTCGAGGAATTCGTGGTGCCGTACCTGTCCGAGCAGTGCGAGCGGCTCGACTACAGTGTGTACCATCTCGACGGCGTGGACGCCGTGAAGCACCTCGATCTCATCCTCTCCATTCCCAAGCTCACCGCGCTCCAGTGGACCCCCGGCGCGAATCAACCGGGCGCCGGCGACCCCGTGTGGCTCGACATGTACCGGCAGGCGCGCGAGGCGGGGAAGCCGTTGCTCCTCATCGGTGTCGGCAAGGACGAGGCGCAGCAGCTCGTCAAGGAGCTGGGGCCGGAAGGGCTGCTCATCAGTACCTCCGCGTCGTCACAGGAGGAAGGCGAAGCGCTTCTCAAAGAGGCCGAGAAGTGGAAGGTGAAGCGCCGCCGGCGCACGAGCAAGTGACAGGCGCATGGACGGAAGCATCGGCCGCAGCGACGAGTCGCCCGGCGCGCCGCCCCTTGGTTCACTACGCCTACTGCAGCTTGCCCCGGCCGACGTGACAGGCGATCGCCGAATCCGGCAAGTAGCCGCGGCGTCACGGCGCTGTGCGGGTGAGGCCGACCGCGCCGGTCAGTACGGTATCTCGAATGCGCGGCAGAGGAAGACCGCCATCTGGTCGCGCCGGCAGTTGTTGGCCGGGCAGTAGAGCGGAGGCGGGCCCGCAGCACACCCGGCGGTCGGTGGCGTAGTCCACGAACCGGGGTCAGCCAGACGCTCGATCCAGCCGTAGAATATGTACGTGCCATCGGCGTCGAGGCCGCCCGTGCCGCCGCCGTCCCACTGGCCGTTTTCACCCCGCAGCGCGTCGCCGAAAGTGGCCGTTCCGAGATCCAGCCAGGTCTTGCCGTGCGCCCGGCTGAGGAATGCCGCCATCTGGCCGCGCGTACACGATGACCCCGGGCAGTACACCCCCGCCCCGCAGCCCACCGTCGGCGCGGTGCCGCCCCATGATTCCGGATGAGCCAACCGTTCGATCCAGCCGTAGAACACGTGCGTGCCATCGGCATCGAGGCCGCCGCTGCCACCGCCGTCCCACTGACCGTTCTCGCCGCGCGCCACATCCGCAAACGTAGCCGTCCCCGGATCGAGCCAGGACTTCCCGGCGGCGCGGCAGATGAACGCGGCCATCTGTCCGCGCGTGACGCTGCCTGCCGGACAGTACAGCGGCGGCACCGCACTGCACCCCCCGGTGATTCCCTCGCGGTAGATGGCCTCAATCGCGTCGTGCGCCCAGTACCCAACGGGCACGTCGTCGAACGTCGTAAAGTCCACGATCGCAACGCCGGTGTAGTAGTGCTGCAGAATCTCGGTGTAATCGTATCCGGCGGCGCCCATCGCCCATGCCCCCCACTGGCACATGCCGACGCCGTGGCCGCCCATGAAGTCATAGCCGCAGCCGCACGGCACACCGCGGCAGTATGCCAGGTACTCGCCCCACACATCCTCGCTGTTCCGCGTGGTGCCGTCGCAGTGACTGAAGTGGTAGCCCGCGATCACACAGCCGTCGTGAGTCGCCGCGACTCCGGAGGTCGCATCCACCGCCGCGTCGGTCCGCGGATCCCGCGCAGGGGACCACACCTGACAATGCGTCGTCGTGCATACGTTGGCCCCGACATCGTCGTGGCGCCAGGACGTGGCTGCGTAGCACCTCATCGCGACCGCACCGGCTTTCAGCGCCTCCGTCGGCCAGGACGCGTATAGCTCGCTCGGCAGCACGCCCTTCGTGTACTCCTCGAGGCTCATCTCCTGAACCGTACCGCCCGGCATCAGCACGCGGATCGTTGCGGGCAGCCCGGTTATGCTCAACTCGTAGCCCGAGGCGTTCGCGGCCAACGACATCCATAACGCGGAAGACGCGGGTGGCGCCGGCACCAAGAGGCGAGCGGCGTCGCATCCTCCTCGCGCGGCGTCAACGGCCAGTGTTGTCGGATCGGCCCCGTGAAGAGCGGAGCACGGCGCTGCGAGAACGACATGGAGCGCCAGCAGCAAGCACAAGCTGGACATACGGAAGTTACAGGGCGGGAAACGGCGCACGCGCGTCGTGAGGGAACAGCAAGACGCGCGCGGTGAGCGTCTCCGGCTCACGCTCACTCGCGGGCCGCCGGCGCTGGTCCCTTGACCGCGTTGCGTGCGATTCGCCGAATCGCGGAATCGGAGTATGGGAGCGCCATCAATCATCCGCGGACTCGCCGCGGCGGATACTATCATGCTCGCACCATGCTGTCAAACATCACACGGCGCGCCGGCCCGGGCGCGCTGACGACCCTTCTGATCCGCATTCGCCGCCGCTTGCCTGCGCGCGATCACTACAGTTCCCGCTGGAATTGCCGCTCGCCGGTGTTATACGCGACGATCATGTCGGCGTCTTCGCTGCCGACATTCACGGCCTGATGCGCTACACCCGCGGGAACAACCAGCGTGTCGCCGGCATTCATCATAACCATCTCGTCGCCCACCGAATGCTCCAATGTGCCGCGAAGCAGATGAAGGGCCTCGTCACAGTTCGGATGGCTGTGCCGCGGATTGCTCATGCCCGGCTTGATGACCACGCGACCGAGCGTCAGCCCGCCCGTGTCGGTCAGCTCCCCGCTCGCCAGCCAGCGGAGATTGCCCCAGCTCTCGTCAACGCGATCGGCCTCAGCTTCGACCTGCCTCACCACGGCGAACTTCACGCGCTTCTCCTTGATCTCCACTCAGCCCGAAGTCAGCGAGACGGTGCGGCGGGGCCCTTCCGCGAAGGCCTCGAAAATGCGCGTCACTTGCCGCGCGTGCTCCAAAGTTGCCTTCTCCGGCGCTCTATTCTCAATAATGGCGCGGGCGAACTCGGTGACCTCCCCATAGTACCCTTGCAGGAACAGCCCTTTGCTGTACAGTTGACCGAGTGAGAACTCCGGCTCCCACACCGCGCTCGTCCGCTCCGGCGCTCCGGCGAAGAACGTTGGCACGTCGCCGTAGCCGCTCACCGGGTTGCGGTGGTAGGTCACTCGGATATTATTATCAACGACGATGTGCCTCCCCGCATCGGAAACGACGGTCGTCCGCTCCATGCCGCCGCTCACCGCGGCGCCGTGGGTAGAGGCCAGCGAGGCCACGACGCCGGAAGCGAACGAGAACGTGACGACCCCGGCGCGTGCCGCGCTGCACTCGTAGTACAGTGTCTCGGGCATCCCCAGTAAGTACACGAGCAGTGACGCCGGGTGACAGAGATGGTCGAGGAAACCAACGACCGCCGCGACGCGCTCTCCGCCTCTAAGGTATCGCGCGAACTCCTCGGGCGTCGGAATGGCTTGCGGGTACTGCAGCGTTACCAAGGAGACGCGGCCGAAGTCCGCTCCCTCCGATAGTGCCTTGGCGTGTTCGTTGGCGGGGGCGAACATCTTCTTGAGGCCGACCATGACGTGCTTGCCGGCCGCGGCGGCCGCCTCAGACATCGTTTCGATCTCCGCGCATGTTGCCGCGGGCGGCTTCTCGATCCACACGTGGCGCCCGGCGCTAAGGCAGTCCGTAGCGATCCGCGGATACAGGGGGCGCCCCGCGTCATCGTAGCCCACCACGATAAAGACTGCGTCCAGTTCCTCCCGCTCGAGCATCTCGCGATAGTCGGAATACGCGCTGCGCGCGCCGAACTTCGCCGCGAATGCCCGCGCTTTCTCGAGGTCGAGGTCACAGGTTGCGGCCAGGTGCACCGGCGCAAACTGGAACGTGGGATAGATGTTGCGGAAGGAATGCGAGCCGCACCCGATGAACCCGGCCCGAATCTCATCTGCGTCCGACAACCGCCCGTGGAAATCAATGCGCACGTGCTTTGTCCCTGCTCGCCTGAGCCAGTGCAGGGTTCTGCTCCGTGAGCCCCGGCCCCTGCAGATGAGCCGGCCCGCCCGGTGGGGCTGGGGCATGACCGACGTGAGGACGGGGAGCGGCGTGCGCGCCGGTGCGGAGCGATGCGCGTGGAGATGCGAGGATGCGCACGGGGCGCGTTGAAGATACGTTTCGACGGGGTGTTCACGATGCGCAGAGGGCTCCACGCAGCCGCGTCGTGCGCGATCATCCTCGCGCTCGGCGTGGGCGGTTGTGCGAGGCACGCGGGAAGGGTGGGCCGGGCGGGAAGCACCGAGCCGATTCACCGCGCGGCACAGGCGGGCGATGTCAGCGCAGTCCGAAACGTTCTCAGGGCCGACGCCGATTCCGTCAATGCCATCGACGAATCCGGACAGACTGCGCTCCACTTCGCCGCTCGCCGCGGTGATACGCCAATGGCAACGCTGCTCCTCGATGCGGGCGCGGATGTTCGCGCTCCCGACAAGTCCCGCGACACTCCCCTGCATCAGGCAGCGGCGGAGGGCCACGCCGAGGTTGTGAGGCTGCTCCTCGCACGGCAGGCCGGCGTCAACGCGAGAAACATAGACAACGCGACGCCGTTGCATGCCGCGTCCCAAGCGGGTCGGACGGAAGTCTTGCGCCTGTTGCTGACCGCGGGCGCGCACGTCAACGCAAAGGACCGCCGCGGTCGCACGCCGCTGGCCTTGGCGATGGCCCCACAGGCCATTCAGCCGGAAGCTGCGCGGCTCTTGCTGACGCACGGCGCTGACGTCGAGGTGGCTGGCGTACGTGGCTATCCGCTGTTATGCGGCGCCGCCAAGTCGGGGGACGAAGGTCTCGTCAGGCTTCTGTTGGCCAAAGGCGCCGATGTCAACGCGAGGACGAAAGACGAGCGGCGGACGCCCCTGCACGTCGCGGCCGCGGAGGGCCGCGTGGCGGCCGCAGCGGTGCTGATCGCCAAAGGCGGCGACGTTGAAGCCAGATCACGCGGAGACTCGACGCCGCTTCACGCCGCGGCGCGCGGGGGCTGCGTCGACGTTGTGAAGTTGCTGTTATCCGCAGGAGTAGATGTGAATGCGAGACGAGACGACGGCTCGACGCCGCTCCACTGGGCGCTGGCAGGCGGAGACTACTCGGAGGCCGCGGAGAGAGAGTCGCGCGTCGCTCTCGTAAGACTTCTGGTGAGCAACGGAGCGAACGTCGAGGCCAAGGATGATGCAGGGAATACGCCGTTGCACGTTGCGGCTCACCGCCGCGACCCTGAATCGGTCAGGGCGCTGCTCGTCGGGGGCTCCGATGTCAACAGCAGAGACGCGGACGGTTCGACGCCGCTGCATAATGCGGCCATCGCGGGAGACGTGCGCACCGTACGGCTCCTTCTTGCACGCGGGGCGGCCGTCACCGCGGTAGGACGCAACAGGTCCACACCGCTACACTGGGCGGCTGCTGGCGGCCGCGCCGATGTTGTGGGTCTTCTCATTTCCAGCGGAGCGGACGTAAACGCCAGAGGAGAGGACAGCTCGACGCCACTTCATGAGGCCGCCCGCCAGGGCCAAGCCGAGGCGGCTCGCGTGCTGATTGCAAACGGGGCTGACGTCAACGCGAGACGCGAAGGCCACGGCGGGGAAACGCCCGTGCGCTTCGCTGTCACCGAACTCGCGCGGCAGCAGCGCTGGCTCATCGACCGCGCTCCAAAGATCGACCCTCGGCACGGCACGGCAGCGGTGCGGTACGCTGAAGCGCGGAGGGATAGACACCTGGAGACGGCGCGGCTTTTGCTGGCCAAAGGCGCTGATATGAAAGCGCGTGACGACCAGGGGCGCACGCCTCTGGACATCGCGTCCGAGGCGGGAGTGACCGACCTGCTTCGGGTGCACACGGGTCGAAAACTACGTCCCGATGCTCGCGCGCCATAAGCCGGGGAGGTCTCTTTGCTCTTGGCTACGGCGAGCGTCGCTGCGATGGCTGCCTACTCCGGCGGCCCTGGCCCAAAGGAGGACATTGTGCCCGGCAAACGTCCTGCGCGCCGCGCCGATGGCAGGCCCGGCCCGCCCAAAGGTTACCCGCGAGACCAAGAGTCGTACGCCGACCCCGAAAACTGGAAGTATCCCGTTCACACGCCGATCCACGCCCGCCGGGCGCGCCAGTACTTCGACCGGCCGCGCAATCGCGCCAAGTACACGCGCGCAGAGCAGGAGTTCGTTGACGCGCGCATCAACGCGGCGCTGCAGCGTTTCGGCCTGGCTGCCGATTTCGGCATGCCTGAGGAGCGACTGCCCGCACTTTCTCCCGACCGCGCATCAGGCATGAGCCGCGATGACCTGCTGGCCTATGCCGCCGGTCGCAGCCGCCTGACGCGCGCGAAGAAGGAGACTCCGGCGGCGACGTTCGAGGAGGACGGCCCCGAGCGCTGGTGCGGCACAGTCGGCAACTACGCCTTTGCCGTTGATGCATCAAAACGCCGCATTGCGCACGACTGTCCGGACTTTCGCCGCCAGGCGACGCGCGGCGCGCTGTGCAAGCATGTCTGCCGCGCGTTCCTGGATATGCCCGAGGCGCGGGCTGCCGACCTGCTCCGCCAACTCCTCACCGAGGAATGGGACCTGGCCGCCGAATAGGCGCTGACGGCGTGCCTTCGGCTCGCTTGCCCTACGCGCCAGCCGCTGCCGTCCGTAGTTCGATCCAGAGTAGCACCTTGAATGCCTCCCTGCTCTCAAGGAGGCGGAATCCCTCCCTGACCTCCGCCATCGGCACCTCGTGGCTGACGAACTCGCGCGCGGGGATGACGCCGCCCGCGACCCAATCGAATATCCCCTTCGCCGCCGCGCCTTCGTTGGGCCCTGCGCTGCTGATGGAATCCCCGCTGCGCAGCGGAGATCCAACCTCGCACGCATCCGGCACGCCGTACAGCGCGACTTTCCCCTCGGGCGCGAGAGAAGACAGCGCGTCGGGCAGCACGGCGTCGGTGCCGATAGCCTCGATCGCCCAATCCGCGCCGCGGCCGTTCGTCAACTCGCGCACAACCTCGGGCACGTTCTTAATCGTGTTGTTGATGACGTGCGTAGCGCGACCGAACGTCTTCGCACGTTCGATTGCCGCGTCGCGCCGGCCAATAACGATGACCGGATTCAGGCCGATCTGCCGCGCCAGCATCGAGAACGAAAGCCCGACCGGCCCGGTGCCGAAGACGACGATGGACTCGCCGGGCTTGACGCCCATGTTGCGCAACAGGGAGAGCGTCTCGCGCAGAGTGACCATCTGCGTCAGCGCGACCGGGTCGGCGTCAGGCGGCGCGGCAATCTGGTCGGGCGCTCGGCCGGGCTTGGCCTCCGCTGCGCCGTCCTCGACCATCGCACGCATGTCGGTGACGACACCGTACTCAGCGAACGCCCCCCACGATTCGAATAGCCCGGACTCCGGCGGCGGGTTGGCGCGCGGGCGCGACACCAGGTCGCCGACGCGGAAGCTGCGGACCTTCTCGCCGACCTCGATGACGCGCCCCACGCCCTCGTGGCCGAGGATTGTCGGATAGTCGTGCACGAAGTGGAGTGTCCGGTGGAAGATCTTGAGGTCGGTGGCGTTGCAGATGCTGGCGCACACGTTCTTCGTCAGCGCCTCGTACGGGCCGATGTCGCGCGGCTTCGGCACGTCGCGTACGGTGACGCGATTCGCATCCTCAACGACGACCGCTTTCATTGACTCAACTCCGCTCGCGCGCATTGCTCATGCGGGCACGCATCGCCCGCCGGATGTACGCCCTTCACGCGTAGTACAATAACCGCGGCTCGCTATCTCGCCCGGCCGGGGCCGTGGTGCTCCCGCCCAAACGGCAGCCCGAACGGCTCCTCGAACGGGCGAAACGGCACCATCGCCGCGATCTCGTCGAGACGCTTCAGGACCTCTGGCGGCAGCGGTCCCTTCTCGACCGCGGCGACGTTCTGCTCGACCTCTTCGACTGAGCGGGCTCCCATCAGCACCGTCGCCACGTCGGGATGCGACAGACAGAACCGCAGCGCGACTTCGGCGAGCGGCAAGCCCAGCTCGTCGAGAAACGCGTACAGCGCCCTGTACTGCGCGCGGCGCGGGGGGCTCAGCCACGGCGCGCCGTGGCTCACCTCGTCGTCATACCGCCGCGCGAGCGCGCCCTGTTGCAGCGGCGAGCCGATTATCAGCCCCATGTCTTGCTTCTTTGCTTCGGGGAGCACCGCGATTGCCGCCTCGCGCCACAACAGGCTGTAGTTAAACGCGGTCAAAACGACGTCGTAGAACCCCGTCGCCATGATGCGCGGCAATTCGTACGCCGTCGTCCCGCCGAGGCCGGTGAAGCGGATGATGCCCTCGCCCTTGAGTTCCTGCAGCACTTCGATGACCGGCCCGTGGAACGAGTCATAGTCGGTCCACCAGTCATACTGTCCGGGCCGGTCGGGCTCGTGGACCATCAGGATGTCAACGGAGTCGCGCCGCAGCAGGCGCAGGCTGGTTGCGAACGACTCGCGAAGCGCTGCCTTGTCCTTGGCGTCGAACGGTTCCGGCCGTCCGCCGAGCTTGGTCGAGATGATGTACGAATGCTCGACACCGTCGAGCGCGGCGCCGAGCACCTCCTCGCTGTCGGCATACGTCGGCGCCGTGTCAATGTAGTTGACGCCGAGTTCGAGCGCGCGGCGAATCGCTCGCACGGACTCTTCCTGCGGCTTGCCGCCGACTCGCGAGATGAATAACCCGCCGAGGCCGAGTTCGCTGACCTGCAATCCCGTGCGACCGAGAACCCGCGTCTTCATCTCTGCTGCATCCTTCCTCTGAGAACGCCGTGGCTGGCTCACACCAACCGAAAGCCGTAGAGGTCCGCGTCAACCATCCGGACTAGCAGGCAAACCGCCTGCCCCCGAAGCGATTGCAGCGCCGCTCCATCCCGAAACCGCACCTCGTGCTCAACCGAATTCCCCCGCACCGGCACGCAGTCGTCGAACCCAAGACCGCAGAGCAGCCGTTGCTCCAGCAGATGCGGCGCAAACGACGGCGTCGTATCCTCGAACGTCGACACGGGTCCAGCCGCCGCGATGCCGACGCGCACCTCGCCGCGGCTCGCGTCAACGTTGAGCCGAAGTGAATCACCGGTGATCGTGATGGGCTTCGTGATAAGCACCTCTGGATGGTTGCGCGCGGTCAGGCTCACGTAGCGATTGCGCTTCTGGATGTACAGCGCGATCTGGTGCTGCGGCAAGCGACCGCGATAGTAGGGCGTCTGCTCGACGTCGTTGCGAATGCCCAGGTGGTCGCCGTCGATCACCTCGACGTAGAACCAGTCCTCGTCGCCGACGCGTACCGGCGGCAGCGCGCCGATCACCAGCCGGTCGTAGCTGTCCTGCTCGCCGCCGTGTGGAATCCACGGCTCGCGGCTGACCGTACGGTCCCACGTCATGCCGCCGTCGCGGCTGAGGGTGATGCGCATTTCGCAGGTTCCCTTGCGGCACCACGGCCAGATGTGCGGATGTCCAGGCGACGGCTCCAGATTTGGCCCGCCGTCGGGATGCGTCCGATCCGAGTGAAACCAGCTCAGCAGCCCGAATACGACGCGCTCCGCGCAGAACGGCGTCAGCGACATCGGCTCGTCGTAGTCGTCCTGTCCGTGTGGATCGGCGGCATCCGGATACAGCACCGCCCGCGATGTCCAGCTAATCAGGTCGGGAGACGACATGCGCGCGATCTCGCGCGACGGCAGCCAGTGGCCGATCACGCCTTGCTCCATGGCCACCCATTCCTCGTGTACGTCGTCCCAGAAATGGAGCAGGTGCCGCCGTGGGTCGAAGCAGCCCCCGGAATCGAGCAGCTTCTTGCCCCACTCGCGCTCGTTCACGAAATCGGGAAGCTCGGAGGCGAAGTACCCGCGCGGCGATAGGGTCCAGGCGGCGCCGACGCCGGCCGGCTGCGTCGGATCGGGCGCCAGGCGCAGCGCATATCGTTTGTGCAGGTCGCTGACGTTCCCAAACCGGCCGAGGTCCGCGACCACCACGAACGGCACGCCGAGGTTATTCTCGCGGGCGACGCCCTGGGGCGAGGGGAAGGGCGCGTACTTGTCCCGGTCAACCGCGGCGGGCGCCTCAGCCAGGCCCAGCTCCGGCTTGTGCCAGTGAACTCCGTCGTCACTTTCGGCATAGGCGACGCCGTGGAAGATGTGATGCGCGCGGTCGCGCCTGAAGTTATCCGGCAGGGTGTCGGCGCCGTCAATGTCCCACCACATCGCCGTGTAGTAGGCGAAGAACGAGCCGTCGCCCCGGCGATCCACGAGCAGCGGCGCGACCCCGGCGGTCTCCCACGGTCGGTCGGCGGGAATGACGACACCCGTCGCCCGCGGGTGGTGTATGATGCGGTCGAATCCTGTCGTCCGCGCCAGGACGTCATCGTCCAGGAAGAGCTGCCAGTGATCGGCCGCATCGGCATGATTGGACATCATCGCTGCCTCCGCAACGGCGGACGTGTCGCAGGTCTTGGGCTCGGCGCCGCTGCCTCGTGGGCGACGGCGGCGGCGCGCGGCCCGCTCCTGGCGCATAATACGGGGGACGCCGCCGAGTCACCTTTCCGCGGGCACGCCATACGCCGCGGCCCGTCCGAGGGGCACTTTGCCGAGAAGTGAGTGGACTTCGTCGTGCGCCCCTCCCCCCAGGGCCGCCTGTGAGGCGCGGTCTCAGAGGACTTGGCCGTTCGGTGACGGAAGTCCGTCGTTACCGTGAGCAACAAAGCGGAGTGGTCATGAGACGAGTTCTGGGTACGTCCGGCATTACCGTTCTGGCAATGCTGTCGGCGAGCGCCATCGCAACGGGTGGTGCGTGTTCGGCAGGTGACCGGCGCGGCGCAGATTCAGCGGCCCGGAGTCTGACTGACGTCGTCGCGGCTCAATCCATCCAGGAGGCATCTACGCCGTTGGGTACGACACCAAGCATTGACTGGGCCGTGCGGGTCATACCGCTGCCGCACGAGATGAGCATAACGGACAGCGCTGTGGTCAGGGCGGACGAGCTCTGCGCGCTCGGGCCTGCGGCCACCTCTCCACCTATCGCGACTGCGCTGGATACTCTGCGATCCTTCGCGCTCGGCCGCGAGGTCCCCCCGTGCCGCATCCGGCTGGCACTGTCGTCACAGAATGATCTCGCGCTGCCCGCCGGGTTGGCCGAACGCCTGCGTGGGCTGCCCAACGCCGACCAGGCGTATGCACTGCTCGGTCGGCGAACCAGCGACGGCGCCGTCGAGATCCTGTTGGTCGCAAACACTCCACAGGGCCTGCTCTTCGCTGCACGGACACTTGAGCAGTTGGTGTCTCCGCCGTCGTGCGTCACGAAGGACACGGAACTCATCTTGCCTCTCGGCGAGATCGTGGACTGGCCTGACATCCCGGAACGCGGCCAGTGGGGGGAAGACCCCGAGGACGATCTCGCATGGATGTCGCGGTGGAAGTTCAACGTCGTGGAGATGGACGTCCACGAGCGACTCGATGAGCGCGGACAGCCGATCATCCGTTTCGACGAGGCGAAGGTCGCGGAGGGCGCGAAGTTGGGCATTAGGGTCGTGCCCTTCCTGGGGCATCTGGAGCATCTCGCTCGCGGCGGGCTCAAGGGGTGGGAAGACTGCTACAGCGTGCCGACCGAAGAGCGGGCCAAACGCAGCGACTTCCATCCCACCTTGTGCATGTCGAAACCGCGGACGCGGGAGTTGATCGCGGGGTGGATCAAGCAGATCGCAGCCGTGCCCGGCGTGCGCGACATCAGCGTGTGGCTCTCCGAGGAGGAGACGCCGTGCTGCTGCGAGCAGTGCCGCGGGCACAACCCGTACTCGCTCGAAGTTGCGGTCGTGCTCGCCGCATTCCGCGAGGCGCAAGCAGAGGTCAACCCCGACGCCCGCCTGCGCATCCTCACCAGCCAGGGAAGTTACGCCTCCAATGATGAGATCGTCGCGGCACTGCCCGCCGACATCGGCTTGACCTATTACCACGGCAGCCGCACTTACGACTCCACCCATGACCCCATGATCTATCCGCTGCTGGAGAAGTATGCGGCATCCGGTCGCTGGCTCGGGGTATACCCTCAGATCACCAACGCCTGGGGCACGGTGCTGCCGTGGACCGGGCCCCAGTTCATCCAGGCGCGCATGGATGAGTTCTATGGCAAGCGGCTCGCCTCGGTGATCCGCTACGCCGTTCCATCCCACCGCTTCCACGAGTTCAACTGCACCGCCGCCGCGGAATGGAGCTGGAACCACGCCGGGCGCACGCCGCGCGAATTCGCGCGCGCGTTCGCCCGTGCCGCCGGGATTGCCGATGTCGAACCTTTCGCCGAGTGGGCCGAGAAGATCGGGCCGGTAGGGTGGGATGTCGCCGCCACCAAGATTTTCCTCTGCTTGATGTACGATCCGAGCATGGGATTGCGCGAGGCCGTGCCGCTGGATCATCGCTTCGAGGGCGGGCCCGAAGTCCTGTCCGAGGAACAGATCGAGCGCGACCTGTCGCAGGCGCGCGACGCGCTCGCCCTTGCCCGTCGCATGAACACGCCCGACGCGGTAGACGAGACGGAAATGGACATCGCCGCGCTCAAGTTCCTGCGCGCGCTGTATCGCTTGTCGCACGTCCCGCTCGACGCGTCGCAGCTATCCGCGGCCGACATCAGAGCGGCCGCCGACAACCTCGACACGCTTGACCGGTCCGCCGCCGTGACCAGCACTCGCCTGCGACGATGGGGCGAGCGCGAAAGCGCGCGCATCGGGGAATCCTTGCCCGGCCGCCTCGCGAACTCGATCCACGTCGTGCCCCGCGCCGCGAGCGTCGTCCGCGGAATGATCGGCGACCGTCTGGGCATAGACGATCCACACCCGGAGTCCCACACTAGAGAGCTGGGCAGCTGGTCCGGCGCTGACTTCGCCGATGGCCCCGAGCGGACGCTGACCTTCGATGCCACGGAACACATCGCGGAGCCCGGCAGATACGCAGTGTGCCTGAGCTTCATCGAGAGTGCCTACGGGACCGACGTGCGGCGCGTTCGTATCGTTGCGCTTGACGGCGAAACTCGCCGCCAGGTGCTCGACACTTCGGACCCCACCGGCGGCGTGTCCATGTGGAGCCGGTACAGCGACATGTCGGTCAGGGTGCCCGAGATTCTGCCGGGATGTCGCTATGTCGTGGAGATTGACGTGCGCGGCATCCCTGCCGATGCGCCGCCGGATCGCAGGACCTGCAGCGGCAGCGCCGGCATTAGGCGCGAGTGGCCGGAGAACGCGGTGGCCGCATCGTTTTTCGCGGAGTGAATCATGCGCAGGATCGCCGTCGTGACCATTGGCGTGGTTGTTCTCTACGCGGCGCGTGTGTGCGCGCACGGCAATCCCGTACAGGAGGAGGCATCCACTGCAATGAGCACGGGCACGAGTGTTGACTGGGCGGTGCGGGTGATACCGCTGCCGCAGGAGATGACCATCACGGGCGGACTCGCGACGACGGCCGTGCGGATTCACGTGGTTCCGCCGGCAGAGAGTCCGCCGCCGGTCGTCACGGCGCTGGAGATCATCAGATCGTTCGCCCTTGGCGGAGAGGACAGCCCGTGTCGGATCCGTCTCGCACTATCTTCGGATGGCGACGCTCGCCTGCCCGACGGACTCGCAGCCCGCTTTAGCGCGCTCCCCAACTCCGACCAGGCCTATGCCATCCTCAGCCGGGAGACGGACGGCGGCGCTGAAATCGTGCTCGCAGCCAACGCGCCGTTGGGCCTGCTCTACGCCGCGCGGACATTACAGCGGTTGATCTCTCCCCCCTCCGAGGTTGCGCCCGATACGCCACTCGCCTTGCCGCTGGGCGAGATCGTGGATTGGCCCGATATCGCGGAGCGCGGCCAGTGGGGCGGCAACGCGGCATCTGACTTCGCGTGGATGGCGCAGCGGAAACTGAACGTCGTGGAACTCCACGCCGGGGCTGGCTGTGACGAGAACGGGCAGCCGACCATCCATTTCGATCGGGCCAAGATCACGGAAGGGGAGGGGCTCGGCGTCAAAGTCGTGCCCATCCTCTCGCATCTGGAGCAGCTCACGCGCGGCGGCCTCAAGGGGTGGGAAGACTGCTACGGCACGCCCAGCGAGGAACGCGCAAAGCGCAGCGACTTCTACCCGGTCCTGTGCATGTCCAAGCCGCGAACGTGGGATCTCATCGCGCAGTGGCTCAAGGGAATCGCGGCCGTTCCCGGCGTGCGGGATATCATGGTCTGGCTCTCCGAGGAAGCTACGCCCTGCTTCTGCGAGGAGTGCGCGGGCAAGGATCCCTACGCCCTGGAGGTGGCCGCCATCGTCGCGGGTTTCCGGCAGGCGCAGGAACAGGTCAACCCTGACGCGCGGTTGCGCATTCTCACCACCCAGGGAAGCTACAGCGTCAATGACAAGATCCTCGAAGCCGCGCCGCGGGATGTCGGCGTTTCGTACTACGACGGCGGGCGCACGTACGACTCATCGCATCACCCCATGATCTACCCGCTGCTCGAGGAATTCGCCCGCTCCGGCCGCTGGCTCGGCGTGTACCCGCAGGTCACCAATGCGTGGCGGACGGTGTTTCCGTGGACCGGACCGCAGTTCGTCCACGCCCGCATGGACGAGTTCGCCACCAAGGGGCTGTCCAACGTCATCTGCTATGCCGTCCCGTCCAATCGCTTCCATGAGTTCAACGTCACCGCCGCCGCGGAGTGGAGCTGGAACCACAATGGACGCTCGCCGCGCGAGTTCGCCCGCGCGTACGCCTGCGCCGTCGGCGTCGCGAACATCGAGGCCTTCGCAGATTGGGCGGACAAGATCGGGCCGGTCGGGTGGGACATCGCCGGCAGCAGGCTGTTTCTGAACCTGATCTACAACCCGGCGCTGGCCGTGGGTCGCGACGTGCCACTCGATCATCGTTTCGAAAGCGGCCCGGAAGTCCTGTCCGAAGAGCAGATACAACGCGACCTGGCCCAGGCGCGAGAGGCGCTCGCCATCGCCCGCCGCCTTGACCTCCCCGATGCGGTGGACGAGACGGAGATTACCATCGCCTCGGTCAAGCTCCTGCGGTCGCTCTACCGGCTGTCGCATTTGCCGGCTGATGCCCAGGCTGTGTCCTCCGATGAAATCCGCGCCGCCGCGGACGCGCTCGACACGCTCGACCAGTGCGCGGCCGTGACCAGCTCGCGCCTGCGACGCTGGGGGGAGCGAGTATGCGCGCGGTCCGGTGGATCCATGCCCGATCGTCTGCTCGATACGCTTCACGTCGCCCCGCGCGCCGCCGCGGTGACGCGCGGGATCATCGGCGCGCAGCTCGGCATCGCCGCCCCGCCATTCGCGTTCGGCTACTGGGAGCTCGGCCAGTGGTCGGCAGAGGATTTCGCCGACGGCCCGCAGCAGACCCTCACCTTCGACGCCACGCCGTACATCACGCAGCCCGGCGAATACGTGGTGTGCTTCGATTTCATTGACAGCGCGTACGGCACGGACGTGAAAAGCGTCGTCGTGGTCGCGGTCGAGGGTGATACGCGGCGCCGGGTGCTGCCGGGCCGGGATCCTACCGGGCGCGTCTCCATGTGGGAGCGATGGCTCGACGTATCGGTCCCGGTGCCCGAGGTCCTGCCGGGGTGTCGCTACGTTGTGGAGATAGCGGCGGTCGGCCTACCCGCCGACGCGCCGCTGGATCGCCGGACCTGTGCGGGCAAAGTCGGCGTCCGGCGCAACCCACCGGAAGACGGCCTGTACGAGTTGTTCTTCACGGACTGATGCGGACGTGTCGTCGTCGCAGGGATCGCGCTCCCAAGCGACCGTCGGATTGGGCGCGACGGGTCGGGCGAGGTATCGCCGCGCTGCCTACGACCGTCCCAAGCGCCATTCCTGGATACCGCCCGAGAAGCCGGGCTGGAGTTCGACCTCGAGCTTCACGTCGGTCGTCACCACGGGCTCGAAGGTCACGCGGTTGAACTCATCGAGTTGCACCCCGTAGTCCGACGCGTTGTTGACCGCTTCCCACGCCTCGCCGTTCTTCCATAACAGCCGCCAGCGCGCCGGTACGCGGCACTCGCCGACGCCGGTGTCGTCGAACCAGTACACCTCGGACCAGCTCAGCTCGCGCGGCGCGTCGAACCGGTACGCGACCCATTCCGTCGTGCCCTTGTGATCCCACCACGTCATCCGCGGGATGCTCTGGTCGCTCGACCTCTTCGGCACAATGCCGTCGTTCAACGCGCGCACGGTGTCATTCGGCCAGCAGTGCGAGGCGAGCGGCGGCTCCGGGGCCGCCACCCACTCGTGCGCGTCGGGGCCGTCGCTTACCGTGGGAAACGCCGCGATCCTAAGCCGCCCGCAGCCCATCGGGACGAGCGTCACCGACTCGACGGCTTCGGACGTTTTCGCCGGGCTCATCTGAAGCTCGCCCACCAGCCCGCCATCCATTCTCCATTCCGGTATCCTGCGCGCTTTGGCCGAGAGTTGAACTGGCGCGGCCTCGACGTCGAACGGCTGACCCGGAAGCGGCCCGGGCTTCTCGATGACTTCGAATGACCGGGCCGGATTCTGCATGTCCACGATCAGCCCGTAGTTCCATGGTGTCGTGGGGAAGACTTCGTAGGCCGGCCATTCGTCGCTGTCGCCGTAACGCGCCCATCGCTCGCCTATCCTGAGCGAGTAGGTCAGCGGGCCGCGGCTCACCGACACGGCGTTGTTGTTCTGCTCCCACACCCGGACGCGGACCGTCATCGGGAGCGTCAGCCGCAGCACGTCTCCGTCGCGCCAGGTGCGCTCGATCGCAATCCAGCATGACGGATGAGCGAGCACTTCTAACGGCTCGCCGTTGATCTCCACCCGCGGTCGCTCGCACCAGCCCGGGACGCGAAGCAGCAGCGGGAACTGAGCCGGCCTGTTGGTGGCAAGGCGAAACTCGACGGTCTCGCCGAAAGGATAGTCAGTCGTCTCCGCAATCCGCACCTCCGCGCCGGGCCCTGCCTTCGCCGTCACCTCGCTCGGCGCATAGAGCACCGCCGCCAGTCCATTACTCGGAGTCGCCATCCACAGATGCTCCGCGAAATACGGCCACGCGAACGCGATGTTGTGCTGGCAGCACCGATAGCTCGTGGGGTCGTACGCGAGCATGCAACCCGCGTTCTGCAGGCCCGGGCTCTTGTTCTCCCGGTCGAGCTGAACCATGTTGGGCGCGGTCAAATAGTGCAATCCCTTGTAGTCCGGCGTCTGTGACGCAGGCAGCGAGTTGAACGCGACCTCCTCGCAGCGGTCAGCCCACAACGGATCGCCAGTGATGCGCGCGAGCATCTCCGAGCTGTGCATGAGTTCCGCCATCGAGCACGTCTCCGCGGCTTGCCGCGGGCCGGTGTAGCCGGGCCGGCAGTTCTCGTCCGCGCCAAACATCCCCCCCGGCACCTGGCCGTACTCTCTCATGATCGTGTCGTAGTTGCGCTGCGTCGCCTGCAAGTAGCGCCGGTCGCCGCTCTGCTGGTAGTACTCGCCGGGCTCGCGGAAGCCCTGGCAGACGTTCACCCCGTGCCAAGTCGGGATGCCGCCGGTCCAGTCAGCGGTGCGCTCGTGGTTGACGCGCGCCAGGTCGAGCAGCCACGACTCCCCCGTGCGATTGTACAGCCAGTAGATGCTGTCGAGGTTATCGCCGCCGCGCCATTGCTGCCAACTCCCCGGCAGGAACCGCTCGATCGGCAGCGCGGCCTGCCAGCGGAAGTACTTCGTCATCAACGATATCACGCGCTCGTCCGCCGTCGCCTCGTAGTGCGTGCGCAGAGCGTAGAGCGCGATCATGTTCGGCCACAGGTCCGGCGCCTCGCGATTGACGCGCGGGCCGAAGTAACCGTCGGCATCCTGGCTCGCGATGATCGGCTCCAGCCACCGCTGTGCCTCGGCGATGAGCCGCTCGTCGTGCAGCGCATAGGCCAGCGAAGTGAAGCCCTTGAGCCAGTACGGTAGCTCCTCCCAGCCGAACTCGCCGTTGCCCTTGGCGTCCGCCCACGCGCTGCCCTCGAAGCGGCACCACTGGCTGATATCGATCAGGCGCCCGGAGAAGCCCTGCGCCATCAGGTCCAACTGGTGCCTCAGCCAGCCCTCGGGCCGGACGCTGCCGGCGGGCAGCTTGATGAGCGGGCTGGGCAGCAGGGGCGCACGATTTCCGACATAGAAGTCGTTGGCGCGTGTCGTCGAGGGCATGTTGACCACCTCTGATGTCGTCTCATTGGCCGGTTCGGCTGACGCCGACATGAATCGCAGCGCGGTCAGAACGAGCGCCAGGCTACACGCCGTGCCGATCGCGGTACGGCGTACCGTACTCCTGCGGCAGCCACTGCTCGCCTGCGCACGGCGGCGCTGGGTTTCGAAGGCCATCGCATCGCACCTCGGCATCATGTTTCGTCAGGCACAATCGTCTCCCTGCGTGTCGCTGCCCGTCCAGCCGACGCGCACGTCGTGCGGGAACTAGCGCCCCGGTGGCGTCATGCGGCGCCGCCGCATCATGCCTGGAGCGCTGCGCCGATACCAGGACGCTATTGGGCAGGATAGCCGCCGCAATTGACAGAACAGTGATGAGGTGATACGTGCAGCCGGCGCCGATCATCCAGCGACGCCGCACAGCAGCGCGAGAGGTCAGTTGAATGATGCCGAGAAATGTCCTCACGTCCGAGCAGCGATATATCCAGGAAACGTGGCTCGATGGTCAGGTAACGGCTGACGTGCTCCACGACGAGACGACGGTGTCGGTCATCCCTGGCCCCGCCGACTATCCCAACCCGCTTCCCGCTGACGAGGTCGGGGAGTTCCAGGATCCGCAGCAACGGCGGCTCGTCAGCGCAGACGACGACATAGTGCGGGCGTTCGCCGACCGCGGCCTGTTCCCCGGCTTCCTCGCTGCGGGGCCGCGCGAGCAGTTGCGCTTCGATCCGTGCACCGTGCGCGCCGCGATCGTCGCAGCGGGCGGCACTGCCCCGGGCACCAACGCGGCGATACACGCCATCGTGCGCCGCCACGGCCGGTACGTTCAAGCGGCTCAGGCGGCGTGGGACGCCGCGGGGCGCACCGGCGACGGGCCCGCGTGCACGGGTCAGGTGCTGGGCATCAAGAACGGCTTTGAGGGCCTCATGGCCCCGCGCGGGCGCGCCGACGTGACGATCCCGGGGCCGGTGGAACTCCGCCCGGAGCAGACCGTGACCTGGCGTGATCTCGGCGGGTGCCAACTTGGGTTATCTCGCTACGACTTCTCCGCAGCCGGGCGCCTCAACCAGATCGCGCAGAACCTGCTCGCGGAGAAGATAGACATCCTCTACGTGATCGGCGGCGACGGGGGCATGCACGCCGCGCTCGAACTGCACAATGCACTGCGCGGCGACCCCGCCGGCAAGAACATCGTGATCGCTGGCATCCCGAAGACGATGGACAATGACATCGCGTGGACGTGGCAGTCCCTCGGCCACCGCACCGCTCTGGCGGAGGCCGCGCGCTTGCTCGATGTCCTGCACACCGACGCCGAAGCCAATCGCCGCGTCATCCTGGTCGAGCTGTTCGGGGCGGACGCGGGCTTCATTGCCGCCACCGCGGCGCTCGCCAGCGGCAAGGCGGACTGCGTGCTGATTCCCGAGGAGGGCTTCGATCCCTGGAAGGCGGCGGAGTACGTCGCGGACCGCGCTCGCGCGCAGCATTACGCTCTCGTCGTCGTGGCGGAGGGAGCGCTCCTGGCGCTCGGCAAGTACCTGGTGAGCCAGGACTTGGCGAAGCTGCCCAAGCCGTCCGCCACCGGCCTGCGCGACCCGTACTACGGGCGCCAGGACCTGCGCGACCTCGCGCTGCGGTGGATGCGCGACGAGCTGCGCGCCCAGTTCATCAAGCCGCCGATCTTCACCGGGCATGTCATTATCAGCCAGCCGGGATACTTGATTCGCGCGGTGGCGCCGGGCGCGGAGGACTTGATCGCCGCCGCGCGGCTCGGCGACCTCGCGGTGGACAGCGCTCTGGCCGGCCACAGCGGCTTCATGCTGACCCAATGGCTCACGGGTCACGTCCTGGTGCCGCTGCCACTGGTCGCCAAAGTGGAAAAACGCATCGCGCGCGGTGGGATCTTCTGGCGCGAGGTGGCATCCGCGACGGGCCAGCCGGAACTGTCCTGATTGCGGCGCGGGCGAGTGGCACCGAATCGGGCCGCTCAACGCGCGCCGGGGCGCTAGGCCGCGGGCCCTACGCAGTACGCCGCGAGCCTGCGGATCAGCGGCTCCGCCGCCGATTTCAGACAGCGTAGCCGCACCGCCGAAACCTCCGCCGCAACGAACCGCTCAATCCGCTTGTGGCCGATTGACGTGCCCCCACACAGCTCCCGCCATGCGCCCCCGACCATCCCCTCCACCACGTACTCACGCACACGTTCCCCCTCGGAGATCTGCTCCATGATGACGACGTGGTCAATCAGCGTCGGCTTCTCCAGTGCGAGTTCCACGACCTCGCCTCTGCCCTGCGTCTCCGCCAGGCACTTGCCGAAGCGGCGCCTGATCTCGTCCCCGAACTCCCGGTAGCGCCTCAAGTCCGCTCCGGGCACCAAGCCGCGGCGGTCAATGTTCGCGTTGACCAGTAGGTTGCAGTTGCGGCCGACCGACCTGTAGTACATCTCAATCAACTCGTCGAGGGTGTACAGCTTGTGCTCGGCATTCGGGTGCCAGAACCAGTCGTGGTTGCGGATCGGGACGTCGCATTCGCCGGGTTGCCATATCCGGCCGTTCGGGTCGCCGCTGCCGGGCGCGTCGAGGCTCGCGACGGTCGCCCAACACGGATAGCCCGCCACGCCGTCTTCGTTGCCGATCCAACGAATGGTTGCCGCAGGGCCTTGAAACACCATGGCTGCGGGTTGGAGCTTCTTGAGGATCGGAATGAGATCGGGTCCGCCCTGATCCGGCGGCAGCGCGCCACCGTCGAACCAGACCTCGAACAGCGGGCCGTAGTTGCCCCATAGCTCGGCAAGCATCTGCTCGCACATCCGCGCGTATGCGGCCTGCTTGGCGTCGTCCCCTCCCTTGCCCCAGTTCACGAGACCGGGATTCGTCACTTCCCAGTACGCATTGGCGGACACGCTGGCGTAGATGCCAGGCTTGATGCCGTACTTACGGCACGATGCCACGTAGTCCCGGACAACGTCGCCCGTGCCGCCGCGCCACTTCGACTGCTTGACGCCATACGGGTACAGGTCGCTCTGCCAGCACAGGAACCCGGAGCAGTGCTTCGCCACGAGCACTGTGTACGTGGCGCCTAGTGCCTTGGCCGCCTCCATCCACTGATCCGTGTTGAGCTTGCTCGGGTTGTAGATGTCGGGATCGAGGTGACGTGCTTGCTGCCACTCACCTTCCGCGAGGTCCGTGAACACGGGGATGTCGAAATGGAAGAACATCCCCAATTCCATGCCCTGCCAGGCAACCTGCTCCGGCGTCGGCTTAACCAGCATCGCTCCCTGCGCTCCTTCCACCGTGTTCGTCAGGCTCGCAAGTAGTAGCGCGAGCCACAGAGTCGCGTGTCGGCTTCGAGAAACCCGCGTCATGCGACCTGCCCTCCCGCCTCTTCGTATCTCCGCGTTTTCGGCCGCAGGCCCGTTGGCTTTTGCGGAGATGATAGGCCGCCGCGCCTCACGGGTCAAGACATGCCTCGTGTCTCGCTGGTGGTCTGCCCCGAAGTCGCTGGCCGCTGCGTCACGCATGGTTGCTTCGGCGCTCCTCCCGCAAACCGCAGGGATTGTGATTCGAGCACCGAATCTACCCGCCATGACCTCCCGCGAGCGCATGATCGTCGCGATGACCGGCGGTCGCCCCGACCGCGTCCCCGTCGCGCCCGACATCTCCAACATGATTCCCTGCCGTCTCACAGGCAAGTCGTTCTGGGACATTTACCTCCACGGCGACCCGCCGCTGTGGCGCGCCTACGTGGACGCCGTACGCCACTTCGGCATTGACGGCTGGTTTACGTACGGCACGGTGGCGTTCCAGCGCGCGGGCGATCGGCGAGAGTGGACGACCGAAACGATTTCGCGCAGCGATGAGCGCATCGTCACGCGCACCGCCTGCCGCACCCCCGATGGCGACCTGACCTGCGAAACGACGTACTACGTCGCTGACCCGCCGACGCAAACGCATAAGTGGATCAAAGACTTTCCCGCGGACATGGCGAAGCTGCGCCACTTTTTCCCCGAGATCACGGGGTGCGACCCGGCGCCGCTGGAGGAAATGCGCGCGCATCTCGGCGAGGACGGGGCGCTCGGTGTGTGCGTCGGCGTGCCGGGCTTTCAGGAACTGTTCGTGTGGTTTGAACGCGGGCTGGAGGCGGTGGCCTACGCGTGGGCGGATCATCGCGATGAATTGCGTGAATTCGTTTCCTGGCAGGAGCGCGACGTGCTGCGGCAGGTCGAGATGTTGCTTGACGCGCGGCCCGATTTCCTGCTGCTCGGCGCGTCGGGGCTGTGGACGCTCAACACGCCGCAGGCGTTTCGCGAGTTGAGCCTGCCCACCCTGCAACAGGCCACCCGCATGGCGCGCGAGGCGGGCGTGCCGACGATGCTTCACTCCTGCGGCAAGGAGCGGAAACTCGTGCGCATCTGCGCCGAAGAGACTGCTCTCGACTGTATCAACCCGCTCGAACCACCGCCGATGGGCGACTGCGACCTCGCGGAAATCAAGCGACAGTTCGGCGGCCGGCTTGCCCTCATGGGCAACCTGCACACCACCGATGTCATGCTGCGCGGTACCCCGGAGCGGGTCATGGACGCCGGGCGACAGGCGATTGAAGCGGCGGGTGCGGGCGGCGGGTTCATCCTTTCCACCGGCGACCAGTGCGGCCGCGACACTCCCGACGAGAACATCCGCGCCCTGATCGCCGCCGCCGAGCGCTACGGCCAGTACGACTGAATCGAATACATGAGCCGCCCCGGCGTTTCCATGAATCGGGGTGGATGAGAACGAGGAGCCTCCCGCGTTCGCCGTGTTCTCCCCCGTCGGGGATACCCGGTAGGCGCACAAGCGTCATGAATCATCCGCGAGCAACGACTGTGGCGCACAGAACGACAATACCGGCGACCCGTGACCGGTATCAACAACGCAGGCTACCTCGTTGACTCTGCGCGCCGCTCTAGTTGGGCTGGCGGTCGCAGTCTTCTTCGCCGCCATCGTGCCCTACACCGACCTCTACCTTCAGGGCTCGAAGCTCGCCTTCAACCACTTGCCGATCAGCGCCCTGATCACGCTCTTCCTCCTCATCGCCATCGCCAACACGCTCCTGCGCAGGCTGTCTCCCAGGCGGACCCTCAGCGCCGCCGAACTCGCGGCCATCTACATCATCGTTCTCGTCGCCGCGCCGCTGCCGAGCGGCGGCTACGCCGAGTTCTTCCCGGGGGTGACCACTGCCGCGTTCTACTTCGCCACCGACGAGAACCAGTACGCAATCAAATTCCAGCCTTATCTCAAGAACTTCCTGTCCCCGCAGGATCCCGACGCCATCAAGTGGCTCTACGAAGGCTTGCCGCCGGGCAAGTCCATCCCGTGGGGCGTATGGGTCGCGCCGTTCGTGGCGTGGGGCATCTTCGTCATGCTCCTGGTGTCCGCGTTCTTCTTCCTGACCATGATCCTGCGGCGACAGTGGATCGAGAACGAGCGCCTGACCTTCCCGCTGGCGCAGGTGCCGCTGGAGATGGTGCAGCAGGCCGACGAGCCATCCCTCGCCGCGCCGTTCTTTCGCAGCAAGGTCATGTGGTTCGGCTTCATCTCCATCGCGCTTCTCGACAGCCTCAACAGCCTCCACCTCTACTACCCCTCTTTGCCGATGATCAATATGGCGCACCTGCGTGCCTTCCAGGGCCTCAAGGACCGGCCGTGGAGCGCGATCAACGATGTCGAGATCTTCATCTACCCCGCGGTGATCGGCGTTTCGTACCTGCTGAGCCAGGAAGTCGGCGCCAGCCTGTGGGCCTTCTTCTGGTTCAGCAAGTTGCAGAAGGTCGCCCTCTACGCTTACGGGCTCGATCTCGGCGGCAAAATGGGCGGCCCGAACACCGGGACCTTCCTGCGCATACAGGAAATCGGCGGCTTCTTCGTTCTCACCTATGTCGTCCTCTACGCCGTGCGGCGCCAAGTCATTGACGCATTTCGCCGCCGCGTGCCTGCCGATCCCACGGCCCCGATGAGCATCCGCTGGGCGACGATAGGCTTCGTCGTCGCGACACTGATGCTCGCGGGCTGGGGCTACGCCGCCGGGATGAACTACTTCTTCGCGCTGCTCGGCATTGTGTTCTTCTACGTCATGGTGCTCGGGCTCACGCGGCTGGTCAACGCTGGCGGGGCGTTGTGGGTCGAGGCCAACTGGCTGCCCTACGACGTCATCAACATTGCCTTCGGCAGCGTCAACATCCCGGTGCGTACGCTCTACATCCTGGGCATGCAGCAGCAGTTCTTCATGTTCGACCAGCGCAACATCACCATGCCGTACCTCATGGACGGCTCGAAGATCGGCCATTCGACCGGCCTGCGCGGCAGGCACCTGGCAATCGCAGCCGGCCTCGCCGTCTTCCTGTCAATGATTGTCGGCACGATCTCAGTGCTCACCATCGCGTACAAGTATGGCGGCGTCCGCCTCGACCAGTGGTACTTCAGCGACGGCCCTCTCTTCCCGCTCAACGATGTGTCCACGACCATGGAGGAGCCCGAGCACCTCACGTGGTTCGCCGCGTTCTCGTTCACCTACGGCGTGGGGATGATGTCGTTGCTGACGTTTCTCAACAAGAACTACTTGTGGTTCCGCATCAGCCCGCTGGGCTACATCTTCGGCAGCACGTGGACGATGGGGCACCTGTGGTTCTCGGTGCTCGTCGGCTGGCTGTGCAGTTATCTCGCGACGCGCGGCGGGGGGTTGCGCTTCTACCGCGAGATGCGGCCGTTCTTCATCGGCATGGTGCTCGGCGAGTTCGTGATCTCCGGGATCTGGCTGCCGATCGATTGGTACTTCGGCGTCCGCGGCCACGTCATCTTCCCCATCGAGTAGCGCGCGCCAATCGCGCCAGCAGCGTCACAATCGTTTCACCTCCGCGTCGTGTAGAGATACACCGGCCGAAACACCCCGCCCAGTGAGCTCTCGGCGCGCACTTTCACCGCCAGCAGGTTGCGCCCGCCGGGCAGCGCCGCATCCGTGATGTCGACGGCGAACGGCGTCTGCCACGCGTAGTCGAAGTCCTCATTCCACTCGCCGACGCGCGTGCCGTTGAGGTATATCTCGCCCCCCTCGTCGAGCGCGCCGAACCAGAGGTGGAGCGGATGTCTCTCGTACTCCGCAGGAATGTCGAACGCGACGCGCCCCCACGCGGTGCCGGTCGCATCGGGGAAGGGCAGCGCCTGGTACCACTGCCCGTCGGTCTTGACGGTGAGCCAGTCAGAGTCATCGAGCTTCGGATCGTACCATGTCGCGTGACGATCATAGAGGTCGAGGCGGAACTTCCAGTCGTGCGCTAGCTCTGCGATCAACTCGTGATCGCGCGCGAACGCCTCGCTGCTCGGCCAGCGCGCCCATTCCTCGAGCTGCACGCCGCTGAACCCCAGCAGCGTGTCTCTCGCCTCCACCATCGCCTGCCGGTACGCCCCCGGCAGGTGCTCGCCGCTCCACCAGTTGATGCGTCCGGAGAAGATCCAGATGTACTCATCCGCGGTGTCGAGCGCGGAGATGAGGGTGTGCTTGAATCCCTCGGGGGTGCGATAGTTGCGCGAGAAGTCCTCCTCGTCCCAGTCGAACGGCGCGTCTTCGACACTTATCGGATCAGGCCAGATGCCGAACCCGGCGGAGACCTTGCGCCGGTACTCATCGGGCACCGCGCACAACGGCAGCGCCCCGCAGTGAATCCACCAGTACGCCCGCAGGAACTCCTCGCGCGTCTTCGCCGTGTACGACGCCTCCCACCCGTCAACGATTACGGCATTCCCAGGCGAAGCCGCGAACAAGCCGTCGAGAAACGGCGGCAGCAAGCCGTAATGGTGGTCCTCGGGATGTCTCAGGTCACCCATGTAATATCCGAACAGCAGGAAGAACACTTGGTCCGGGAACTCGCCCCACACGGCGCGCGCGAACTCCTCGCCGCGCAGACGTATCTGCCGCCGGTAGTCCTCGAAGCTGCGCTCGGGATGTGCGACCTCGCGGTAATCCCACAGCTTGAAGCCGTACGGCTCGCAGTCCAGGACCAGGCCCTTGAGCCCAGCCTCGCGCGCGATGCGCGCCGCGACCCGCGCGTTATGCATGAATGCCGAGCAGTCACCGAACCAGTCAATGTCCCCCGGCGTGACGTGAACCAGCAGGAAGTTGTCCGTCAGCCGCCCGAAGTCGGTGGCGCGCAATTGCGCTATATCGTCGCGGAAATCGTCGGGATTCACTCGCCGGTTGCTGAACACGGCATCGGCCATGCGGCGGTCTTTCCCACCCTCGGGGTAGGTCGCCGTGAGCATGATCCCGTCCACCGGCATCTGCTGGATCTGCTCGGTGTGCTCCCGGATGTAGCCAGGCGTCGGGGCGCCCCACAGGATGATCTTGCGCCGATGCCCCTGGGGCATGGCGCACAGCATCTGCGCGGCGAAAACCAGCAAGACGCTCGGAATGAGAACGCGACGTGTCACGGGACCGGACCTCCGTTTAGCGTTGCGTCGCGCTTCAACGGTGGCGCGACGGAGTCCTGCTCGGTTCAACGAGCGCCGGTCAGAGAATGATCCGTTTGGCGTCTTGGAACAAGGGGCTGGCGTCAAGGTACAGGCGCACCAGGCTCATCGCCTTCACGTAGGCCTGATAATCCGCCGCGAGCTGCTCAAACAGCGACTCGCACTCCAGCCCGTGGCGGCGACTGAGTTCCGCCGCGCGTGAATAGGCCTGCTTTCCTTGGTGGCGGTAATAATCCTCGGGATGCTCGAACGGCAGCAGCAGCTTGCCCACCGACATCATGATCCGGTCCGGACGGGTCGGATGCCGCCGCAGCCGTTGAAGACTCTCGGGGAACACGCCGGTGATGAACAGCGCGTAATCACCGATGTGCCGTTGCCGCTCGAACTCCATCAGGGCCGGCGCAGTATCACGGGCCCGGCCCTCCATCAGCATTTCCGCGATGTCTTCGAGCCGCCGCCCGCGCGCGTCGCGCAGTCGGTAGAGATTGTCCACGTGCACGAAGCGAGCGAGGATTTCCTCGGAGAGGTACGACTTGAGCGCGGGATCATCCGAAAGCGGATCCTGAAGTCGCCCCTGTTCGAAGGCCCACTGCGTCGCCTCGCGAAACAGGCGGCACAAGGGATGGTTCTCGGGTATTCGCGCCGTCATGCTACCGTCGCGGTTGTGCGGGATCTCGACCCCTATCTTGCCCCAGCGCAGCAGCGGAGTCAAGAGCCAGCAGTACGCCAATCCACGCGGCTGCCAAAGCCCAGCGCGCGCGCGACGATGGCCCTCGTCCCGGTTTGCTAACGCGCGTGCGCGGCGAGCCAGGCAGCGAGTGCGGAGGCGGAGAGGCAGCCTCGGCGGACGGTCAGCCGATCCGGCGCCGCGGCGGCTCGGTAGATCCGGCGGATGCCGTCGGCGGCGAACGCGTCGCCGGTGTTGTGGATGAGCAGCGGCGATGGCGCGGTGAGCGCGGCGGCGGTGAAGAAGTCGCCCGCCGCGCGCAGGTGCGGGCAGAACAGCCGGTTGACGTACTCCTCGTCGCTGCTGGTGTCGAAGCGTGCCGCGTCCGCGGCTATGGCGCCGACGCCCTGCGACAACCCCGCCGCCAGCATGCACCACAGCCCCGCATCGCCCACGCCGATGAGGTCAACTCGCGTCACATCTTCTCGCGAGCGCAGGCACGCGATTGCAGTCAGGATGTCCTGCACGCGCTCGGCGAGGTCGGCCCGGTTGTAGGTCGTGAAATGCTTGACGTCACGGTTGCGCTCGCCGGCGGCTTCGCCGGTGAGGAAGCAGTCAACCGTGAGCACGCGCTGCCCCTCCGCCAGCAGTGCGTTAACCAGCGCGCCGGCAGACGGCTTCGCATCGTCAACCAGAGCCGCGCGCCCCCGGTCGTGCACGACGAGCGCGGCCGGCCCTCTTGCGCGTGCACCTTTCGGTATCAGCAGCGCAGCCGGAATCCGGTCGCCGACGCCGCGCCGCCCCAGAATGAGGTGCTGGAGCGTGAACCGCGGCGCCTCCACCCCTCCCGCAGACCACGCAAGCACTTCCTCGCGCTCCGGTTCGCCGACCATCAACGCATGCCGCAGCGCAACGCCCATCTCGCGGCGGAAAGCAGACAGAGCCCTCCTGTCGCGCGGCATGCGCGCCGCGATGCGCTTGCGGTTGCGCTCGATGACGTATTCGGTCAGCCCTTCTGCATCGAGGGCGCTCGCCGGCCGTTTGCGGTCGCTCCACACCAGCAGATCCGCGCGGTCCTCGACCTCGAACGGCTGCTCGCGCAGGCGCTTCTGCTCCTCGATGCCCAGCAGCCACCGCCCCATCCACGCGTACATCGCCTCGCGGCTGTCCTTGTTGTAGTTGTGCCCAACATCGAATTGCACGCAGTCCAGGCGATCCTCGGCGCCGAACAGCGCATAGATACTGCGGATGTCCGGGCATTCGACGGTCGGATTGTCGCGCGTCCAGTCGCCCGTCGCCGCGACCAGGAATAGCGGGCGCGGCGCCATGAGCGACGCAATCTCGACATTGTACGCATCCACGCGAAGACCGGGCGCGTTCTCGCACAGGCAACCGCCTTGCATGTGCGCGGAGACCATCACCGCCGGCACCGCGACCTTGATGCGATCCTCAACCGCCATCAGCATGAACGTCTGCGTCCCGCCGCCGGACGCGCCGGTGCAGCCGATGCGCTTCACGTCAACGTCGGGCAGCGAGCACAGGAAATCCACCGCGCGAATGCTGTTCCACAATTGCAGGCCCATCAGGCTCACGCCCCACAGCTCCTCGCGCGGCCCGCCGAATGAATGCGGAACCTGATTGCTGTCGTTGTAGCCCACCATGTCATAGGAGAACGCGACGTGTCCCTGGCGCGCGAGGTTGATGCAGCGCCCGGGGACCGAGCCGGCATCGGTGTTCTCCAACCGGCCGGTGCCCCAATGCCCGTGGGGGTTGAGGATCCCGGGGTGCTTGGCCCTGCCGTCGCGCGGCCGGTAGAGATTGCCGGTCACGAAGAACCCGGGAACGCTCTCGAAATACACCCTCTCGACCGTGTAGCCCTCGCGCTCGATGCGGCCGAATACCTGCGCGTTGAGCGGTGCCTTCTCGGGCATGGGCCACAGGCCGGTGCTCACCAAGATGCGTTGGCGGAGGTCGCCGGCGCGCGTGAGCCACGCGCGCTTCGATGTGTACGGCGTGAAGTGATAACGCAGATCGAGGTGGCGGACATTTGTCAAGCGCGCGTCCGCGCTTGGCGGCTCCGGTCGTGCCATGTCATCTCCTTGCGCGGCCGCGCACCACGCGCCCGCGATGACTGCGGCGGCAACAATACCAGCAAGCGGTGATCTCACGATGCCCGGATTCGGTGGGGACTGCCGCTTTTCCTGTGGGCGCACCCGGAAGAGGATGCTGTCGCGTGGCGGCGGCGCTCGGCGGACAGGAACTGCCCGCCTTCGAGGGTATCGTTTACGGCAGCCACTACAACGATCGCATGGCGGAGAAGCTTGCGGCGAAGTTTGGCGACATCACGGCGGAGTATGCCTACGAGGTCATCGCGCCGTACGTCATGATGCCGAAGTCGAATCTGCACAGCGTCGTGTTCGACCTCACGGCGCTGCAGCTCTGGGCGGCGAACGCCGACGGCCTGGAGCCGGCCGGCAGTCAGAAACACGTCCGCTTCGACTTCGCGGCGGCGCTGGGGAAATAGCCGCTCGTCTTCACGAGCTAGGCCGCGGTGCCCCCGCGGCGATCATCAACACCGCCCTACGCCGCGGCGGCCTGCTCCATCACGCTCTCGGGGATGTCGAAGTTCGCGTACACCCGCTGCGCGTCGTCGTGATCCTCGAGCGCGTCCATCAGCCTGAGGGTCTGCTCGCCGTCTTTGCTCGTGAGTGTGACTGTGCTGTGCGGCACGAGGGTGAGGTCGGCGCTTTCCATTCCGATGCTCTGCTCGGTCAACGCGGTTTTGACGGCCTCGAAATCCTCCGGGCCGGTGGTGATCTCGTACGAGTTCGCGTCGGTCTTCATGTCCTCCGCGCCCGCGTCGAGCACAATCTCCAGCAGCGAGTCCTCCTCGATCTGCTGGCGGGGCACGATGATGACGCCCTTGGAACTGAACATCCACGCAACACTGCCCGCCTCGCCGAGGTTGCCGCCGTGACGGGAGAACATGCTGCGCAGCTCGCTCACCGTGCGGTTGCGATTATCCGTCAGGGCCTGCACCAGAATCGCCACCCCGCCCGGGCCGTACCCCTCATAGACGATCTCCTCGTACTGGACGCCGGGCAGCTCGCCGGTGCCGCGCTGGATCGCGCGCGTGATGTTGTCCTGCGGCATGCTCACATCGCGCGCTCTCTGCACCGCATCCCGCAGGCGGGCGTTGACATCCGGATCCCCGCCGCCCTCGCGCGCCGCCATGATGATCTCTCGCGCGACCTTCGTGAAGATCTTCCCCCGCTGCGCGTCAACCCGCGCTTTGCGGATGCGAATGTTATGCCATTTGGAGTGTCCAGACATATCAGCTCCACCGCGGAGAACTAAAGCGCTCGACCCGCGCCCATTCTACCATAAAGGCAACAGCATAGGAACCCGCGGCGGCGACGCGCAGGCGCTGCCCTACGAGGCCGTGGCCAATGTCTTCAGTAGGCGCCGGCGAGCGGACTCCATCGCCCCGGCGTCGTCCTCCGACGCAAGGCCTGCTTCAACTGCGTTGTCCAGCGACGCGCGCAGCGACGCCGCTCGGTCGGCCTCGCCGTTCGCCTCCGCGCGGCGGGCGGCCTCGTCAATCGCGCGCATCAACTCGTAGTCCTCAATCCCTTCGCGCCAGGCTTCCCACCGCTTGCTGGGGATGATCGCTTCATCCCGCGGCACGCGCGGCGGCGCGTTGCGGCCGGCGTAGATCACGGCGAAGTCATGGCGCGTGCCGTCGAAGTCGTCCCACGCGTCGCTACCGCCCCAGCCGGCGTCTGCATATGCCCAGAACCCGCAGCCCGCGAACCCCCGCCGCCACGCCTTCCACATCATGAGCCGGTAGTAGGCATGCGGCGACAGCGCCTTCGCCGGCCCGCTGCACGCGTAAGTCCACAGCTTCTCGCCGTGCGCGCGCATTAGCTCCACGTCATCCGCCCGCTTCTCGAAACTGAAGAGGTGAGGGCACCACACGTCAATGTACGGCGCGATTGCCTCAATGCGCTCGCGCGTGTCATGGCTCGTCGGGTCGGCGAACACCCGGAGGTGCGGGTCCACCTCCTTGATGAACTGCGCTAGGTCACCGAAGCGCTCGCACAGCGTCTCGTCGAAGGGATACATGAAGAAGTCATCGTAGCCGTACCCGAGGTCACCCAGGTGCGCCACCCACTCCCGCAGCCACCACGCGAAGCGCTCTTTCCATGCGGGGCTCAGATAGTCGGCGCCGAATCGCCCCGCGTCCGGGCGCTCGCCGTCGTGGAAGCTCCAAAACCAGGAGATCTCGCGCGCGCTGCGGTGCAGTTCCAGGTTCTCGTCGTGGGACGCGAAGTCAATCGTCCCCTGGTCCTGTGCGTCGAACTGCGGCCACGGCACGTCGCGCCCGGAGAAAACAAACGTGTTCGTGTAATGGGCGAAGAGGTCGGCGACCGCTTCCTCCTCCAGCCCGCGCACCAGTGGGAACGTCCTCACGTATGCCCAGTTGTATGTCTGCAAGCTCATGTCGTCGGGGAGTTCGATGGGATAGACGCGCAGGACTATCGTCACCGCGCGCGGCGCATCCGCACCAGTCGGTTGCAGCAGCAGGCGCCCGCGATAGTCGCCCGCCGGCAGGCGCCGCTTGGGCAGCGTCAACCATATCTGCGAGGTCTCGCCCGCGCCGAGCCTGAGCCCCCGGCGATCGAGCCGCGGCAGGGCATCGGCGATCAGTTCCCCGGTCGCGGCCTCGACGAATTCGACGCGGCGCAGGCACACGTCGTCCGCACCGACGGTGGCTCGCTCGCCGCGCAAATCCTCGAGGCGCGCTGTCAACACCATCGGCGCGCGCGTCAGATTCGTGACCGTGACCGCCGCGCTTGAGTATTCGTTCGCAGCGGCGTGAACCTCGAGGCGCGTCAAGCCGCCGTGGTCGCCCGGCGGGACTTCGAGCGGTGACAGCGGCGCCCAGGGGTCGTGCTCCCAGACGACGTAGGGCGCCCCCGGCCGCAATGACGAATTGATCTCCGCGCACAGGCCCGCCACCTCGCGCCTCGCGTCACGCAGCGCGCGCGCATCGAGGGCAAGCGCGGGGATGTGCCCGGCAAGCTGGCGCAGTCCGGCCTCCGCGCGCCGCAGCTGTGCCGCCGTGCCGTCGTCGCCTCTGCGGGCGGCCATGCCGGCCTCCGCCCGCGCGCGCTCCGCCAGCCGCACACACTGCTTCGGCAGCCAGGCCCGCTGGCGCATCAGTCCTATGTAGCTGCGAAACTCCTCGGGCCGAAACGCACGCCCCGTCATCTCGACCCGGTCCGGCTCGTGTGATCCAGCCAGCACCTCGATCTCGTCACTGAAAGCGTAGGGCCCGCCGGGGATGACGAACAGCATCACGAACCGAGCGCGGGTGCGCAGGCCGGTCAGGCGCATCGCTTGGCGGTACTCGCGCGTCGGATCCTGGTTCGCGATGGGGGCGGCCGCCATCTGGCCGACGATACGGTACATCGTGCCGTCGTCGCTCACCGCCGCGATGACGGTGGGCCAGTGAACCCCGGCGTTGAGGCGCGACGCCGTGCTCCAAACGACGCCGTCCACGGGCTTGACTGCGCCGAGGTCCACGATGATCTGAATGGGGTTGGAAGTCGCCCATCCCACCGCGGCCGCCTGCGCCCAGAACATATCCGGCCCGGCGTGTTCGCCGTCGGTGAGTTGAGTGCGGTCCTCGGGGTCGGTGCACAGCCGGTAGTTCGGCGCCGGCGACATCGTGTAGGGTCGGCCGAGGGCCAGGTTGCGGACGTCGTCCGCCACCGCTGCTCCGATAATCGCTGGCAGAACCCAGACGCAGAACAGGAGTGTAGTTCTCATGCTCTGGTCGTTCTGCGTCGGGCAGCGATCCCCTCGCGCACGAGAGTGATCACGATTGGGTTCAGGCCCGGAGCGCACGGAAGGCTACGACGCAGGTCGTCCTGAGGACTAGGTGTGGGTGCAGCCCGATTCCCTGACGAGCGTCTATCGCCGCGCGCGGGATGGGAAGCGCTGAAGGACCATGTCCCTCAGGGTCGCCCACGCGCCGGAGGCGAGCAGACTGAAGATGATGCCAAGCCCGAGTTCGACCGCCTCGAGCCAGCCAAAGACGGGCGTGACGTTCGTCACGGCCTGTGCGAGCAGCCGTGCCAGCAAGTCCACCAGCAGCCCGAGCCCGAGAATCAGGCAGGCCCAGATGGCGACTCCCACACGCCGCGGATGGTCGCGCAGGAACGCAAGCGACGCCCCGCACTCCAAGCAGCTGTCCGCCCACTCAGGCTGTTCGCTTAGACAGTTCGGGCAAATCACGGCTGTCCCCTCGCAGTTCATCACAATTCTTGTATTCCACATCCGGCGGCGGAAACAGAAGGGATCCAGCGCGCACTCGGCGCCACGCAAGGGAGCGAGAAACACAGGGAGATACTGCCCGGGGGGGGCGAGCGGTGTCAGTGGACAATTGCCGCGCGTTGCGTCTGCGTCGGGCAGCGCCGGCTTCGACGGAGAAGCACGCGGCGGGCTACGCCTTGCCGCACCATTCGACGCACATCAGCGCCAGCGCCTGAGCAGCCTGCACCACCTGGCGGAAGT
>CP070648.1:785516-791272 GCA_020354555.1 Armatimonadota bacterium | reverse complement strand
GGCGAACGGAGAACGTCGGCGGCGGGCCCGGGTAGTCATAGAATGCCAGGAAGGCTTCCGCGGATGCATCGGCCGGCACAGCAGCCGGAGCGGCGTCGGCTACGCTGAAAGCGAGCACCAGAAACAGCAAGCACGCACAGGGCGCGCATGCCGGGAGTCGCGAGACGGCGCTCCCGCGTCGCCCCGGCGGTGTCGTTATCGGCCTGTCGCCTTCTTCACTCGATGTTCTGGCTTTCGGCGGCAAGCGCCACCGCCTTCCGCAACCGCTTGAGGCACCGTTCCTTGCCCAGAACCTCCAGCGTCTCGAACAGGCCCGGCCCGGTGGTTCTGCCCGTCACCGCTACCCGAGTGGGGTGGATGAGAGCGGCGGGCTTCATCTCAAGCTGGTCGGCGAGGCCGCGCACCGCTCGCTCCGTATTCGCCGCGTCGAACGGCTGGGCAGCCTCGAATCGGGTTGCGAGATCGGTCAGCGCGGAGGGCACGTAGTCCTTCGTCAGCCACTTCTTCACCGCGGCCGGGTCGTACTTCGGCTCTGCGCGGAAGAAGAACTCGGTGAGTCGCGGCAACTCGGACAGAACCTTGACACGCTCCTGCGCGAGCGCCAACACGCGACCGATCTGATCCCGCTCCGCGCAACCCGGATCGGCGCCTACGAGGCCCGCCTCGATGAGATAGGGCAACGCTAGTTCGGTGAAGCGTTCGCGATCACAGGAGCGGATGTAGTGCCCGTTCATCCAGTCGAGCTTGGTGATGTCGAAGATGCTCGGGGCCTTGCCGATGCCGTCGATGGAGAATGCCTCGATCAACTCGTCGCGGGTCATCACCTCGCGGTCATCGCCCGGCGCCCAGCCGAGGAGCGCGAGGAAATTGAACATGGCATGGGGCAGATAGCCCTGGTCGCGGTACGCGGTTACGGCGGTCGCGCCGTGCCGCTTGGACAGCTTGGCCCGGTCGGTGCCGAGCACCATCGGCAGATGGCCGAAGGCCGGCGGCTCCCACCCAAAGGCGGCGTAGAGCAGGACGTGCCGTGGGGTGCTCGAGATCCACTCCTGGGCGCGCAAGACATGGGTCATCGCCATCAGATGGTCGTCCACGACCGACGCCAGATGATAGGTCGGGAAGCCGTCGGACTTGAGGATGACGAAATCGTCGAGTGAAGCATTCTCGAATGACGTATGTCGAGCGACGCCCTCAACAGTCGTCCCGTCGACCATCATTCGCCCAACAATGATATCGCGAAAATCAGTCGTTCCACTCAGCGGTACGGCGAAACGGATGGTGGGGGCAATCCCCTCGGCCTCCTTCTGCGCGCGCTCTTCTGCGGAGAGGTGGCGGCACAAGCGGTCGTATCCCAGCGCCTCGCCGCGCTGCTCCTGCTCCTGCCGCCGACGCATGTCGGCCAGGCGCTCCGGGCTGCAATAGCAGTAGTAGGCGTGACCGCTTTCGAGCAGCGAGCGCGCGTGCTCGCGGTAGAGCTGCACGCGCTGGGACTGCACGTACGGGCCGTGCGGGCCGTCCGCCTCCGGTCCCTCGTCCCAGTCGAGGCCGAGCCAGCGCAAGGCCTCGAGGATGTTCTGCTGATACTCCGGGCGGCAGCGCGTCTGGTCGGTGTCCTCGATGCGCAGGATGAACCTGCCGCCGCAGTGGCGCGCGAGGAGCCAGTTGAATATGGCGGTGCGGGTGACACCGACGTGCAGCAGCCCGGTGGGCGACGGCGCCACGCGCACGCGTACGGTGTTGTCGGAAGCCATCGCGGACGCGCGCGAACCTTACCTGCGGATGAACTTGCGCTTCGCCTTCTTGCGGCCCTGCTCGACCTTGCGCTCGTCGAAGACCCAGATGTCGGACGCGGCCGGCCTGGTGAAGAAGGCGTGGTAGGCGCTGAGGTTGGAAGCCACGGTGCGGCGCGGCGTCCGCCGCACGACGTTGACCTCGGCCCACAGCTTCATGAAATGCAGGCCCTTGCTGTGGTCGGGCATGATCCGACACATGATCTCGAACACGGACCACGGGGCGCTGTTCGCCCGCTTGCACAGCGATTCGAGGTGCTTGATGCGATCGGCATCCAGCCCGAGCAAGGGATCCGGCTCGTCCTCGACTGCCAGGGCATAGTGGTCGGGTTCGTCCGCCCGCGTGAGCGAGATGATCGCGCCCGGCATGACTTTCGCGGACTTGTACCACTTCTCCAGATCGTAAACCAGGGTGCTGAACTGGTTGACCCACGCGTTGACCACTTTCCTCTTCGCCGGATGCAGGACGGCATAGACGAGCTGCGTCTCGGGCGGGAAGAAGTCGCGATCGGCTTCGCGAATCTTGATCGTGCCCGCCTTCCAGTGATCGTACGGCAAGGGATACCGTATCTCCGTCGCCGGCGCGTGATCCGGCGACAGCTCGATCTCGTCTTCCTCCCCGAAGTCTTCGTAGCGGGGGTCGTGCACCCAGGTTGCGAGCCCCTCTTCCAGGCCTTCGTCCTCCAGCGGCGCGTCGGCCTCGGGGTCGTCGAACTGCTCGGGATCGACCTCGCCGACCAAGAGGATTTCCGGGATATCTTGGATGTGCTCGGGAACGAACTCGGGCACGCCCCACGTCGCCTTGCCCATGCGCCCCAGGCTTTCATCTTGGGTCAGACCCTCATTGACAATGTCAATCGCGAGGGGGAAGCTCGGTGAAGTCGGCGAGATCTCGAAGATGCTCGTCACCAGGTCGCCCGTGGGGACAGGGCGCTTGCGTCGTTCGATCAGCGTGTGAATCTCCTCCAGATCCGTCGGGCTGACGGCGAGCTCCTCGACGGCAGCCATCTCCTCGCCCGGCAGGAGCTTGATCTCCTCCTCGGCGGCCTCTTTCGAGAGTTCGCGCAGCGCAGCCATGACCCTGTCTATCGAAGCGGAGGGAATCCATTGCACGGCGGAGAGCATGTGCAGCTTGTCTTCCGCCGCGAGTTCCTCCAAGTGGGCGATCGGATCGAATGCCTCGCCGCGCCGCTTCCACGTCAGGTAGCTCAGGATCTTGTGGGGTACCGGCACACTTGCGGCCTCGACTACCGCAAGCGCCATCGTCACATCGGACGCGCGCGCGCTGGGGCAGGCGGCATCAAGCTTGTTGATGAAGCGCAGCGTTTCCTTGCTGGCGAGGAAGAAGTTGCGCGTGATCATCTCCTGCTCGTCGGACTCCGCGATGTCGAGCAGCCATTCGCTGAGACCCCATGCGCCGTCGGGGGTGCGGAAATACTTGCGGCGCGGCTCCATGATGCGCGGCAGCAGCTCCTGATACTCCTCAGCCGAGATGGGCTGCTTCGCGATGACGGCCATTTCGTTAGCGAGCAGGGGCAGAGACAGCGGACGCCCGTATGAGCGCAGGTGATGCGCCAGCGCCCCGGCCAAAGGAAGATGAATGACCTGCCGCATCGCCAGATTCCACCGCCGGTCGTGCACCGAGAAGCGCGGGCTGTTGGCCATGACCTTGCGCAGCAGCTTCGGGTCCAGCTCCCCGCCCAGCACTTCGGAGGTCAACTCGCCGACTTTGGCCGCGTGGCCGCGATTCAGCAACACCTCGAATATCTCGTCGGCGAGATAGTGGTGCGCCAGCTGCTCCATCGCCTCCGATACCCGGCGACGACGGGGCTTGGGCGTGGCCTTGGGTTTGGCCTTGGACTTGGTGGTCTTTGCCTTGGACTTCGTCGAACGAGTTGGCACAACGTGCTCCATGGCCGCCGCGCGTCGCAGTGGCGCGCTGCGTACTGAGGTGATTGGGATTCACTCGGAAAATCTAGTGTAACCGGTACGCCACCGCGAGTCAAGATGCGCAGCACCCAGTCAGCCAACTTCCAGGCGTGCGCTCGACCCGCGAGGTGGGCATGGCGCTCCCCCACGCTAGGCCAGCCGCGCCAGTCCCTCGCTGACCCGCTGCGCGTAGGTCGAAGCCCACTCGGGGGTGTCGGTGGGGTTGATGCCGATGAAGCCCGTGCGCAGCATGATGTCCTTGGTGCGCGGGCACATGTCCGGCGTGTATTCCGGCAAGGCCTCAACGTGAGGGCAGCTGAAGGGGCACCCGTCGTCCGTGGCGGCTTTCAGTTCCATCAGGTGCTCCCAGTACCAGTACACGTGCCAGTCGCGGCTGCCCTGAGTCCCGCCGCCGGCGATGCCGCCGATGCCGATGTCAGCCGAGATCGCCTCCCGCGCAATCTCATGGGAGGGGAACAGAATGCCCAGCATGTAGCCGCACGTGCCCTCGGGATCCGCGGGGGCAATCCACCGCGCGCCCTTTGGCAGCTCGATCTCCTCCTGGAGCTGCCGCCAGATGCCCCGGGTAGCGCTATTGACCCAGTCGAGTTTGCGAAGCTGCGCCAGCGCGATCGCTCCCGACATCTCCGACATGCGGTAGTTCTCGCCGCAGAACAGCTCGCCCGGCCTGCGCTCGCGGGCAAACCGATCCGGCCGCCAGCAGGCGGCGGTGTCGTGGTAGCTCTGGGCGCGCGTGTACAGCCACTCGTCGTCGGTGACGATCATGCCCCCCTCGCCGCACGCCATGACCTTGTACGCGTCGAAGCTGAAGCAGCCGAGGTCGCTCCAGGTGCCCAGACAGCGCCCGCGATACGTCCCCCCCGCCGCCTGTGCCGTGTCTTCGATGAGCGCGAGTTCATGGCGCCGGGCGATGTCTTGCAGCACATCCATTTGGGCGTTGTACCCGTTCATGTGCACGACCATGATCGCTTTGGTGCGGGGCGTGATGCTCCGCTCGACCTCCTCGGGGTCGAGAGTCAGCGACTCGTCTATCTCCGTGATAACGGGAATGGCCTTGGCGACGACGACGGAAGCCGGGCTCGCGAAGAAGGTGTAGGCCGGGACGATCACCTCGGCGCCCGGGCCGATCCCCGCGGCGACGAGTGCAGCCACCAAGGCGCTCGTGCCCGAGTTGACCGCCAAGGCGTACTTCGCGCCCATCTTCGCCGCGAACTCCTTCTCGAGTTGCTCGACCATACTGCGCTCGTTGTAGTAGCGGAACAGATTGGCCTGCGGCGGCGTGGGCTCGCGGTCGAGCGCGCTTCGAATGGCCTGACGGCCGTCCTCGGATACGCCGAACAGGTGCACCAGTTCCATCAACTCTTCCGACGTGAACTTCCGATACGCGGGCCTTTCGATGTCTGACACTTCCTTCCATGCCTCCTGCGCGGTAGCGTGGGCCGCCGCCCCTCGACGTCGCCAGCGGCTGTCGGCATATTACGCCGTCGCGCGGCCGCTACCTCTGGGGAAACCGTGCAGATCGGCCGTTCCTCGCGGCGCGATCCGCACGAGTTGTTGGCCGCAGCAGGCGGGCCGAGGCCGGGCCGGGCGGCGGGGCGGGGTCGCGACCTCGGAATGGCCTGGGCAGCGGAGCCCGGGGCATTGCTCCGCAGCCGTCCGCGAGAAATGTGTGGATTCATCTCAATTCCGCGCAATTCTGTGGAATAAGTCTTGATGGTACCGCCTTCGAGGTAGGGCATGAGCGTTCACGTGTCGAGCTCGTTCGCATCGCGCCGGCAGAGAACAGGTACAGGCTCCACTACTCGACCGCGCCACGCTGACGTACCGGAGCGAGGATGCACGGCGCGGCCGCGCTGGCGCCGACTGATGACCGTAACGGCACTCGTGACGGAATCTTATCGCAAGGCCGGGCCTGCCGGAGATCACGAACCAGGAGTCGCAGTAGGGATCGCCAAAGCACGACCCATCGTCCCCTACGCATCCCAATCTCCGCAGCAGGGATCGGAGCAAAACTTG
>CP070648.1:780410-785416 GCA_020354555.1 Armatimonadota bacterium | reverse complement strand
GCATCGCGGTCAATATCCCGCCCGACCAAGCGGATCGCGTGGATAACCTGTCGCACGCGCATCTCTCGGCGGCGCAGGGAACGAGGACCCATTTCGTCGGCTTGAACTGCAGGCGCAAGCCGTTCTCCGACCGCCGCGTGCGGGAGGCGATGCGATATGCGGTGCCCCCGCGACCCATCATCGAGCGATTCCTGCTCGGCCGCGCGCGCGCCCTGCCCGGCATCCTCGTGCCTATGGCTTTCGGCTGCGACACCTCATTGCCGAAGCCGCGGCAGGACGCGGCTCGCGCGAGAGCGCTGCTCAGGCAAGCGGGACATCCCGACGGCATCGAGACCACGCTCGACTGTGAGGCTGCCGACAAACGCATCGCCGAGGCGATCGCGGGGTCAATCGCCGAGGCCGGCGTGCGGGCGACGGTGCGCGTGTGGAAGAAGGACAATCTGCTCAATCAACTGCGCCGCCAGCAGCGAGATATGTTTCTCACGGCCTGGGGCAACTCCAGTCTCGACCCCTCGGGCATCCTGCCGGTTCTGTTTCACACCCGCGAGGAGGCCCGCGGCGAAGGCTATGCCAACTACTTCGGGTACAGCAACCCGCGTGTGGATCGCCTGCTCGAGGAAGCCGACCGCTCGATGGACACTGAGGCGCGGCGGCGGAAATACGTGGAGGTGCAGCGAATACTGCACGAGGACGCGCCGACCTGTTTTCATTTCGCGCTCAATGAGCTGTACGGCGTGTCCGACAGTGTGGAGAGCTTCCAGGCCCGGCCCGATGGGATGCTCCCCATGCACGATGTCGGGCTGCAAGCGTAGGCCGAGGAACACGCCGCGATGTGGTTTCGGTTCATCACGCAGCGACTGCTCCAGCTGATCCCGGTCCTGATTGGGGTCAGCTTCATCGTGTTCCTCACCATGCACCTCACGCCGGGCGACCCCATCGAGCACATGCTCGGGCAGGCGGGCCGCATCACGCAAGACCAGATCGAGGACCTCAGGGCGCATTACGGGCTTGACCGTTCGTTCATCGTTCAATACGGGCTATTCCTCGGCCACGCGGCAATCGGTGACTTCGGGCGCTCGTACAGCTACCAAGGCCGGCCGGTACGTGCGGTTGTGGCCGAGCGCTTGCCGGCGACCGTCGAACTGACGGTTTTCGCATTCGTGATTGCGATTCTCTTCGCCATTCCCGCGGGGGTCATCGCGTCGCTGCGGCCGCATGGTCCCTTCGACCGCACTGCCACCGTGGCCGCCCTGCTCGGCATCTCGATGCCCGGCTTCTGGCTCGGCATCGTGCTCATGATGATCTTCGGCCTGCGACTGCACTGGCTCCCCATTTCCGGACGGATAGACCTCGGGCTTGCTCCCGCGCCGATCACGGGGTTGAACGTGCTCGATGCGCTGTTGGCGACGAACGGACCGGCGCTGTGGAGTGCGGTCAAGCATCTCGTTCTGCCCGGCTTGGCGATGGCCGCACCGATGGCCGCGATGGTGACGAGGATGGTGCGGTCGTCAATGATCGGAGTGCTGGAGCAGGACTACGTGCAGTTCGCACGAGCGAAGGGCTTGCCGGAAACAACAGTTGTGGGCAAGCACGCCCTGCGCAACGCGCTGATACCCACGGTCAACATCGTTGCGCTCCAAACCGGCCTGCTGCTCAGCGGCAACATGATCATCGAAACCGTCTTTCAGTATCCCGGGCTGGGCAAGCTCGCGGTGGATGCGATCGCGGCGGCGGACTACCCGCTGGTGCAGGCGGTGGTGCTCATCTACGCGGTGTCCTACGTCGTGCTCAATCTGGGCGCGGACGTGCTGCATGCGCTGCTCGATCCTCGGGTTCGGGTAGCATAAGAGGTTGGCGACCGGCCGATGTCACAGGCCTTGAGCGAGGAGCAAACGTTCGAGCAACTGGCGGCCACGACGCCTGGCATGCTGCGGCTGTTGCTCGGAAATCGGGTGGCGGTTGCCGCCGGCGTGGTTGTGCTCGGCTTCGTGCTGATGGGCCTGTCAGCACCGGTGCTGGCGCCGTACGATCCCAACGCGCAGCACCTCGACGCCATTCGCGCCGCGCCCTTCTGGTATCCGCGGGCAACCGGGGGCTTTCTGCTGGGGGCCGACGCCCTGGGGCGCGACCTGTTGAGCCGAATCATGTACGGCGCGCGCGTATCCATCCTGCTCGGCGGCGTTGTGGTGTCGCTGACTCTCGTAGCCGGCACCGCGTTGGGATTGCTCGCGGGGTATTTCCGGGGATGGTTGGACGCCGTGATGTCACGGATTGTTGACACGCTCCTGGCTTTCCCTTTCCTCATATTCGCGCTCGCGATTATGGCTGCGACCGGCCCGAATCTGGTCGCACTGGTTCTCGCTCTGGCCTTCAAGGGATGGGTGGACTTCTACCGCGTTGCGCGAGGGGACGTTCTGGCTGCGCGCGGGGCGGACTACGTTACGGCAGCCCGCGGGCTCGGGGCCAGCACGCCGTACATACTCTTCGGCGAGATCCTGCCCAACATCATACCGCCGCTGATCGTGCTCGCAACTCTGCGCATGGCGACGATCATCATTGCCGAGGCCTCGCTGAGCTTCCTTGGAATCGGCGTCCCGCCGAACATACCGGCATGGGGCACCATGGTCGCCGACGGCAGAGCCGACGTCGCCGGCGCGTGGTGGATCGCCACCTTCCCCGGGCTGGCCATTCTGCTGTTGGTGCTGTGCGTCAACCTCTTTGGCGAAGGACTGCGCGACGCGTTGGACCCGCGCATGAGGCGATGATGACGCGACCGCTGCTCGACGTACGCGATCTGCATACGCAGTTCCATACCTACCGCGGGCCTCTCCGCGCGGTGGACGGCGTCAGTCTGCGCGTCAACCGCGGCGAGACGCTTGCCTTGGTCGGTGAGAGCGGATGCGGCAAGAGCGTCACCGCGCTCTCCATCATGCGCCTTGTGCGTAGGCCGGGAAAGATCGTTCGCGGCGACGTGCTGTTCGATGGGCAGGATCTGCTTCACACATCGGCGGCGGCGATGCGGCACATACGCGGCGGGCGTGTCGCCATGGTCTTTCAGGATCCGCTTTCGACCCTCAACCCGGTCTTCCCGGCGGGCGCGCAGATCGCCGAGTCTCTCAAGGTGCATGGCGTGGCGCGCGGCAGAGAGGCGCGCGAGCGCAGCCTGCATCTCCTCGAGGCGATGGGTGTGCCGGCGGCACGCGACCGCTTGCGGAGCTACCCACATGAGCTGAGCGGTGGCATGCGCCAGCGCGTGATGATCGCAATCGCGGTTGCCTGCGAGCCGGAACTGCTTATTGCCGATGAGCCGACGACCGCGCTCGACGTGACGTTACAGGCCCAGATCATGGACCTGTTGGCGCGCATCAAGGAAGAAACCGGCCTCGCGATCATGTTGATTACTCACGATCTCGGAATCGTGGCGCAGTTCTCGGACCGCGCGGCCGTGATGTACGCGGGCCAGATCGTCGAGCAGGGCCCGGTCGCGGAACTCCTGGAGCGGCCGTTGCACCCCTACACTCAGGGCCTGCTCAGATGCGTGCCTCGCCTGGGGCGGCCGGATGTGGCGATCACGCCGATCGAGGGATCGGTGCCGGACATGGTCGTTCCGCCGCCAGGATGCCGGTTCGCGCCGCGCTGCCCGCAAGCGATGGACCGCTGCCTCGAGACCATGCCCGACGTCTACGCACCGGAGGCGGATCGGCTCGTGCGCTGCTACCTGTACAGCCAGATGACAGAGCCGACGGGAACCGAGAGCTGATGCCCTGGCGAATCGGCATTGACATCGGCGGCACATTCACCGATCTCGTGGCGAGCGAACTCGAGTCGGGCGCGCTTCATTTGCGGAAGGTGCCGTCCACGCTGGACAACCTTGCCGCGGGCGCGGCGGGCGGGCTGAACCGACTCGCGGATGCCCTATCCATCCGCGACGTGTCCTTTTTCGGCCATGGCACAACGGCGGGAACCAACGCGTTGATAGAAGGCACAGGCGCGCGGACAGCGCTGCTGACGACGAAGGGATTTCGCGACCTGCTGGAAATCGCGCGCCAGAGACGGCCTGCGCTGTACGATCTGCGGGCCCGTAAGGCGCAGCCGCTGGTCCCGCGATGGCTGCGGCGCGAGATCGGCGAGAGGATGGGCTCGGATGGCGCGGTCATCACGGCTCTCGACGGGAATGAGGTCAAGGCGGAGTTGGCGCTTCTCGCCGGCGAAAGAGTTGAGGCGCTGGCGATCTGCCTGCTTCACTCCTACGCGAACGCAGCGCATGAGCGCCTGGTTCGAAATTGGGCCGAGCAAGTGCTGCCCGACGCGTACGTGACGGCATCGTCTGACCTGCTTCCTCGCTTCCGTGAGTACGAACGCTTGAGCACGACCGTTGTGAATGCCTATCTCGGCCCCCTCATGAACCGATATCTGGACGAATTGAGCCGGCGGATCGCGGAAGCGGGTGTCGCCTGTCCTCCTCACATCATGCAATCCAACGGCGGGCTCGTTCCGCTCGATGAGGCACGGCGCAAGCCGGCGAGCACGGTGCTCTCGGGACCCGCGGCAGGCGCCGCTGCGGCGGCCGATGTGTGCCGACAACTCGATCTTGACCGCGCCATCGCGATCGACATGGGCGGTACCAGTACCGATGTCTGTCTCATCGAGGGCGGGCTGCCCGCCAGCGCGCCGGGGCGAGAAGTCGGCGGGTACGCCGTTGAACTCCCGGGTGTTGATGTGCACTGTATCGGCGCCGGCGGCGGGAGCATGCTCTCCGTTGATCCAGCCGGCCTGCCTCGGCTGGGGCCGCGCAGCGCGGGCGCCGATCCGGGACCGGCATGTTACGGCCGCGGCGGTCAGGAGCCGACCCTGACAGACGCCTTTCTACTGCTGGGCCGCATAGCACCGGCGGGCTTGCTGGGCGGGGCAATGTCTCTCGATCCGGAAGCTGCCCGAGGGGCAATGGCGAGTAAGGTCGGCGAGGCGTTGGGGCTCGGTCCGGAGGGCGCGGCTCTCGGCGCTGT
>CP070648.1:776794-780310 GCA_020354555.1 Armatimonadota bacterium | reverse complement strand
CCCGAGGTATCGTGCCAACGCGTGAAGCGCGTCGGCGTCCTCGACCGCGGACTGCGGCGTGCCGCCCAGGTCGAGCGGGCACCGATCCACAGGCTGATGCGCGAGTGTGAGCGCAAAGCGCTCGCGGTAGAGAGTACGTTCAAGAATCGCCGTTCTCCGGGCACCCGGCCGTGACAACACGCATCAGGCGCGCCGCACCGTAATCAGCCCTCAAGTTGACCGCAATGCGTCCGGGCAAGGTCCAGTGAACGCGTGATTCTCACTGCGTGGCGGCGATGATGGCGGCGGCGCCGACGGCGACCCACAGCCACTTCTGGCGCTGCTTGGCCCTGCGGTTCGCGGCGGCCGCTTTCTCCTGTGCTTCCCTGAGCGCCTGCTCGTGGGCGGCGCGCTCCTTGGCGAGTTCGTCGCGCATCGCGGCGAGCTGCTTATTCAAGCCATCAACGGCCGCCGCCTTTTCCGCGCGCTCCTTGGCAAGTTCGCCGCGGAGATCAGCGACCTGCTTGCTCAGATCGTTCAGGTCCGCTGTCGTCTGCGCGAGCTTGAGATGCGCTTGAGCCAGGTCCTCCTTCATTACGACGTTGCTGTCCTGAAGCGCCTCGACCTGCTCGCTCAGAGTCTTGAGGTCAGGAGGCTGCGCCGCTGCCGCCGGCAGCGCAAGCGCAGCGGTCAACACGATTCCGATCAACAGAGCTGCAACCCTATGCATAGGGACCTCCTTTACGGCGACGGGGCAACCGTCACCGACCCGTCGAATTGCTTGAACTCTATCGGCCGGCCATCCGGCCCGAATACCTCGGCGTCTTTCAACGTCAGCGGCGACGTGCCCGGCGCGATGGCGCGGAACGTCACCGTCACCAGTCCCGCGTTGAGCACCGTCAGCGGCGCCGCGTCCGTGCGCAGGCCCTCAACACCCGCGATGACGCCGTTTTCCCGGTCGATCGCCCCCGAACGCCACGGCGACAGCAACCGCCCGGCGTCCACGAACGCCTCGCCGCGAGACGTGAACAGCGGCTCGATGACCTTGGGGTCGTAGGTGATGGTGAACCGCGCTGCGTGGAATTCCCGTGCGGGTGACAGTCGCACCTCGATGGGGATGACGGCCGAGCGCCCGTCCACTTGCAGCGGCACCGTATGCCCCTCCGGGAAGAAGCGCAGTTCGGGCGTGAGCATGGGCACGGAGATCACCTTCTCCGCACGCGCCGCTTCAGCGGACGGCGACTCGGCAACTATGGAGTACGTCAAGTTGCCGATGTGGAGCCCGGTAGCGGTGACCTCCCAGGTGAAGGTGTGCGATTTGCCCGCACCGAGCGTGTCCAGGCCCAGGACCGCCTTGGCGTCCCGGTCGAGTTCCAGCCCCGCCGGCAAGGTAATGCCAGCGGCGACCGCCTGCGCCGGGAGGGTGCCGGTGTTGGTGACGACAGCTCCGATCTGGAACGGGTTCGGTGTGTAGCGGTTGTTGACGACATCGAGCGTGTCGGGGGCCTCGATCGTCAGCTCCAGCCGCGGGGGCGCCTGAACCGTGATCTCGCGCTCGACGCGGTTGGACTCGATATTCGACGACGACGCCGTGACCGCGAACTTGAGCGTGCCGTGCTGCGCTCCGGTGGGCTTGACCATCCACTGCGCGGAGGTCGTGCCGCCGGGCGCGAGGCTGGCGACGGCGGGCGACGGGTTGGGGCCGCTGACGAGCGCGAGGCCGGCCGGCAGCTCGAGCGTGGCCGCGACGTCGCGCGCCTCGAACCCGCCGGAGTTCTCGATGTACGCGATGATGGCGAACGGCTGCACGCGGTCGCGGCTGAGCGCCACCTCAGCCGGCGCGGTGACGCCGATGGACAGGCGCCCGGCGCTGAGCGTGATCCCTCCCAGGCCGTAGAACGTATCGTAGGTCCGGGAGGCGCCGGGCGGGAGCGGCCGCGGATCCCAATAGATCAGCGCGGAGCTGTCGAGTTCGGCTTCGCCGGCGCGGGTGAAGTCGCGACCTTCCGGCAGCGGGAATTCCCATGGGTGGTCCGCGGCGGTGCCCCAGTCCACGGCGATCATGCGCTCGGGCGGTTCCACGCCCGCAGCGCGCAGCGTGCCCTGAGCGGTGACGGTCGGGGCGGACAGGGAATCGAACGCCTGCCAGAAATCCGGGAGCGCGCCGGCCGCGAGCGAAGTCGCGGTGGTGACGGCGCGGTCGCCGATGCGCAGCGGCGCTCCGTCATTGTCGCCGAGCATCGTGTCGAGCATGATGCGCACGCCGACACTGTGCGGCGCGCTGTCGGTGTTGCTCACCGTGTACGCGATGCGCGTGGTGTCGTGCATGCGAGTGGTGATGGATCGCGCGAACGACAGCTCCTGCTTCACCTCGACCGGCCCGAGCTTACACGCGCACGTGATCGCTCGCCCCTCGACTACTTGGGGCGGCTGGGTAACCGCGCCGTACTGTCCCGATTTCCCAGCGCGCTTCTGCGTCGGCCCGCCGAAGACCCAATCCTGGCCGTCCACGCGGACGGTCGCGTAGCCGGTCCACGGCGTCCGCGTGCCGTAGATGAGGACCTTGTTGTCGTCGGACGCGCGGGTCGGATCACCGCCTGTCGTGCTCACCGCGAAACGGCCGGTGTTCTCCGGGGCGGCGTTGACGCGAATCTCGATGAATTCGTTGGCGACGGAGGCCACGTCTTCCGCAGGCGCCTGGGCGTCGGCGCAGACCGCGGCCCACAGCACGCACGACGCGAGGATCGCCGCCGGCCACGCGCCGCGGCTGGTGAAATGAGGTGCAGGATGAGGTCGGCGAGTCATCATTCATACTTGCCCCAGAATGTGATTCGAGAAGCGTTCCCTCGCGCGGATGTCGGCGAGGATGATCACAACTGCTCGACGGCATTGCTTGCGAATCGTATCTTCACCGTGGCGTCGCCTGAAGCCGGCGTGCCGTTCTTCATGCCCGGCGTGAATATCCATTTGGCGACTGCACGCTGCGCGGCGTCGTCGAGCAGCTTGCTGCCGGAGCTGCCGGTGACGCGGATGGCCGCGACCTTGCCCTCCGGCGACACGGTAACGGTGAGGGTCACCGTCCCCTCGAGGTTTTGGTCCAGCGCGTTCTTGGGATACACGGGCAGCGGGCCCGGCTCGAATCCGGGGCCGTAGCTGGGCCCCGCCGGCTCGGTGCCTGTCCCGGCGGTGCCGGTGCCGTCGACAATGCCCTCGGCGACGTCGCGTTCCCCGCCCTCGGAGGTGAGCACTTTGGGCGGCGCGGGCGCTTCCTTGGGCTTGCGAGTGACCTCGGGGTTAATGCCGCCCATGGGAGCTTTCGTCGGCTCGGGCCTTGGGCGGAGCGGCGGTCCCGGAATGACTGCCCCGATGCTCGCCGCAGGCACGATCGGCGGCTGTTCCTCCTCGAGGCTGACGAGGCGCACGGGGATGATATCCTCCTCCGCGCGAATCTCGCCCGGCCTCATCAGCAGCGATATCAGCACGACGAGGACGAAGTGCACCGCGACGGAGATCAGCGCTGATGCGCGCATGTCTATT
>CP070648.1:706095-776694 GCA_020354555.1 Armatimonadota bacterium | reverse complement strand
CGCAGCGCCGCGATCATGGGGGCGTACGGGATACTCGGCGGCGCGGCGGGGTTCGCCGGGGCACAGGCGGTTCAGGCGGCGCTGCAGGCGCGGCGCGACGACATGCCGGACTGGTTCCGCCATTATGTTGACATCTGGAAGATCATGGAGACGGGGTTCGGGCTGATCGCGGGCGCGTATCTGAGCGCGGGGTTGATGATGACCGAGGCGGCGGGCAGACGGCTGCGCCCGCGCAAGGACATATCCGCGCTGGAGAGCACGATCGGGCGCGCGGCGGGATACTACGCGCTGGCGGAGCATCTTCAGGACCGGCCGTGGACGGAACGCGCGATGGATTCGATGGTGATCGGCAACGCGGCGATGGCCAATGCCTTCGCGTGCAACACATCGGCGTGGCTGGATGCGCTGCCGCTGGTTCACGCGTACACGACGAAGGACACCATCGAATACTGGCGCAATGAGGCGAAGTGGGAGGAGCCGATACCGATCCTGACGCGGTGGTCGGGCATCGCGGCGGCGGTGATGGCCGCGCTGTCGCCGCTGCTGGCGCGCGCGCAGGGCAGCGGGAGCAGGTGGCCGGCAGCGATCGGGATGCTGCTCGCGGCGTGGGGGCAGTCCATGCTGTCGCACGTGAAGATGCTGCTCGACCGGGAGATGTTCGAGGCCGGTGAGGAAGAGCCCAAGGCCTTGCCGGCGGCCGAGGTCGTCAAGCGGGTCGCTGAGGGCTCGAAGCAGCGCCGCCCCGGGCAGTTCGCGACCGAGACGGCGTTCACCGTGGTGGCGGTACTGCTGACGGGTCTGGCGGCGTGGGCGCTGAGCAAGCGGGGAGATTGAGGAGTCAACGGAAGGACCATGAGAACTGATCTAGCGAAACGCGACGAGCTGTCGCCGTGCCTGCGGCTGGCGATTCCCGGCGTGGCGATGTGGCTGGGCTGGGGCATCCGGGGGCAGATTGGGCATGAACGCGGGGCGATGATACCCGGCTCGCTGGCGGGCCTGTCGCTGGCGTTCACGTCCGCCGATCCGGAGGTGCACCGCCGAACGGGGCTGCTCGGCGCGGCGGGCGCGATGGGGACGTCATTTGGCGGCACCGAGACCTACGGCCAGACGCTCGGCCTGAGTCACGGACCGACGCGCGCGGAGACGTACTGGTGGGGATTGTTGGGCTGCGCGGTCAAGGGCGGGGCGTGGATCGGGCTGAGCGGGACATATCTCGGCATGGCGGCGAGCGACCGGGATTACGGCCCGCTGGAGATGATGTGGCTGACCGCGCAGAGCACCGCGCTGTGGCATCTCGGCGTGGAGATGGTCAATCGCCCGCACGAGCCGCCGGATAACCTGCCGCGCATCTACTTCTCCGGCCGCGCCGCGGACAAGCCGCGGCCGGAGGTATGGGCGGGGCAGTGGTTTGCACTACTCGGGCTGCTCGGCTACGCGCTGGTCAAGCGCGACACGCGGACGCTCATCATGGGCGCGTACGGTATCCTCGGCGGCGCCGCGGGATTCGCCGGCGGGCAGGCAGTGCAGGCCTGGGGCACCGGGAAGCAGTTGCGCGAGGGTGTCTTCAAGTACGTGGGCTGGTGGAAGGTGATGGAGACGACGTTCGGCCTCATCGCCGGGACGTATCTCGGCGCGGGGATGATGATCGCCGAGTCCGCGAGCGGTGCGCTGCCGCCGCGCAGGCGCTACCCGTTCGCGGAGAAAGCAATCGCCCGCGCCGCCGGACATTACGTGCTGTACGACCACCTGCGCGAACGGCCGTGGACGGGACACGGGATGGACTCGATGGTCGTGGGCGGGCTCGCCCTCGCCGATGCTTTTGCGTGCGACCTCGCCGCGTGGCTGGAGACGCTGCCGCTGGTGCACGGGTACACCGCGAAGGACACGGTGGAGCACTGGCGCACGATTGAGATGAATGACGTGATCCCGGATTACACACGGGGAGTGCTCAAAGGGATCGGCGCGATGGCGGCGCTGGCGGCAATGCTGGCCTTGCTCCAGCGCGACGGAACGCGCCGGGCGTCGGCGATCGGGCTCCTCGCGGACGCGTGGGGTCAGACCATCATGTCGCACGTCAAGATGCTGCTGACTCACGACGTGCTTGGGCTGGACGAGCCGCGCCAGCCCGCGCTGCCGGCGGGGGAGCGCGCGAAAGACCTGGTGGCGCGGATGGCGACGCGACAGACGGGGCAGTTCGTGGTCGAGGCCGCGTTCACGGTGGCGGCGGTGGTGCTCACCGGCCTGGTGGCATGGGCGCTGAGCAAGCGGGGGGACTGAGCAGGCGTCAGCGCGGCGGCTCGCCCCGCTCCAGGTGGATTTCGGTTTCGCCGGCGGCGAGGCGGTCGAGGATTTCCTCGATGATCGGGACGTGCCAGAAGTAGCCCGCGGCGGCAACCTGATACTCGACGATGACGCAGCCCTGGCGGAGTACCGTGCGGCCGCGGAAGGATTTGTGGCGCGTCCGGACGCCGCGCACGCGAACGGGCATGCCGAGCGCCTTCTCAGCGCGCCGGCGCTTCGGCTCCAAGGCTGGCGGGAGGTCGTCGGGCGTGACCTGCAGCGGGCGTTTCATGGTGCCCTTTGCCGGACAAGCGGCATCCAATACGATTCCACAGTACAGTCCGATCGCATGCGCCGGGACCGAGATTCCTTCGGCTCTGCTCAGGACAAGTCTTCGCTCGGCGCTTTGCGAGTGCTCGCGCCTCGCTCAGCATGACATGTGCATAATGGAGGGCGCCGCGATGTGACTCCGTGGCGCCCTGCCCTCTCTCATTGCGGCGGCCATCTATTCCACCCAGAAGGAGTAGAGGCGCGCGTTCTGGAGGTGGAAGCGGAGGCGAACGGGGCGGTCCTGGAGCACGCCGAGGTCCGCATTTCCGCGCCACGACACCGGCAGCCGCACACCGTCGGCCCTGATATCGTCGCAGTCCTCGCGCGCGCAGCCGGGCAGAGGCTCACCGTCCTCGCCGAGCACTTCCACCCGCAGATGCCCCCAATCGGACGCGCAGTTGACATATAGGCGCGAGCCTTGGAGGAGCACCGGCTTCGTGGTCATCGTCCCGCCGAACGGGTTCGCGTCGAGGGAGACGAAGCCGTCAACGCGCAGCGTTCCCAGGCCGATGCTGCACCGGCCTTCTCCGCCTTTGTACGGCGGGTGGTAGTAGGTGCGTCCGCCGTAATACATGTAGAGCCGGTCGCCGACGCGGATCGGCCTGCCGTTGGCGGGGGACTGGTTGGTGCGATCCCATGCGCCGTCCGGGCCGACGGGCAGGACCGATTCGCGCCCCGGCATGCGATGCCACTCCCGCCCGTCGCGGCTGTAGATCAGTTCGACCTCGAGGCGGCGGCGATACGGGTCCTGGTGGTGGTAGTACATCTGGAGCCAGCCCAGATACAGCCCCTCGTAGCTGAAGGCGGTGTTGTTGTAGACGTCGCAGGGCTGGTCGTCCTCGTCGTCGCTGGCGAAAATGAGGCGCGGTTCGCTCCAGGTCTCGAAGTCGTCGCTCTCCATGATGGCGCGCGAGCGGCCGCGGTCGGTCTGGATCTTGACGAAGCCGACGTAGCGCCCGTCGGCGCGGGAGTCGAGGAAGCCGACGGTATCGCCCGCCGGGGGGTGCGGCACGACGGGCCGGCGCGACTTGGTCCAGTGGATGCCGTCGGGCGAGGTCGCGGTCCACACGCCGCCGAGCTTCTCCGGCGGGTCGTTCTCGCCCCAGGTTCCCGGCGCGACCCGCTCCCACAACAGCGCCTTATAGAGGCGGGCCGGATCGGGGTCGTCGAGATCCTTGAAGCAGCCGTAGGTCTCCATGTCGCCCGACGCGCTGACCACGCAGATGTTGTTGTCGCGGCTGCCGTGGAACTCAAACAGGCCGAGGTCAGGCCGCTCCCAGTGCACCCCGTCGCGGGACGTCGCGTAGAGCATCGCCTCGCCGCCATCGTGGGGCGCCCAGTACCACATCTTGAAGAGCTGCTCTTGCTCGTCGAAGAGGGCGCTGCCGTAGGCAAGGGCATACGTTCCCCCGCCCTCCCAGGGCATCTCGGCGCGCAGGACCGGATTGTCGGGGTGCTTCTGCCACTGATGCACCGTGCGGCGCAGGCCGTCCATGCTCTCGATGACATAGTCGTCAACGAACAGTTGGCGTTCCCTGCCGATGCGGAGGGGATCGGCGCCGGCGGCCATCGCAAATAGCGCCGCGAGCGCGATGACAACGCTGAGCGGAATAGCTGATACCATGCGCCCTCCCTGCTCTGCTGGCCTGCGGGAATCTGGGGTGCGGGCCTGCCGTCCGTGTTCTTGGCGTGAACCCGCCGGATGTCCTGCCGCGTGGACGGCGGATTGCGCGGCGCAGAGGACGACCGCGTGCCGCGAGCGGGCGGAAGACAGGAGACGGAGCGAACGCGGCGAACAGAGCAAATACGCCTGGCTGTGCCGATCGCTGCCGTCGCTCCGAGTTGGCGGTCAGCGGTTTGTCAGCCTCGCCCAGGGAGGCAGGTATGCGGCGAACGATCAAGGCATTCATCACGAAGGGCGAAACACACTATGTGGCGGAATGCCTCGAGATCAGTGTCGTAACGCAGGGCAAGACGCTGGACGAGACCGTAGCGAATCTCGAAGAGGCAGTGGCGCTGTTCCTGCAAGGGGAAGATCCGGCGGATTTCGATCTCGCGCCCGATCCGTCCCTCCTCGTGACACTGGAAACGGAGCCGCTTGTCCATGCCAGGTAGGCTGCGTCGCCTTTCCGGACGACAGGTTGTCGCGGCACTGGCGCGCTTCGGTTTCGCCATCCTCTCGCAGCGCGGTAGCCATGTGAAGTTGAGGAGGGTGGGGCCGGGCGGCGAGAGGGAGACGCTCGTGGTACCAGTACATCCCGAACTCGATCCAGGCACCTTGCGAGCCATCTTCAGGCAAGCCTCGCAGTATATCCCCGAGAACGAACTGCGGCCGCATTTCTACTCTGACTGATTGGCGTCTCGCCGCGGCCAATGCGAATCCCGCGCCGCTCAGTACGAAAGCCGGTCTTGCATTTCCGGGACGCGGCCGAGGACGCGCTCGACGCGCTGTTCCTCGGTGATGGGCTTGCCGGTGTCGAGGTCAATCGGCTCGATGGCGCCGTCAATGGCCTGGGTGGCGAGGCGGCCGGCGGCATCGGGGTTGCCGCAGAGATGCGGCGCGTCGAATATGCCGTCGCGGATTGCGCGCGCGAGAGTCGCCGGGCCTATGAGCGCGTCGGTTTCTCCATCGCCCAGCGCGCGAATGGCGGCAACGGTGACCTCGGCCTGCCGCAGCAAATGCTGCTTGCGGGCGTGCACCGCCGGGTCGGCCTTGAGGTTGGCCATGCCGGCCAGGCAGTTGCGCAGCACCCCGTCGGCGATGCGGCAGCTCTCGATGAGTTCCTCCGCCGTCACCGCGTGATCGCCCTCGCAGAAGCCGACGACGTGGATGATCCTCGGATCGAGGGCAAGCTGGACGACGGTGGACGACGCGAGCTGGCCCTTGGCGATATCCGGGTCGGTTGAGAAATGGAGCAGGCCGGCCCGCGTCTGGCGGATGCTGGCGAAGCCGTCGTCATGCAAGCTCTCGACCGCCTCGGCCTGGGCGAGCATCTTCGCCAGATCCATCGCGGCGTACATCGTCGCCGGGGTATTGAACATATACTGCGAGACGTAATGACGAACGCCCAGAGCCTTGGCGTTATACGCCGCCACGTAGGCCATGGCGACGGAGAGCGCGTCGTGCGCCTCGCGCAGGCTCCAGTGATGCGGCTCGTTCAACTCGACCGGGATGCCGCGCTCGGCGTACCAGCGGATGGCCTGCTGGTTCTCGGCGATGGATTGCTCCGGCGGGCGGTCGGCGCGGCGGTCGAGGGTGTTGTACCAACAGAGCGGGATGGCGGCCCAGGCGTTGTGGATGGTGTCGGTCGCCACTTCCGCCCATTTGACGAGGTCGCGGGTGCCGGAGTAGATGCGCAGCAGGGGATAGTTGCCGGTGCGGGTCGCTTCGTAGATCGCACGCAGGTCGTCGGGCGAGCGCAGCGGCACGCCGCCGGCCCCGGACAGCTCATCCTTCATTTCCTCGGGGCGGAAGAAATGCTCCTGGGCGTTCTGGTCGGGGCCGATGGAAAGCACGTCGAGGACGCGCGCTTCGGCGATCTGCCGCGCGCCGCGGACGGTTTCCTCGACGGTGGGACGGCCGTAGTGGTGGCGCAGCAAGGGGTATGGGGCCTTGCGCTCCAGGCGTTCGAGGAGCGTGGTTCCGTAATCCTCCGGCGTGCGCGCAAGGTGCTCGCCGCGCAGGTAGGCGATGACTTCCTCGGGACCCTCGGCGCCGGAGAACGCGGCTTCGAACAGCCCCGTCTCGTTCGCTACCTCGCACACCGGCGGCGTGCCGCCGACGACGTAGCGCTTGCGCTCCAGGCCTTCATCTCTTACCCGGCGCGCGAGGTCCGCGAACAGCTCGCGCGCGACCTCCGGCGTGAGACGATAGCTCGCGGCGACGATGTCGGGGTCGCGCTCGCGAATGGCGCGGATGAGGTCATCCACGCTCACGGCTGCGCCGAGGAATTCCGTGTCGTGGCCGAGGCGGCGGGCAAGGTTGAGAAACGACAGCACGCCGGCGACGTGAACGCAGTTGCCTATAGCAGCGCCGATGATCTTTGACATGGCAATGGGCCTTTTGCGGATGTTAGCCTGCGTTGTTCATACCCGTCGTCGTCGGCGGTATCGTCCGTGCGTGAGCCACAGTCACTGCTCGCGGATAATTCGTGACCGCCGACGCGGGCAGTCTGCGCGATACCTGCGTCCGTCATGAATAATCCGGGTCAGGCCTGCTCGGAGGTTCGCCGACTGCCGGGGATGTCCGGCAGCCCCTCGAGGATGAGTTGTCGGATTTCCTTGAGGCTGAGTCCGGCAAGGCCGAGACGTTCGGCGGTGCGCCCGTCCGCCCAGTAGTCGCGCTGGTTGAGCAGGCAGGCGAGGTGGATGATGGCGCGTATGGTCGGCGTTTCGACGCCGAGCATCTCGCCGAGAGAGGCGATCGGCACCAGGCTCATCGGGACATCCTCGTCGAGGTAACGGTGGTCGAGGTGATGGGGCGCCTTAATGCCGTAGTAGCCGGGGTTGGCGCGCATTGCCCGGTGCAGGGTATCACCGGCGGCGTCGTACGCCTGGTACAGCCACTGGCGGGCGGTGATGGCGTTGAATCCCATGGCGGCGGCGACCGCGACGCGCTCGGCGTCGAGGGATTCCAGGACGCGGGAGACCGACTCGCTGACGCCGTCAATGTAGTACTCGAATTCGCCGTGGGTGCTCTCGATGCGTGCCGAGTTGAGCACGGTGACGGCGGGATGGAACACCGCGCCGATATTGTCGAGGCTGGTCTTGATGACGTTGTCGCCGGGGACGAACTGGGGCAAGGCGTCGTGGAGCGCGGTGATCACCTCGGGGGTGCGATACGCGGGCAGAGCGGCGACGGGGATGCTGTTCTTGACGCGGAAGATCTGCACCTGGGCGGGGTTGACGGAGCGGCTGGCATAGATGAAGGTCTGCGCCTCGGCGACGATGACGTCGGCGGCGACGCCGTGCTCGTGCAGGACATGGGAGAACTCAAGGGCGCCGCCGGTGCGGCCGGGGTTGAGAACGACGACATGGCCGTCGCGCAGATGCGGCGCGCAGGCCTCGGCGACAAAGCGATGTCCGTTCGCCGGGACCGCGACCATGACAACGTCGGTGTCCTGGAGCGCTTCCGCGGGGTCGTTGGTGACGCAGTTGAGCTGCCCCACGCCGTGGGGCAGGATGTCCGGCTCGTGGCGGATGAGTTCGATACCGCCGAGCAGTTTGATCGGGGTGAGACGATCCTCGCTGCGGTTGTACAGGTTCGTGCGGTAGCCGCTGAGAGCGAGGTATGCCGCGAGCGCGGTGCCGCCGTGGCCCGCGCCGATCACGCAGAAACGCGGATGGTCGCGTGTATTCTCTGTCATTGGTCTCCTGTAGAGTCTCGGCTACCAGGGAAGCAGCCGGGGCTTCTGCGGAATGGGGTCCGTGAACATGACTCCCCGGCCTGCGAATCAGCCGGTGGTAGGCCAACCCCGTGAGCATCTCTGACGTCAGGTCAGTATGCTCTTCGCTTGCGGCGGATGGATATCCTGCCCGGATGGGTGACCAGCGCGTGGGCGGGCGTCGTACGGGCGGCTCTCGCGGCTGTCCCGATGACTGGGGAGGCCCGGGGCCTGCTTCTACCGGTGTTCCTTGACACCTCGCATGTGTGCGATTAGCGCCTGCATGTCGTCGGGCGGGTGCGTCTTCACCTCGATGCGTTCGCCGCTGCGCGGGTGGTCGAACGCGAGGTGGTATGCGTGCAAAGCCTGGCCGTGTAGGTCGCGGACGAGGCGCTGAGCCTTCGCGTCAAGCCCCGCCAATTCGGCCTTCTGGCGCTTGCCGCCGTACGTGGGGTCGCCGACGACCGGATGCCCGATGTAGGAGGCGTGGACGCGAATCTGGTGCGTGCGCCCGGTGTGCAGGCGCGCCTCGATGAGCGTCATCGGCCCGAGATGCTCGCGCACGCGCACCTCGGTGAGTGCCTCGCGCGCGCCGGGCTTGCCCGCGCGCTGCGGGTCGAGCACGGCCATCATGATCCGATGCTTCGGGTGGCGGCCGAAGAGCGTACGCACGGTGAAATGGTCCTTGTCAGGCCGCCCCCAGATGAGAGCGAGATAACGGCGCTCGGCGGTGCGCGCCTTGAGCTGCGCCGCGAGGGAGGCGTGGGCGAAGTCATTCTTCGCCGCCGCGATCAGGCCCGACGTATCCTTGTCCAGGCGGTGGACGATCCCCGGCCGCAGCTCGCCGCCGATGCCGGAGAGGTCGGTGCAGTGCGCGAGCAAGGCATTGACGAGCGTCCCCTCGCGGCGACCCGCGCCGGGATGGACGACCACGCCGGCGGGCTTGTTGACGACGACGACGTCGGAATCCTCGTAACGGATGTCGAGGGGGAACTCCTGGGGCTCGATGCCCACGGGCTGCGGCGGGGGGATGCTGACGGTTATCTGCTGGCCGGGGGTGACGATGAACCGCGGCTTCACGGCGACGCCGTCAACCACAATGTCACCCGCCCTGATGAGCCGCTGCGCCTGCGCGCGAGAGAGTTCCGGCGCGCGCGTCGCGACGACGACGTCGAGGCGCTGACCTGCCTCGGCCGGCTCAACCGTCAGCCGCATGACGGCGTGCTCCTAAAGCCTTGAGTCCGAGCCAGCCGGCGATCCCGAAGGCCATCAGGGCGATGCTCGCAAGCTGCGCCGCGGTGAAGGGGCCGCCGATCTCGGGCCCGGAGGTATAACCCTTGCGCCAGAACTCGACCGTGAAGCGAAGCACGCCGTAGAGGCCGATGTAAGCGATGAAGAGCTGGCCGTGGACTCGGGCCCGCCCCCTGAGCCAGAGCAGGATGGCGAAGGTGGCGAGACCGCCGAGGACGGCGTAGAGCTGGGCAGGATGGCTGGGCGGAGTCAGCTCGGCGGTGGTCGGGTCGCGGAACCGCGCCGCCCACGGTAGGTGCGTGGGGCCGCCGTAGCAGCAGCCGTTGAGGAAGCAGCCGATGCGGGCGACGGCGTAGCCGAGAGCCATCGAAGGCGCGCCGGTGTCGAATATAAGCGCAGGGCTCACGCGCACCGCGACGCCGTACAGGGCAACCAGGAGGATGCCTCCGACGAGCCCGCCGTGAAACGACAGTCCGCCGCGCCAGATGAAGGGCAGGTCGCGCCAGCCCAAGTAGGGGTCGAGGATGACATAGAGCACCCGCGACCCGATCAGGCCGCCGACCAGCGCCGCGAGGCCGGCGTCAATCATGCGCTCCGGCGGCAGCTCCCGCCGCCCGGCCTCTCGCAGCGCCCACGCGATGCCGACGACGAACGCGATGACGAGCATCACGCCGTAGGCGCGCACCGAGAGGGGGCCGAGATTGAAGAAAACGGGTCGCACGCGCTATGGCTCCTCGCGTCGGTCGGGCAGCAGCCACACCAGAATGATGAGGGCGACGCCGACGGTGATCGCGATGTCGGCGACATTGAACACCGGCCACACGCGCAGGTCTATGAAATCCACGACGTGGCCCAGGCGCAGGCGGTCAATCAGGTTGCCGGTGGCGCCGCCGAGCAGCAGGGCGACGGCAACTGTGAGCAGTGCCGAATGGGCAAGCGCGGCGCGCGCGTACAACAGAATGACGAGCGCGATCACGGCGGAGGCCGCGATCAGGTAGACGGCAGCTTGGGGCAGGATGCCGAAGGCGCCGCCCGGATTGCGCGCGAGGGTGAAATAAAGCCAGCGCCCCGCGATCGGATGAGGCTGGTTATCGGACAGCATGCCGAGGGCGGCCAGCTTGGACGCCTGATCCGCCGCGAGCGCGGCGACCGCCACCGCGACGAGGAGCGGCCAGCGCGCCCGGATCAAGTCGTCGTGGTTCCGTTGCTCGGGGACGCGCGGCAGCTGATCGTTGGCACTTTGGGGACGTTCGGGCCGCGTCAGATGTTCTCCCGTCTCCCCTGGCATTCGACGCAGAGAGTCGCGTAGGGGAGTGCTCGCAAGCGCTTGTGGCTGATCGGTGTGCCGCAGGTGTCGCACTTGCCGTACGTGCCACGCCGGATTTTCGCAAGCGCATTGCGCACGCGGGCGAGGGAATTCTGGATGCCCTCCACGACGGCCTGATCCTTTTCCTTCTGAAACGTCTCCGAGGCCATATCCGCCGGGTGGTCGTCGTAGCCGGACATCTCCATGACGACCTCCGCCTCGCTGCCGCGGCCCCTGTTGCCGGCGATATCGCGCAGCTCCTCGAGCAGGCGCTGCTCCTCGGCATCGAGCCGCTTGCGGAACCGCTCCAACTCGGCCGATCTCATCCCTCGCTTACTCCTTGATCACGTCGGCGCAGCGCGCGCAGAGACCGGGATGGTCGTCCCGCTCGCCAACGCTCGGACATACGAGCCAGCACCGCGCGCACTTGCTGCCGGCCGCTGGCGCGACCTCGATCGTCAGGCCGTCCACCACACTGCTCACGAAGGCGCCCGGCGGCGCCTCCCCGGCGTCTTTGACCGCAGCGTGCGACACGATGAGCACGCGCGCCAAGTCGTCGCCCAAGCCGCGCAGCAGGTCGGCCTCGTCGTCGCGCGCGTAGAGCGTGACCCCTGCGTGCAAGGGCTGATCCACCACGCCCGTCGTGCGCGCCTGCTCCAGCGCGCCATTCACCTCGTCGCGAATACGCAGGATTCGCTCCCACCGGCGCGCGAGATCCTCGTCGAGCCACCGCTCGTCGGGGGCGGGCCACGGCGCGAGCTGCACGCTCTCCTCGTGGTTGCCCGGCAAGTGTCGCCAGATTTCCTCGGCGGTATAGCTCAATATCGGCGCGAGCAACCGCGCCAGCCCGTGCGCCAGCCCGTACAGGGCGGTCTGCGCCGAGCGCCGCGCGCGCGAACCGGCAGCGGTAGTATATAGGCGATCCTTCAACATGTCCAGATAAAACGCCGACATATCCACGGCGCAGAACTCATTGACCCCGTGGTAAACGCGGTGGAACTCGAACTCCTCGTAGGCACGGGTCGCCTTGGCGGCAAGCTCCTGGAGCCGGTGCAGCGCCCAGCGATCGGATTGCAGCAGGTCCCCGGGCTCGAGTGCGTCGGCCGCGGGATCGAAATCGTACAGGTTGGCGAGCATGAAGCGAACCGTGTTGCGGATGCGCCGGTAGGCCTCGATGACCTGCTCGAAGATGGTCTCCGACATCGGCATGTCGTACTTGAAGTCAACGTAGGCGACCCACAGGCGCAGGATGTCCGCGCCGTAGCGGTCGGCGATCGCGTTGGGGTCCACGATGTTTTGCAGCGACTTGCTCATCTTGCGCCCGGTTTCATCGAGGAAGAAGCCGTGGGTCAGGACGCACTTGTACGGCGCGCGGCCACGGGCGATGATCGAGGTCCACAGGGACGCCTGGAACCATCCGCGGTGCTGGTCGCTGCCTTCGAGGTAGAGGTCGGCGGGTGAGCGCAGGTTGCCGCGCGTTTCCAGCACCGCGGCGTGAGTGGAGCCGGCGTCGAACCAGACGTCGAGGATATCGGTCTCTTTGCGGAAGTCGGCGCGGCCGCACGAGGCGCAGCACGTGTCGGCGGGCAGGAAATCCGCGGCCTGCAACTGGAACCAGGCGTCGCTGCCGCGCTCGGCGATGACCGCGCGCACGGCGTCCACCACCTCCGGCGTAAGCAGCACGGCGCCGCACCCCAGGCAATAGAATGCGGGTAGGGGGATGCCCCACGCGCGCTGACGCGAGATGCACCAGTCCGGGCGCTCGGCGACCATGCCCGTGATGCGATCCCTGCCCCACGGCGGCACCCACGTGGCGCCGTCAATCGCCTCGAGCGCCTGACGCGTAAACTTGTCCACCGCGACGAACCACTGCTCGGTAGCGCGGAAGATGATCGGTTGATGGCAGCGCCAGCAGTGCGGGTAGGAGTGCTCGAAATCCTCGCTCGCCAGCAGCACCCCCCGCTCGCGCATCTCGGCGAGGATGGCCGGGTCGGCTTGATCGTAGCGCATGCCCGCGAACTTGCCGCCTTCGTCCGTGAACACGCCGCGGTTGTCGAGCGGGCTGAGCACGGGCAGGTCGTATGCGCGGCCGGTCTCGAAGTCCTCCTGGCCGTGGCCCGGGGCGGTGTGCACCAGGCCGGTGCCCTGTTCCAGGGTGACGTAGTCGGCGAGCACGAGCACCGACTCGCGCTCGACGAACGGATGCTGCGCGCGCATCGCTTCGAGCTTGTCGCCGGGGCGGGTCTCGATGACCTCATAATCCGCACGCCCGATGGCCTGCATCACCGGCGCGACGAGGTCGTTCGCGACGACGAGCAGCTCGTCATTGGCCCGCACCAGCGCGTACTCGAACGCCGGATGCACCGCGATGGCGAGGTTGGCGGGCAGGGTCCACGGCGTCGTCGTCCAGATCACGAAGAACGCAGGCAGATCGGGCGGCGCCGAGGGGAAGCGCTCGCGCAGGTCGCCGACGACCGGGAACTTGACGTAGATCGAGGGCGAGGTGGCGGGCGCGTATTCGATCTCGGCCTCGGCGAGGGCGGTTTCGCAGGTGGCGCACCAGTACACGGGCTTGAGGCCGCGATAGACGGCGTCGTGCGCGACGAGATCGCGGAATATGCCGAGCACGGCGGCCTCGAACGCGGGGTCAACCGTGAGATAGGGATGCTCCCATTCGCCGCGCACGCCGAGGCGCTTGAACTGGCGCCGCTGCACCTCCATGAAGTGGAGGGCGGTTTCGTGCGCGCGGCGGCGCAGCTCCATCGGGTCGATCTCGCGGCGGTCAAGATCGAACGTGCGCAGGGCGCGCATCTCCGTCGGCAGGCCGTGCATATCCCATCCCGGCACGTAGGGCGCGTCGAAGCCCTGCATTGACTTGAACTTGACCACGATGTCCTTGAGGATCTTGTTGAGCGCTTGGCCGAGATGGATGTCGCCGCTGGTATAGGGCGGGCCGTCGTGGAGGATGTACTGCTCGCGGCCGGCGGTTTGCTGCTGAATCCGCGCGTAGATGTCGAGGTCCTCCCAGAAGCACAGGGTTTCCGGCTCGCGCTGCGGCAGGTTGGCCTTCATCGGGAAATCGGTATGCGGCAGATTCAGAGTCTGCCGGTAGTCGTTTGCAGTTTCGCGTTTCATGGGTTCCCGTTCTTGCTCCAGCCGCGGGACGGTCCGTGGGCGCCCAGTCGAATAACACGCGCACGCGCGGTCTGGAGACCGCGCGCCCGAACCCGCGTTAATCCGCATTCACACGCAGAGCCATCGCCTGTGGAGTGTACAGGCCTGCAGGCTACCCGGCGTCACCTCCCAGTTGGGTCCGCGCCACGGTCTCGGCCAGGGCCTCTTGCCACGGGCGGATATCGTCGCGGCCCTGGAGTTCGAGGCTCAAGTGACGCAGAACCGCATAGGCCGGGCGCCGGGTCGGGCTCGGCCAATCCTTCCACGATATCGGCTCCACCTGGGCCGGGCTGCCGGCGTAGCGCAGCGCCTCGGCGGCGAACTCGGCCCACGAGCAGGAGCCAGCGTTGGTTATATGATACGTCCCGTAGAGATGCGAATCAACTATGTGGCGCGCGATGGCGTCGGCCAAATCGCGCGCGTAGGTCGGGGAGCCAATCTGATCCGCCACCACGCGCAGCACGGGCGCGCCGCCTGACGCCACCGCAGCGGCGGCCAGCTCTTGCGCCTTGCGCAGGATGGAGAGCACGAAATTGTGCCCGTGCTCGGCGAAGAGCCAGGCGGTGCGCACGATGAAGTGGCGCTGGACCAGTTCCCTGACGTGCCTCTCGCCGGCCAGCTTGCTGGCGCCGTACGCGCCGAGCGGCCGCGGCGCGTCGTATTCGCTGTACGGTTCGCCCTTGTCGCCGTCGAAGACGAAGTCGGTACTGATGTATATCATGTTCGCGCCCGCCGCGCTGCACGCGGAGGCGGTATTCCACGTTCCGAGGGCGTTGACGCGGAACGCCCGATCGGGCTCGCGCTCGCAGCCGTCAACGTCGGTATAGGCGGCGCAGTGGCACACGAGGTCCGGCCGCGCGGCGGCGATCGCCGCTTCGGCGGCGGCGTGATCGGTGATGTCGAAATCGCCGATATCAACGCCGACGACGTCATGTTTGGGCGCAAGCCTCGCGACGACGGCTCTGCCGAGCATGCCCTCGGCGCCGGTGACCATTACGCGCATCGCTTCACCTGTAGAGCCCGAGCAGGCTCTTGAATCGGATGCCCATCATATCGCGCGCCATACGCAGCGAATCGCGGATCGGATCCACCTTGCTGCGCGGGGCGTTGATCCACGTCACGGGCACTTCCTTGACCCGCAGCCCGCGCTTGATGGCGACGTACAGTATCTCGACGTCGAAGGCGAAACCCATGATCGTCTGGCGGCCGAACAGATCGGCGGCCACTTCGCCGCGGAAGAGCTTGAACCCACACTGCGTGTCCTTGAACCCGCGCAGCGCGACGGCGCGCACCATCAGGTTGAACACGCGCCCCATCGTCTCGCGGTACCACGGCTGGCGCACGCGGAGGTCCGACTGCGGCAGCCCGCGCGAGCCGATGGCTATATCATACCCCTCGCGCTCGACCGCGTCGAGGAGTTTCTCCGATTCCTCGATGGGCGTGGACAGGTCCGCGTCGGAAAACAGCACGCGCTGGCCTTTCGCGGCGAACATGCCGGCCTGCACCGCCGCGCCCTTGCCGGGGTCGGCGGCGCGGTGGAGCAGGCGCAGCCGCGCCTCCTGCTGCTGGAATCGAGACACGACTTCGGCGGTGCCGTCGCTGCTGACGTCATCCACAACGACGACCTCCCAGGAGTACTCTCGGCCGGACAGGTATTCGAGAACGCGTTCGAGCGTGGCGCCGATGCGCTCCTCTTCGTCGTGCGCCGGGATGACGAGCGAGAGATAGACCGGCGGCGCGATTGGATGTGCTGGAGTCAATCTCGTTCCTGTGGACGGCGCAAGGAGTTGCGGGCCTTCTGAAAGCGCCCGCGGCTCTTCCGGAATAGGGTTATTGAGGGCGCTCTGCCCGGCCTGGAGCATTCTGATGACACGAGGGCCCCGTTAGGTGAGAATCACCTGGCTGTAGTCGCCGAGCACGAATTGGTGCCATCCCGGGCGGCGGTCGGCGGCATGGACGGCGACGTTTTTGCCGATGAGGCTGTCGCGGATGCGGCCGGGAATGTGGCGGATGGCGCTCTCCTCGAGGACGATGCTGTTGGCAAGTTCGCTGCCCTCGATCTCGACGTCGAAATGGATGGAGACGTACGGGCCGAGCAAGGAATCGGCGACGCGGGCGTTGCGCCCGATGATGGCCGGGCCTTGGATGATACTGTTGGTAATTGCGGCGCCGTCCTCGATGACGACGCTGCCGAGCAGCTGGCTGCGATCGTCCACCTCGCCCTGTTTGCTCTCCTCGAGGGTGTCGAGGACGATGCGGTTGGCCTCGAGCAGGTCGCTTAAGGTGCCGGTGTCTTTCCACCACCCCTTGACCTGATGCGAGCGCACGACGAGGCCGCCATCTATCAGAGACTGGATGGCATGGGTGATCTCCAGCTCGCCGCGGCGCGAGGGCTTGAGGTCGTCGATGGCGTCGAAGACATGGTGGTCGAAGAGGTACACGCCGACCAAGGCGAGATCGCTCGGCGGATGCTCCGGTTTCTCCTCGAGGCGGGTGACGTGCTCGCCCTCGAGGACCGCGACGCCGAAGTCGCGGGGATTGGGCACGCGGCAGAGCAGGATCATGGCGTTGGGCGCGGCGTGCTCGAACTCGCGCGTGAAATCGGCGATGCCCGAGGGCAGGAAATTGTCGCCGAGAAAGACGACGAACGGGTCGCGGCCGACGAAATCGCGGGTGAGGCCGACGGCGTGCGCGATGCCGCGCGGGGCGTCTTGGGGGACGTACGTGACCTTGAGCCCCCAGCGCTCGCCGCCGCCGACCGCCTCCATGATCTCGGGGCCGGTGTCAATGCTGCCGGGATAGTCGGGGTGGCGGCAGCCGACGATGATGGCGACCTCCGTGATGCCGGCGACGGCCAGGGATTCGAGGCAGTAGTAGATGATCGGCTTGTTGGCGAGCGGGATGAGGTGCTTGGTCATGGTGTGGGTCAGGGGCCGCAGCCTGGTTGCCCTGCCGCCGGCGAGAACTACTCCCTTCAAGGTAACGCCCTCCGTGGTGTCGTGGTCAACTATTCTCCGTGGTGCGCGGCGGCATCCCCGTCGTCGGTCAGGCACGCGGCGCGGCGCCGCCATGCGGAGTTCGGACCGCCGACCGCGAGACTATTGCCCGGTCAGTCGCCGCCACGCCTCGGCCTCGCCCAGGCCGTGGACGCGGACGACCTTGCGCCGCGATTTCTCACCCGATACGATCTGAAGTGACGAGCGGGAGGTGCCGAGATGCTTTGCGAGTTGCGCCAGCATGGCGCGGTTGGCCTTGCCCTCGACCGCCGGGGCGGTGACCGACACGATGACTTCGCGCGAGGCGGAATCCGCCTGCACCCCGTCCGCGCTCGCCCGCGCGCGCACGCGCACGCGAAGGGTCACCGGCCCTCCCGAACTCTCCGTTTTCCTTGCCACTTCAGGTTTCTTCCCTCTGCGCGCGCATGATTCATACGCGCGGGCGGAGCGCATCTCCCGGGGTTTCTCCGCAACGAAGTCCCCGGGTACGATTCCACGGTTCGAGGGCCCTCCGCCGATACGGAACTCCATTAGACTAACACAAATGTCGCGGGAGCGGTACCCGGGTTGAGCGGCTCGCGGCCGATTATCGCCGGTCAGGCGAACGCGAAGATCGCGATTGCGGTGCCGAGGTTGAAGAAGGCGTGAGCGATCATCGCGGGGAGGAGCGATCCGGTGCGCTCGTAGATGACGCAGAAAGCGACGCCGAGGGCCATCACGGGCACGAAGCTCGCCCAGTTGAGATGCACCGCCGCGAACAGCGCCGAGCTGAGGAGCGCGGCCAGCGGCAGCGACCATCGCTTGCGCATGCCGCCGTAGAGGCCGCCGCGGAACACGGTCTCCTCGGCCACGGGCGCGACGACGCAGAGCAGAATCAGAAACAGTCCGCGTACGCCCCAGCTCTTGGTCTCAATCATGAGTGCGATGAGCGGATTCGCCGGCGGCGGGGGCAGCGTGCGCATGGCGAGGATTGCAGCGGCGAAGACGACGGGCACCACGGCGGCATAGGTCGCAAGGCCGAGCGCTGCGCTCCGGCCGAGGCCTAGCGGCCGCCAGCCCGCTGTGCTCAGGCCGCTGCCGGCCGGCGCAACTGACCGCGCGAACCAGACCAACGCGAGAAGCGATGCGAGCGCGTACGAGGCCAGGATGCCCGCCGCGAAGCCGCCGCTACCCGCCATGGCCCCAAGTGCGCCGAATTGCTGGAGCATCAACATGAGCACCAACCATGCGCCGACGAGCTGCAGTCCCTCCCAGATTCCCCACCGCCGCTGCGGCAGCCCTGCGTACGGGCCGAAACCCAAGGCGAACAGCCCCCGCGCTAGGATGATGACGCCTCCCAGTGTCAGAGCGAGGGCGAGCAGCAGCAGCACTTCGACGCGCAATGCCGCCGCGGTACCGGCGTTATACATCTCGCGCCTGAGGTCGGCGGCGCGGGCGGTTCGGTCCAGCTTCTCATTGAGCTGGGTCTCGATGAGGAGCGCGGCGGGCACGTGGCTGACGATCCAGTCGAACTCCCTGGTGCGCAGCCATTCGGGGGCGGGGCGTTGGTTGGCGTAGAGGCGCGCGAGCATCGAGAGCACGTCGCGGTCGCCGGTAGCCAGCGAGCGCTGGATGACGCGCAGCGCTCGAAAGTCCTCGCCCACGTGGCTGTAGAGGGCGGCTGCGGAGGCGGCCGCTGCGGTTTGGTCATCCGGATCGGCGAAGCCCGCCGCGGCCTTGTCGAAGTAGGCTGCCGCGCCGGCGAAGCCAGTGCGTGCGGATTTGCGCGCGAAGTCCCCCGCCAGCGTGGCGGGCGCGCCCCGCCGATGGATGCCTGAGAGGTAGTACGACAGTCGCATGACGACCTCGCCCTCGAACATGTCCATGCGGGCCTGAGCGTCGCGCAGCACCCAATTGCCGCGGAGCGTGATCGCGAATTCGAGGGTGAGGCCGGTGGCTGCGAGCGCCAACAGGACGAGCGCCGCTGCGATACGGCCCCGCGAGGTGCGATGCGGGGCCGCCGTGGGTTCCTCCATTGGCGTGTCGTCGTGCTGCATTGCCAATCCGCCGCGTTGGGCTGCGGGCCGGAGATGCCCGTGCTACTTGTAGGCTGTAGGTAGGGCGCCCCGCGGGGCTGCTGCGAATCAGTCCGGCGCGGGCTCGGGTGCCGCGTTCCCGGCGCGCGAGAGCAAATGCATGTAGGTCTCCAGCAGCGCGCGGAACTCAGCCTCGAAGCGCTCGCGCTCGCGGCGCAGCTCCTCCGCTTCGCGGGCGATGTCTTCCTTCTCGCGCCGTGCGGCGGCGATCATCTCTCTCGCCTGCTGCTCCGCCTCGCGCACCACCAGGCTCGCGTTTTCCTGGGCGCGACTGCGCGCCTCGTCCGCAGTCTTCTCCGCCAGCACCAGGGCGTTCTTGATGGTCTCCTCGGCATCGCGATACTGGCGCAGCGCGCGCTCCGCCTGCTCCAGTTCCTGCTTGAGGCGGTCGCTTTCCTGCAGCGCCTTGCCGTAGGCGTCGGCCACCTGGCCCAGGAAGTCGTCAACCTCGGCCTGGGCATACCCCTTGAGCCCCTGGCGGAACTTCCGGTTCACTATATCTATGGGCATGATGTCGTTCGTCATCACGGTGCTCCCACTATGATTGAGATTACGAGTCGCTCCGCGACCCACAACACGAGCAGCAGAATCAGGGGGGAGAAGTCTATCCCGCCCGGGCCGACGCGAAGAACGGCGCGAAACGGGCGCAACATGGGTTCGGTCGTGTCGTGGACGAAGTGGACCAGCGGGTGATGCGGCGCGACGCGGATCCAGGACATGATGACGCGCGCGAAGACGAGAAGCTGGAGCACCCAGAAGATGAGGTGGATAATGCCGACGAGCGACGCGGCGCCGAACCAAGGGCTCATGGGTCATCGCCTCCCAGTTCCCGGGCGCGACGCCACGCGGCAACCACCGCCTCGATCGCCGCGGCGCGGAAGGCGCGCGCTTCCAGGGCCGCCATCCCCGCTGCAGTCGTGCCTGCCGGGGACATCACCATGTCCTTGAGCTGCTCCGGATGGCCCTCGCCGGCGAGAACCATGCGCGCAGCGCCGAGCACGGTCTGCGCCGCCAACTCGACCGCCGTGGCTCGCGGCAGCCCGGCTGCGACGCCGCCGTCAGCCAGCGCCTGAAGGAAGGCGAATGCATATGCGGGCCCGCTGCCGGACAGGCCGGTAGCCGCGTCAAGCAACTTCTCGGGCAGCTCGACTACCTTGCCGGCGGCGGCGAGCACCTGCTTGGCGGCGGCGATGCCCTCCGACGACGCGGGGCTGTCGAGCGCGACGACGGACATGCCCTCGCCGACGACGCACGGCGTATTGGGCATGGCGCGCACGACTCCCGCGCGGCAGTCCGGCGGCAGGCTGGCGCGCAGCGCCCGCGTCGTGACGCCGGCGGCGATGGACAGCACGGTCTGCTGCGCGGTCAGCGACGGCCCGATTTCCTGCAGCGCGGTGGGGACATCGGGCGGCTTGACGGCGATGACGATGACGTCCGCGCCGTCGGCGACCTCGGCAGCGGAGGCGCACGCGGTGACGCCCATTTCCTGAGCGGCCCGCAGGCGGTCCGGCGCCGCATCGAAGGCGCGGATCGAAGCGGGTGACGCCCCTGCGGAAATGAGGCCGCGCACCAGCGCCGTGCCCATACGGCCGACGCCGATGACGCCAATTGTGCGTTGTTCGGACATGAGAACGCCTCACGCCTCGCTGACCGGGCGCGGCTCGACGTGGCCGCTGCCGTCGCGCCGGGTGCGACGGAGGAGCCGGCGATCCGACCTGTCAGCAGTTCGCGACCGGAACGGAATCAGTGGGATGCGGCGGCCTACGGCTCCGCCCAGAGTTCCGTGTCGGCGGTCGAGCGGTCTTCGGCCTCGGCGGTAATGAGCATGCTGGTCGGGGCAAGGATGTAAATCCCGTCGCCGGCCTGCTCCAGATGCCCGTCAATCGCATAGACGACGCCGCCCAGGAAATCGAGGACGCGGCGGGCTTTGTGCTCCTCAAGGACTTTGAGGTTGACCACGACCGGCCTGCGCGCCTTCAGGCAATCGGCGCAGACCTGCGCGTCGTCAAGCGACTTGGGCCAGCGGACGAAGATCTCGTCCTGACGGGGGTGAAGAAGCAGACGTGGTTTGGAGCCGACATCAGGATTGGCCGGCACGACGGCTTCATTGCCGTCGTCCTCCGCGAACAACCAGCTCTTGACCCGTTCCAGAACCCCTGACATGCGAGCCTCCCTGTGGTGTGATTTGTGCTGCTAATGTTGCTTCGAGCCGTCAGCGTAACGGCCGGAGACGGGTTCGCGTTTATTGATTGCGTGGCATGAGCGGAGGGCCGCTGACGCCAGACGCTTTTTCCGACGAAATCCTTTAGGTGCGCACCGCAGCGCACGAGCCATTTCGATGATACAGGAACCTCGATCGTCAGCACTACTCAGGGCGCGCGCCGAAAATCGCGGTCCCGACCCGCACCACATTTGACCCTTCCTCGATCGCGACCTCGAAGTCCTGGCTCATGCCCATCGAGAGCCAGCGCTCCGGGGCGCCGGGCGCCGCCGCGAAGATGCGCTGCGACAGCTCGCGCAGGAGCGCAAAGCATGGACGCGCGTCGTCCGGCGTCGCGCCCAGCCGGCCCATGGTCATCAGCCCCTTCAGCTCCAGCGCATCGAGGCTGGCGACCGCCTCGGCCACGCGCGACGCCTCGTCCGGCGCCGCGCCGAACTTCGTCGCCTCGCCGCTGGTGTTGACCTCGACCAGCACCGGCAGCGTGCGGCCGGCGGCACGGGCGCGCTTGTCGAGTGCCGCCGCCAGGCGCTCGCTGTCCACGATCTGGACGATGTCGAACAGGGCGACCGCTTGCTTCGCCTTGTTCGTCTGCAGGTGCCCGACGAAGTGCCAGCGCACGCCGCGCCCGACGCGCTCGATCTTGCGCTGCGCCTCCTGGACGTAGTTCTCGCCGAAATCGGCGATCCCTGCCTGCGCGGCGAGCGCGATGCGCTCGGCTTCCACCGTTTTGCTTGCGGCGACGAGAATGATGTCCTCGGCGCGGCGTCCGGCGCGTGCTGCAGCGGCGGCAATACGCTCGCGCACACGCGCGACGTTGCCTGCGATATCAAGGATCGGTCCCGAAAGCGCGCACATTATACCACACACCCCTGCGCGCAGCAAACGCTTTTTTAGCTGCTTCGCGCGCATTACTCATGCGCGCACGCGCGGCGCATCCGATCAACGCGCCTCACGTATAGTATGAATCGCCGGCTTGGTTTCTGCGCGGTTGCAGGCGCGCGCGTCGCACTGGGATTTCGCCGGAGATGCGCGATGCCCTCCTCGCGGCAGAGAATTCTGCGGCGCGTTTTGCTATAATGACAACCAGCCCACGGCGCAGTCGCACCGATCGCCGTGGCCGGTCACGATGCCCTCGGAGCGAATGAGCGATCGGCGTCGCGGCCGGATTGCGTTGACACGAGCACACGAATGCCAGAGCTTCCCGAAGCAGAGACGATACGACGCCAACTGACGCCGCAAGTCGTAGGGCGACGCGTCGAGTCGGTGTGGGTCGGCAAGCGCGACATACTCGGCCGCCGCCGGCAAGCCGCGCGGCGGTTTGGCGAGCTTGCGGCAAGCAGGCGCATCACCGGCATCGCGCGGCGCGGCAAGGCGCTGCTGCTGGCGCTGGACGGCGCGGACACGCTGGTGGTGCGCCTGGGCATGAGCGGGCGGCTGATCGTGGTGCGCGCCGACGAGCCTGCGGCGCCGCACACTCACGTCATTCTCGGCCTCAGCGGCGGGCGGGACTTGCGCTACGTTGATCCGCGCCGCTTCGGCGAGGTCTGGGTCGCCCGCGGCACGGACGCGGCGAACATCCGAGGCCTGAGCGAACTGGGGCCGGAGCCGTTCGATCGCGGGCTGCGCGACCATTTCCGCGCGTGCCTGCCGCGCCGGTCTGGGGGCATCAAGCAGGTGCTCATGGATCAGGGCTTCGTCGCCGGCCTCGGCAACATCTACGCCGACGAGACGCTGTTCCGCGTCGGGCTGCATCCCGCGCAGCCGGCAAACACGCTGACGGACGATGAGATCGCGCGCCTGTGCCGAGCGATCGGAGGGGTGCTGCGTCACGCGATTCGCTGCTGCGGCACCTCGGCGAACGATGCCGCATACGTGGACGCCAACGGCCGGCGCGGGTCGTTCCAGCGATGCCTCGCCGTGTATCAGCGCGCGGGCGAGCCGTGCCGGCGCTGCGGCACCCCGATCAGGCGCATCGTGCTCCACGGGCGCTCGGCTCATTTCTGCCCGACGTGCCAGAAGCTGCGCAGGCGCAAGGCGCGCCGGCGATGAAAGGGACGGCGGACGACGGCGGCATAGCTGCTCGACGGCCGCGGAGCAGCGCGTGCGAGGCGAGGTCATGATCTACATCGGTACTTCGGGATTCAAATTCGCGGATTGGAAGGGCAGCTTCTATCCGGAGGGCCTGTCGGACCGGGACTGGCTCACGTACTACGGCGAGCGGTTCGACTGCGTGGAGGTCAACTCGACGTACTACCGCCTGGTGCATCCGCGCACGTTCTTCCACATGGCGAACAAGGTTCCGGCGGGCTTCCAGTTCACGGTGAAGGCGTACGGCGGGCTGACGCACGAGCCGAGCGAGTCGCGCGACGCGGATTTCGAGTCGTTCATCGGTTCGCTGCAGCCCTTGATCGAGGCCGACAAGTTCGGCTGCGTGCTGGCGCAGTTTCCGCATCGCTTTCACAACACGCAGGAGAACCGCGCGTATCTCGCCGAGTTCGGGGAGCGGTTCACGGGGCTGCCGTTGGTGGTGGAGTTTCGCAGCCGCGAGTGGGCGGAGCAGCCGGTGTTCGATTTCCTGCGCGAGCACGGGGTGGGCTACTGCGCGGTGGACGAGCCGCAGTTCAAGAGCCTGATGCCGCCGGTCGCGGTGGCGACGTCGCCGGTCGGCTATGTGCGGTTCCACGGTCGCAACTACGAGAAGTGGTGGAAGGGCGACAACAAGACGCGCTACGACTACCTCTACAGCGAGGATGAGCTGCGCGAGTGGGTGCCGAAGATCGATCAGCTCCAGCAAGAGACGGAGAAGGTCTACGTGTTCATGAACAACTGCTTCGGCGGCAAGGCGGCGACCAATGCCGCGCAGATGAAGGAGCTGCTGCAGCAGGAGTTGCCGGCATAGAGACGGGGAATCGTTCCGCCGCTCGCGCCGAGTCGTACGGGTGTCGGGGCCAGCCGCGGGCGGGCCTATTCGAGGATGCGCACCTTGACCATGCGGCGGCCCCAGGAGAGCGCCTCGCGGTAGGTGTCGAAGCCGAGGTCTATGCGGCGGCCTTTGATCGCGCGCCCGACGTCACCGGCGACGCACTCGCCGTAGCCGTCAACGTAGAGCTTGGTGCCGAGCGGGATGACGCGCGGGTCCACCGCGACCACGCCCTTGCCCGCCTTGAGCCCGATGGCCGTGCGGCCGCTGGCGTATCGCCCGCAGCTGCGGGGCCCGGGATCATAGCCCGTCGCCTCCATGTGCAGCACTTCCCCGCCGCGCGAGGGCAGCGACCTCGTGCCGCGCACCACGAGGCGCGGTTTCATCGGCTCGATCACGCGCTGCGATACCACTGCGCGTTCGGTTTCGTCGCCGTCCTTGGTCCAGATGTCGAGTACCGCGACCGCTCGGCCCGGCGAGCCATCGTGAAGGACGATGGGCTTGTGGACGCGCGCGTCGTAGCGCACGCGGGCGGTGACCGGGATCTCGATCTCGCGTGTCACTTGCTGGTGGGTCACGCGCACCACGCGCACGACCAGGCCCTGCGACACCAGTTCGTCGAGCCCGGGTTCGACGCGGTCCAATTCGCTGAGGGCGATGCGCGCGCCGGCGACCAGCTCGGCGACGGTGACCGGCTCTGTCGTAACCGAGCGTTCCCGACCGTCCGCGATGAGGGTGACGGTCACTTGCTCCGCCGCGTCGCTGGCCGCGAGGACCTGACTCACACCGGTGTCAACGGACGGCAAGATGACGATGCTGCACGCGATGGCGATCGCAATTATGGCAGATACTCGAACTGCGGCAGCAAGCACCGGCTGCTCGCGGCATGTCCCCCGGACGCGGCCACTAGGCGGCATGGCGCAATCCTCCGTCGGAATTGTTCGCTCGGCAGCGGTGCCACGGTACGGCGCCGCCACACTCGCGCTCCGGGCGAACCCGACGCGCGGCAAGTCTCGCGTAGCTAATGGTGGGGCTCTGGTGGGGCCGGTGCTGCGATGTGAGGCAGTGACGGTGGCTATAAGCCCTGATGGGAATGCGACGCAGTATGTCCGGAACTGTCAGCGGCTCCCCAGGGACCGCGACGCGTGAATGTAACACACCGCGCTCGACGTGTCAATGCACACCTTTGTTCCCATGGACGCTTCTACCCAGGGGCCCACTGGCGCTGTTCGTCCGCGCACGCGGCTATGTTCCACAGATTCACACCAATCTTAGACGCGCAGCGGGCCGGGTAGGTTGCATCGCCGGAAAGGGATCTGCGCGGGCGGCCGCTCCGAGCGCGGCGTGTGCTGCCGGAGCGCGGTCGCGAGGACCAGCACCTCCGGGCCGCGGTCGTCGAGGACATGCCGACCTTGCGGGCGATGGCCGGCGCCGGAGAAGAGCCTGCCTTAGCCTGACCGTTCCCCTGCGGCGATACGTTCCGGCGCGCCGGAACGTTCGAGCAATTCGACGTACGCCCCCTCCAGCGCGGGGTCGAGATTGACGTAGCTGCGAATGTAGCCGCCGGTGCGCACGATGCAGTCAATCGCCCGGCGCAGGACGTCGTACGGCGCCTGCCCGGCGAGCAGTTGAGCTTGCTCGAGGAAATCGCGGTTGATCACGAGTTCGGGCCGGCCGCTCTTGGCAACCATGACGTCGCGCAGCCACGCGGCCATCATGTTGAGCACTTCCGGCACGGCGCGGCGCATGGCGCGCGTGTAGCTGATCCTGAACTTCTCGGCCTCCACCGCGCCTTCGGACTCGCCGAGCTGTTCTTCTTCCTCCTCGCGCTCTTCCTCGACGATCGCTTCGAACTCCTTCTCCCACAGGCGCGCGGCGAGTTCTTTGGTTCGCGATGACAGCGCGAGCGCTGCTTGCAGCGGCGAGGAGAACAGGCTCTGGGCAAGCTCTATTGCCTCGGCGCGCACCTCCATGACGTACGGCCGCTCGGCGGTGGTTATCGCGCGGCCCGGGCGGCCGTCGGCGAGTCCCGCGATGAGCTGCGCGCGGTCACTCTCGACTCCGCGGGCCTGGAGCAAGTCCTCGATGTGCTGCGGCGCGACCATGTGGAACCGCACCTGCTCGCAGCGCGAGACGACGGTCTCGCGCAGTGCGGCGGGGCGGCTGGTGACGAGGATGAAGACGGTGCCCTGCGGCGGTTCCTCGAGGGTGTAGAGCAGCGAATCGGCGGCCTCCTCGGTCATGCGATCCGCGGGCTCGAAGATGAAAACTTTGTAGGGGGAGAAGATCGGCTTGCGCATCGCCTCGCGCAGCACGGGCGGATGAGGCGGACTGTCGCGGTCATCGCCGCGGGTCTGCGCGATGGTGATCCACGCCTGATCCTCGATCAGCTCGAGCAACCTGGGATCGGTGATCGGCTGGCGGCGGTACATCGGCGCGATGCGCCAGATCTGGGGATGATTGCCGTGCTCGAAGCGCACGCACGACTTGCACGCGCCGCACGCCTCGTCGGGCGCGGACTCGTCCTCGCAGTTGAGCGTCTTGGCGAACAGCATGGCCGCGGTCAGCTTGCCCACCGCTTCCGGGCCGACGAAGAGGTACGCGTGCCCGACCCGGCGCTGGCGCAGCGCCGAGCGCAGGATAGTGACGGCGGCATCCTGGCCGATGAGGTCGCTCAAGTTCGCGGGGCTATCGGTCATCGAGATGCGATCGCTGGCTCCCAGGGATGGCGCCGCACGGCGCCGAGTTGACCACAGGGGCGGCTCGCGGGCCGCCCCCACGCCGTGCCGACCGGCCTACAGTGTCTTGGACTGCTCGACGTCCACGACGAAGATCACGGCGCCGCCGACGGTCACCTTGACCGGACTCGGCATGCAGGTGCCGATGGGCTCGATCGTCGGCGGGAAGACGTTGACGAACTGCTCGCGGGTCTTCGAATGCTTGCCGATGAGTTCGAGCACGGCGTCCACCTGATCCGGAGGCACGCCGATGAGATAGGTCACGTTCCCCTCGCGCAGGAATCCGCCGGTGCTGGCGATGTTGGTGAACTTGTAGCCAGCCTCGAGCAGAGCGTCCGTGACCTTGCGCCGGTCCTTATCCTGCACCACGGCTACGATGAGCTTCACCGTTTAAGCCTCCTTTGCCGCCGCGCGGCATCTCGCGCGCGGTGGGCGTCGCCGGCGTTCCGCTGGGCAGCTCAAGGGTCGGGTCGGCGCTCGCTGAGGAACGCCTCGACGACCTGCGCCACGCCCTGGAACACCTCATCTCGGGGCGGGGCCGCGTCAACCACCTTGATCCGCTCGCCGTGCGCCCGCGCCAACTCGCGGTAACCCTCGACGATCCGATGATGAAACGCCGGCTCCTCGCGCTCCAGCCGATCGGGCGTGTGCGCCATGCGCTGGCGCGCCGCGTCGGGCGCCAAATCCAGCAGTATGGTCAGATCCGGCTCCACGCCGCCGGTCGCGACCTCGTTGAGACGGCGCACGAATTCCAGATCGAGCTCGCGGCCATAGCCCTGATACGCCGTCGTAGAATCGGCGTAGCGCTCGCAGACCACGGTTTGTCCTTCGCCGAGGGCGGGGCGGATTACCTCCTCGACGTGCTGCGCCCGGTCCGCGGCGTAGAGGAACAGCTCGGCGGCGGCGGTGACCTCGGTCGCGCCGCCGTCGAGGATCAGCGGCCGCAGCCTCTCGCCGAGCTTCGACCCGCCCGGCTCGCGGGTGAGCACGACGTCGTGTCCCCGTTGGCGCAGCCAGTCGGCGAGCATGCGCGCGTGCGTGGTCTTGCCCGCGCCGTCTATGCCTTCGACCGTGATTAAGATTCCCCGTCGCACGCATCTCGCCTCGCGCTACGTGATGGTCAGATCCAACTGCGCCTCGGCGGGCTTTTCCAGCGGCCGGCCATAATGCCCGCCGCCGCCGGCCTTGAGGGGCAGCGCGCCGTCCCGGGCCGCGATGATGAGGTGCGCCAGCTTGCCCCCGACGACCTGTGTCAGCTCCGATGCCTCGACGTGATGCAGCACCGCCATCTCGGTGCCGAAGCGGTTGAGCAGCTTGCCCAGCGCCACCGGCCCCAGCTTCGGCAGGAACTGGAGCGGCACCTGGTAGCGATACGGCGGTCGGTGCGCCGGTGGCCGCGGTCCGGGATAATCGGCGATATCAGAGACACGATCGAGGACGCCGCGTACGACGCCTTCTGCGCCGCACGCGGGACACGCCAGCACCGGCGGCGGCTGCGTTTCGATGCGCTCGCACTTCGGGCAGAAGGTGCGGTGGTACTTGCCCAACCGCGGGTCGAGGCCGAAGTTGGCGGTGACCTTGCGGCCGTCCTCGCGGCGCAAGGCGCGCAGGAACTCCTCGTAGGTCGGCTCCTCGATTTCGAGCGCGTTGTACTCGCGCGCGATCTTGGGCAGGGAGTGCGCGTCGGAATTGGACAGCAGCGTCTTGTCGGCCAGCTCCGCCAGGCGATCGGCCATGAACGAATCGGCGGAGAGGCCGAGTTCGAGCGCGGGGATGGCGGTCAGCGCGTCGTCATCGAACACGTCGCTGAGCCGCCGCGCGCAGTTGCCGTAGATGCTCTTGTGCGGGGTGAAGGCGTGCGCCGGGATGAAGACGCCGCCGCAGGAATGGGTGATCTCCCACAGCTGTTGCGCCGGCAGGCGGCAGCGCTGGGAGCTGAGGTCGAGGTTGGTGACCAGGGCGCCCATGATGCGGCTGAAGTCGCGCAGCTCGGCGAGGGACGGGAAGTAGGAGATGTGATGCGCGCAGGAACCGTCGGCCTCGGCCGTTTCCAGTTCGCAGGCAAGGATGACGGTCGTCTTGTCGCCGAAGCGCAGGCCGCCGCCGGCCAGCTCGATCATTTCGCCGCTGGCGATGAGAGCCTGGATTTCGCGCTGCACGGCGGGCGACGCGCAGTCCACCACGCCCGCCATTTGGATGCCTTTGCGGTGGGCGCACTCACGTGCGATGTTGGCGAAGGTCAGGTCGCGCGCGGCAGTGATTTTGACGGGCTGGCCGCCCTTCGCCGGCTCGCCGGTGCCGACGTCCTCGGGCGCGCGCGGCATCTCCCCGCCGAAGGTCCGTCCGATGTGGATGTGCAGGTCGGCGAAAACGGTGCGCATGAGACCCCGCGTTACCCCCGGACGCCGTCACCGAAGCCGGCGACGCCAACTCAACTCATTTTTCTATTCGCCGCGCGAGGAGAGCGAACCTGCGACGGGGCGCGACGGGCGGGCGAATCCAGGGATCCGGCACCGCGTTTGCGGGGGATCATGCACGGCGTGCTTCGATCCGAGCGCTGCCACCTGCGGTTGTCGTGCGGCGGTCTCCGCGGTGCTACGCGTCGCCCGTCCGCGCGCGCAGAGTGAGACCGGCGACGAGCGCGCCCAGGGTCAGCATCACCGCGCTGCCGTAGAAGACGTACGGGGGCCCGATGTCCCACAGCGACCCCGCGATCAGGGGCGCCACCGCTGCGCCGACCCCTTGGGCCGTCGCCACGATGCCCATGACGCCGCCGCGGCGGCTCGTCGGCGCCAACTCGGAGACGATCGCGAGCCAGGCTGGCGTGCCCAGGACGTGGCTGAGGACGAGCAGCGTGCCAACCGCGGCAAACGCGGGCATGGTGCGGCAGGACGGGATCAGCCACATCAGCGCGGCCGAGGCGACGAGCGACACGCGCACCGCCAAGGTCTTGCCCCAGCGGTCGGCGGCGTGGCCGAGCGGCAGCCCCAGCAGCCCCACCGGGATGCCGAGTGTGATAACGAGGGTGCCGATGTGAAGCGGCGACAGCTCCAGTTCGAGCTTCAAGTAGGGGATGGCGAAATTCGCCAGCATGAGCACGCCCAGGGTCATAAGGAGGCTGATGAGCATGACGAGCGGCAGCGGATACGCGCGGTCGGGCGCTGGCAGCGGCGGCTGCGCCGACGCGGGCACCATGGGCATCAGCGCGGCGGCGTCCGATGACTGTGCGGCGACGCGGCGGTCGGCGCGCGGGAGAGCGATAACTGCGACGGCGCCGCTGATGAAGAGCAGCGCACTCGCGATGTAGAACGGAGCGCGGTTGCTGGCCAAGAGGTACGCGGCGAAGGAGCCGACGACCACGGCCCCGCCCATGGCGAGCACATAGACGGTATTCATGACGCTCATGGCCGCCGCGCGCGACTCCTTTTTAACCAGATCTCCGACCGTGGCATAGAGCGGCGGCCACAGCGCCGCGGCGCCCGCACCGTCGGCGGCGCGGACCGGGAACACCAGCGCCCACAGGCTGACCGGCAGGCGCACGATGATGATCGGGTTGAGGCAGATCAGCAGCGGGCCGAGCGCGACAAACGGCCTGCGCCCGAAGCGGTCGGAGAGCCGTCCCATCGGGAACTTGAGCAGCGTCTCGCACAGCAGAAACGTGGCGCTAATCGCCCCCAGGGCCTTTCCCGACAGGCGGAGGTCCTGGAGCAGGTAAATGGGGAGCGCGTAGTTATTGAGGAGAGCGAAGGCGAGTTGGCCGGCCCCCGTTACCACGGCAAGACGGATGAGCGGCGGATACTCGCGAAACAGCGCGATGTAAGCGCGTTCAAGGCGTTCGAACACAGGCGCCCCTCTGAGATGTATCGGGCACGGCCGGCAGCGTCAGGCGTTCAGCGAACGCCGTCATCGCGCGGAATTCGGTCACGGTGATGGTGGGTGCTCCAGCGGCCTCTGCTATTCGCCGCTGGTCCGCCGCGCACCTGCGGGCAGCCGGCCGGGGAAACCGCAATGCCCGCCACGCGCACGGCCGCATCGCGCCGCGACCGTTGGCAGGCGACCCGCTGCATCGAACCGCCCCGGTTGAACCCCACCACCACTACGGCTATAATGACGGCGAAGGAGGAGTCGCGAGGATGGCTAATCCGCGGACATGGCTGATCGGCGCGGGCATTGTGCTCGCGTTGCACGGTGGAATCGCTCTCGCACAGGAGGCCGGATTGGGGACGAAGCATCGCACCGATTGGTTCAGGGACGCCCGCTGGGGCGTGTTCACGCATTACCTCACCGGGCCGGAGATGTCATCGCAGGAGTGGAACGCGCGGGTCAACGCGGTCGATGTCACAGCACTCGCGGCGCAGCTCGAGGAGATCGGGACGAAGTACTACTTCATCACGCTCGGGCAGAACTCGGGGCATTACTGCTCGCCCAACGCGACCTATGACGCCTACGTCGGCATACAGCCCAGCAAGTGCTCGCAGCGCGACCTGGTGGCCGACATCTACGACGCCGTGCAGCCGAAAGGCATCAAGCTGCTGGTCTATCTTCCCGCCGGCGCGCCGAACCAGGATCCGATTGCGGTCGAGCGCCTCGAATGGCAGAACGGCCCGCATCGCAACTGGGCGTTCCAGGCGCGGTGGGAATACGTGATCCGCGAGTGGTCGCTGCGCTGGGGCGACAAGGTCTGCGGGTGGTGGTTCGACGGCTGCTACTGGCCGAACGAGATGTACCGCTTTCCCGAGCCGCCGAACTTCGCGAGCTTCGCCGCCGCCGCCCGCGCGGGGAACCCGGACAGCATCGTCGCCTTCAACCCGGGCGTGCTGAACCCGATCATATCGGTGAGCGAATATGAGGATTACACGGCGGGTGAGATCAACGAGCCGGGTGAGGTGATGTGCCCGGGGCGATGGGTGGACGAGGCGCAGTTCCACATGCTGAGCTATCTCGGCCCGTGGTGGGCGGCGGGGCCGCCGCGGTTCACGACCGAGCAGATCGTCGGGTGGACGCGCGCGATCATCGAGAAAGAGGGTGTGGTGACGTGGGACGTGCCGATCGAAGCCGACGGGCACATCCCGCAGGAGTTCGTGGATCAACTCAAGGCGCTGCGCGAGGGGCTGCGGTAGGGGCGTGCTTGCGCCGCCTGGCGGGCGTCTGAGCAGCCCGGAATGTGGTAGATTAGCTGTTGGGGGCGCCTGAGGCGGGGAGCGCTGCCGAGCCGGGGAGAGAACGCGAACGACAAGCTGGTGAGGCAAGTCGATGAGCGAGCACGACTGGGACGTTATCATCGTCGGCGCGGGGCCGGCGGGGGTTTTCTGCGCCCTTGAACTGGCGAAGAAGTCGGACGTGCGGGTGCTGATGCTGGAGAAGGGGGAGGACCTGGACACGCGCATCGCGCGGCGCAACAGCCATTCCCGCGAACACGGTGAGGCGTGCTCCATCACCACCGGCTGGGGCGGCGCGGGCGCGTTCAGCGACGGCAAGCTCACGATGTCGCCGCTGGTCGGCGGGCAGCTCGCCAATTTCGTGTCGCCGGATCACCTGACGTCGCTGCTCGACGAGGTCGAGCAGACCTACGTCCACTTCGGCGCGCCGGAACGCGTGTATGGCGCGGACGACGACGCGCTCGGGGACATCGCGCGCAAGGCCACTCTGGCGGATCTCGAGTTCGTGCCGACGCGCGTGCGGCACATGGGCACCGACCGCTGCCTCGAGGTGTTGCAGCACATGCGCACGCACGTCGAGCAGAGCGCCGAGGTGCGCACGTGCGCGGAAGTGACGGAGATCTTGACCTACGAAGGCATCGCGTGCGGAGTGCGCCTGGCGGACGGTCAGATCATCCAGGGCAAGTACGTCGTCGTCGCGCCCGGGCGCGAGGGCGCGGAATGGTTCCAGCATCAGGCGGATCAACTGCAGTTGGAGCGCGCCGACAACCCGGTTGACATCGGCGTGCGCGTTGAGCTGCCGGCGGCGGTGATGGAACCGCTGACCTCGGTGGTGTACGAGCCGAAGCTGCTGTTCAACTCCAAGGAGTTCGACGACCGCGTGCGCACGTTCTGCGTGTGCCCTTACGGCGAGGTCGTTATCGAGCACTCCGATGCGACGATCACCGTCAACGGCCACAGCTACGCGGGCAAGCGCACCGAGAACACGAACTTCGCGCTGCTGGTGACGACCAGGTTCACGGAGCCGTTCCGCGAGCCGATCGCGTACGGTAGGTACGTCGCGCGGCTGGCGAACCTGCTCAGCGGGGGGATCATCGTGCAGCGGCTGGGGGATTTGACATCCGGGCGGCGCTCGACCCAGGAGCGCATCGCGCGCGGCATGGTGCGGCCGACGCTCGCGGAGGCGACCCCCGGCGACCTCAGCTTCGCGCTGCCGTATCGGTACCTCGCGAGCATCCTGGAGATGATCGAAGCGCTGGATCACATGACCCCTGGTGTGGCGTCCCGGCATACGCTGCTGTACGGGGTGGAGGTGAAGTTCTACTCCGCGCGGGTGCGGCTGACCCCGGCGTTGGAGACGCAGGTGAATAACCTGTTCGCCATCGGCGACGGGGCCGGCGTCACGCGCGGCTTGGTGCAGGCGTCGGCGAGCGGCATGATCGCGGCGCGCGAGATCATGCCGCGGGAGGGCGAGCAGGCGCCGTAGCTCTTGATGGCGCGGAGGATGCCCGGCGGCGGCGTGCGGCGACTCGCGCATCGCCGTTGCCGACCGTGCCGGGGTGAGTCGGCGCTGTCTTTTTCCGCGGCAGCAGGGACATTGCCGCTGTTCGCCTAAACTCTGATGCGCTTGGGTCGTGCCGACTCTGTGTGCCGCTGATGAGTAACCCTCTGGCTGAGCGCGCGCGCTGGCATCTGTCGCGGGAGGCCGGCGCTGTCATAAAGGATCACGGGCAGGGACTTCGCTTCGCGCTCGTGTATCCGAACACGTATTACGTCGGGATGTCGAATCTCGGCGTGCACGCGGTGTACCAGCTCCTCAACGCCAGGCCCGATGTGATCTGCGAGCGCGCCTTCATGCCCGACCGCGGTTACGACTCTGCGGATCGGCGCCTGCCGCTGGCGGCGATCGAATCGCAGTCACCCCTCGATCGCTTCGACGTCATCGGCTTCAGCCTCTCGTTCGAGCTTGACTACATCAACGTGGTGGACGCGCTGCAGCGCGCGCGGGTGCCGGTGTTCGCGCGGGATCGCGACCAGCGACATCCCGTCATCATCGCGGGCGGCCCGTGTGCGGCGTTCAACCCGGAGCCGCTGGCAGAGGTGGTTGATGCCTTCGTCGTCGGCGAGGCGGAGCCGGCGCTCGACCGCGTCGCGGACGCGCTCATCGAAGCGCAGGATCGCACGGATGCGTTGCAGCGCTTGCAGGCCATTCGCGGCGTGTACGTGCCGTCGCTGTACGAGCCCGAGTACTCGCCGCAGGGGGATTTCGTGCGGCTCACACCCGCCAAGGGCGCGCCGAAGGCGATTCGTCGCCTGCTGGTGAAGGATGTTGACCGCTGGCCGACGCACAGCCGCGTTCTCAGCACCGACACCGAGTTCGGCAACATGTTCCTCATCGAGATCAGCCGCGGCTGCGCGCACGCCTGCAAGTTTTGCGTCACCGCGCCGTGCCATCAGCCGTACCGCCAGCGCTCGGCGCAGCACGTGCTCGACATCGCGGCGCCGGGGCTGGATCACCGGCGCACCGTCGGCTTGGTCGCGGCGGCGGTGACCGACCATCCGCAGCTCAAGCGGATCGTGCGCGGGCTGCGGGAGATGAAGGCGCGGATCTCGCTGTCGTCCATGCGGGCTGATGGCGCCAGTACTGCGGTCGTCGAGGCGCTTGGCGAAAGCGGCGCGCGCTCAATCACCTTCGCCCCCGAGGCGGGCACGGACAAGCTGCGCCGCCGCCTGCGCAAGTCCATCACCGAGCAGCAGTATCTGGCGGCCGCGCGCCTGGCAGCGGCGAACGGCATCCGCCGCCTGCGGCTGTACTTCATGCTCGGCCTGCCCGGCGAGACGGAGGCCGACGTCGAGGCCATTCCCCGACTGGTGCACCGTCTGCGCCGAGACTCTGACATGGCTCAGGTCACCGCGAGTATCAACGCCTTCGTCCCCAAGCCCCAAACCGCGTTCGAGCGCGAGGCGATGGCGCCGGTGCGCTACCTCCAGCAGCAGTTGAAGACGGTGCGCTCGCTGCTGCACACGGAGCCAGGCGTGAACATGACCGCGGAAAGCCCGAACTGGTCGTTTATCCAGGCGGCGCTGGCCCGCGGCGACCGGCGCCTCGGCGCGGTCATTGCGCGCGCGTGCGAGGGCGGAGGATCGCTGGCGGCGTGGCGCGAGGCGTTCGCGGCGGAGGGGCTCGATCCGGAGCACTTCGCGTCGCGAGCGCGCGGCCCCGACGAGCCGCTGCCGTGGGCGCACATCGGGTAGGCGGCTGTCCGGGTACCCTACACAGGCCGGCACGTAGGGGCACAGGCCCTTAAGCCCTTCGGGCCGGGGTGGCGGCTCAGCCTAGCCACATGCTGTGCCGCTGGTGGCGATGTTGTGAGCACCCAATGCGTCTGTATCTCATCCGACACGGTGAATCCGGCGGCAACGCCGGCACCGACCACTCCGACGATCCAGCACTGACCGAGCGCGGCTGGCGGCAGGCGAAGCTGGTGGCGCAGGCGCTGGCGGACGAGGGCATCGAGGCGCTGCGCGCGAGCCCGCTGACGCGGGCGCTGGAGACCGCGTCCGAGATCTCTGCGACGCTGGGGCTGTCGATCAGCGCGTGGCCGGACCTCGCGGAGAAGTGGGGCTCCCGCTGTGACGTAGTCACTCGCAGCGATATCGTGCGCCGGTGGCCGGAGGTGATCCTGCCCGCTGACATGCCGGAGCGGTGGTGGCCGGAGAAGCTGCCCGAGGATGAACCGGCTGCATATGTCCGCGCCGCGCGCGTCGAAGAGGCGATGCGCAGGAGGTTCGAGGCGACGGAGGCGCGGGTGGCCTTGGTCGGCCACGGCACGTTCGGTGCGATCCTGATGAGCCGGTTCCTCGGCGCGCCGCCGTGCGGCTCCACGCGGTTCAGCCAGTCCAACTGCTGTATCAGCGTCATCGAGGTGCTCCCCGGCCGCGCGAAGATGGTCTTCCAGAACCGCACCGCGCACCTGCCGGCGAACCTGATCACGTGACGGCAGGAATTGACCTGGGCGGCCTCGCTATTCACCGGGGGACAGTTCGACGGGCTGCGGTCGCCAGCTCGGCGTGCGCGGGCTCAGGTTGTAATCCCACGACCAGCGCTCGCCGGTACGGACGCCCAGGGCCTCATTGAGGTGGGCGCGGCGCGCCGCGATAATGATGTCTATGCGCTCATCCACCTCGGAGACGTGCGCGAGTGACCCGGCGCGGCGGAGCTCGAATCCTGCTCCGTCGAGCAACCACGCCATGCACGCGGGATTCGTCTCGCGCTCGCTGAGGTCGAGGTAACACTGGGCTAAGCGGACGCGCGGTTCCGACCAGTCGGGCGCGCAGCGAACCGCGTTGCGGAAGTGGATGGCGGCATCCTCGAAGCGGCCCTGGCGGTACGACGCATCTCCTTCGGCGAGTCGGCGGCGGACCTCTTCACGCCCGGCAGCGCTGTGCGTGATCGCGGCGGAGAACAGCCTCGACTGGCGCCCGCCGAGTTGTCGGACATAGGTCACCGCGCGTTCACCGGGTTGCCACTGCATGTCGGTGACGTCGCCCCCGAGCTGCGCTATTTGCACCACTGCGTTTGCCTTCGGATTCCCGGCCATCGGGAAATCACCAACGGCCTGAAGGCGATAGTAGCGAGTCTTCGGATCGGGCACGCGCGCGCGAGCCCTCACTGCGGCGGCGAACGCGCTTCCCGAGCCGGCCCATTCGAACTCTGTCCATCCATCCTCGCGCGCGGCGCCGCGAGGGATTCCCGCGATTGCGACCAGATCCACGTCGTGGAACGTGCTGGCGGCTCCGAACATTTCCGATTCCCCGGCGCTGTACATCGCCTCCACCGCAAGCAGTTCCCCGTGGGGCTGCCACGCGGTGTGATAGAAGGTCGGCTCTGTCCCTGTCTCCACCACTTCCGAACTCCCGCGAGGCGTCCACAGAAAGCCGGCCGAGTGGACGTCGCCGCCAGTGCCGGTCCACGCTAACACGTCTCCTCCAAGCGCCCACGAGAACAGACCGTCCTCTTGCCCGAAGCTGGAGGAGATGTGCTCCCAGGTCTTGCCGCGCGGCCCGAGGACAGAAAGCCGAGTCTCGTAGTCAATCTCGCCGTGTACGTTCTTGCTCTTGAGTATCAGGCGGTAGGCAAGCAGGCGGCCATCGGCCGACCATTCGACCTGGGGCACTTTCCAGAGCGCCGCATCGCCCTCCCATTCCGCTGGCCGCCTAACGGGCTCTACGCGAAGCGTCTCAACGGCTCCGCCAGTCTCGGCCACACAGATGCGGTTGCTGGCATTGAACGCAAGGCGCGTGCTGTCGGGGTGCCAGCCGATGCTGTGCACCCATCCGGGCTGGGGCAGGCGCCTTACCGGGCCGCCGGCGGTCGGAACGAAGGTAACGCTGCGTCCCAGCGCTACCGCGACCCATCGCCCGTCCGGCGACAGCCTGGGCTGCACCTCCGGCTCGCCGACCGCCGCGAGCAACCGCGAGTCGCCAGATGGATGAACGCGATACAACCGGTCGCCATTCAGAATCACCAGCGATCCATCCGGCAGCCAGCGGTGCCAGCGCACGCGGTCGAACTGAGGACACAGGCGCTCCTCCGCCAGCGAGTCAAGCGACACGCGACCGTTCGTGATTACGCCCCAGTAATGCATGGTCAACGGCGCCACCCGCGAGCGCATGGGAAGCTCGAGAGCGGATTTCAAATCCTCGCCGGTCGGCAGGGCCGGGAGATCAGATAAGGAGACCCCACCTGGCTGGGGCGGTTGCTCACGGGCTGGCTCCGGCGCGGCGACGGGTGCAGGCGCGGTCAGCGGCGCCGGTCGCGACCCGCCGCACCCGACTGCCACTGAGCATACGGCCAGTAGGACGCACAGGTGGAGCAGTCTACGGAGCCACGCCCGACGCCCTTCGCCGTCGTCCAATCGCAGTTGGGGTCCTCTCATTTGTTCCCAGGCCCACCGAACGGTCGGCCGAATGTCTCCGGATCGTCGGCGTACAGCGGAGCACCAGGAGCGATGCTCCTGCCCCACCAGCGCCCGGCGGAGATGCTTAGCGCGGCACTAGCATGCTCGCGGCGCCTGGCGATGACCGTGCGAAGGTGCAAGCTGTCGTCTGACAGCGTGGTCAGCTTCGCCGCGCGTTGCGTCTCGAACTCTGCGCCGTCGAGCAGCCACGCCATGCACGCGGGATTCGTCTCTCGCGCGCTGAGGTCGAGATAGCACTGGGCTAGGCGGACGCGCGGTTCCGCCCAATCCGGCTCGCATCGGACAGCGTTGCGGAAGCAGATCGTAGCCTCTTCGATATTCCCGGAGCGTCGAAGTTCTTTGCCCGCGGCCAGCCACCGGCGAGCGTGGGTCGCGCCGCTCCGATTCCTCGTGACGGGTGCCACGCAAAGGACGGACCTGTCTGGCGCCGATTTCCGCTCGAAACTGACGGCGCTCCGCAGTGGTGTCCACTGTACGCCAGTGATCGTGACGTCGAGTGGCGCCATCTGCGCAAACTCGCCGCTCATTGCACTCCCCGTGATTGCGAAATCGCCGATGTCGTTGCCGGTGACCTGGTGGGCGGTCTTGCGGCCCTGTGCGACGTAAGCGCATTTGCGCCGCATCACGAATGCGCGGCCCGTTGGTGCCCATTCGAAGTCGGGCCAGTCGTCTTCGCGCACACTTCGGCCACTGGCTTGAGGAATGGTAAAGAACGCCAACTGAGTCGTCGGCGCGACGGGACCGAATTGGCGCGCAGCTTCAGGCCCAAACCAGTGTTCCTCGACGGCGAGCACCCCGTCACGTGGATGCCAGGCGGTACGGCGGTAGCTCAGCACGGTGCCCGAGATCGCGACCGACCCCCGCCCATGCGGCGTCCACAGGTTGCACCACGTATCCGGTTCGCCGAAGTTGCCCGTGTACGCTACTACGTATCCGGCTGTGGCCCAGGAAAAGAGACCATCCTCGGGCGAGTAACCACCCGTCATGACCATCTCTCGCTGCTCGCCGTGCAACGCCACTACGCGAGAGTCATATTGGTAGTCAGCGCAGTCGCGCGGTGCGCTCTCGGCACGGTACACCAGGCGGTATGCCAGACGCGTCCCATCGGCAGACCACTCGATCTGAGGGACGTTCGCAAGGGTGACGGGCGCGCCCCACCAGGCCTGGACTGTTGGCGCCTCCGTTTCCAGCACTCTCACGTCCCCCGCGGTCGTTGCCACACAGATGCGGTTGCTGGCATTGAACGCAAGGCGCGTGCTGTCGGGGTGCCAGCCGATGCTGTGCACCCAGCCCGGCTGCGGCAGGCGCCTTACCGGGCCGCCGTCGGTCGGAACGAAGGTGATGCTGCGTCCCAGCGCTACCGCGACCCATCGCCCGTCCGGCGACAGCCTGGGCGGCAGATCCGGCTCGCCGACCGCCGCGAGCAACCGCGAGTCGCCAGATGGATGAACGCGGTACAGCCGGTCGCCGTTTAGGAGCACGAGAGATCCGTCGCTCAGCCAGCGGTGCCATGTCACCCGGTCAAACTGCGGGAACAACGGCTCCTCAGCGAGCGAATCGAGGAGGACCTCGCCCGATGCCTGCTCGCCCCAGTACTGCATGGTCAGGGGCGCGACCCGCGAACGCATGGGAAGCTCGAGAGCGGATTTCAAGTCCTCGCCGGTCGGCAGGGCCGGGAGATCGGATAAGGAGACCCCACCTGGCTGGGGCGGTTGCTCACGGGCTGGCTCCGGCGCGGCGACGGGCGCAGGCGCGGTGAGCGGCGCCGGTCGCGACCCGCCGCACGTCCCGCCGCACCCGACTGCCAGCACGGCGCTCACCGTCACTACCGTCAGCGACGCCCGCGCGGCCTTCGGCAACTGGATCGCGTTGTCTCGGGAGTGCCACTGTTTCATCACTGGCTATACGCAGGGGCAAGGACGCGGGGTTACTGGACTTCGTGACGACACGGCGCGGCGGAGCGCCTCAGACGTCAGCATCTATCGGGAGCACACAGCCGGGGCCACTCCGCCGAAGCCGCGCGGGCAGACGGCGACTGCTCTGCGAGCGCCGCCTGAGCCTTCACCGCCCGCGCTGCATGAGGTGTTTGACGTGCTCGAGGTCGTGGGGCGTGTCCACGCTCACCGGGCGGTGCGCGGTCTCGACGACCTTGATACGGTAACCGTGCTCCATCGCCCGCAGCTGCTCCAGCTTCTCGGTCTTCTCCAGCGGCGTCGGCGGCAGAGAGGCATAGGTGAGCAGGAAGTCCTTGCGGTACACGTATAGTCCGGGATGGTAGTAGTACATCACGTCTTCGGTCTTCACCTCTCGCGCATAGGGGATGAGCGTGCGCGAGAAGTAGAGGGCGAAGCTGTTCCGGTCAACCACGACCTTGACCACGTTGGGGTCGTGCAGGTCCGCGGGCTCGGTGATGCGCGACATGAGCGTGCCCATGGGAATGGACGAGTCCTCGATGAGAGGCGCGGCAAGGGCGTCAATAACGGAAGGCTCGATGAGCGGCTCGTCGCCCTGGATGTTGACGACGATCTCGACGGCCAGTTCGGCGGCTGCTTCGGCTAAGCGATCCGTCCCGGTCGGGTGATCGGGGCTGGTCATGACGGCCTCGCCGCCGAACGCGGCCACGGCGTCGAGGATGCGCTGGTCGTCGGTGGCCACCAGCAGTCGTTCCAGGCAGCGCGCCTTGCTCGAGCGCTCGTAGACGTGCTGAATCATCGGCTTGCCCAAGAGGTCGGCCAGCGGCTTGCCGGGGAAGCGCGTTGACCCGTAGCGGGCGGGAATGATGCCGATGACTTGTGCCATGGGAAACCCTCCGTGGGAGCGCGTGGCTGTCCCGGGATTATAGCCGCGGGCGACGGAGCGGGTCAAGCCGCGTTGCCCTGGCGCCAAGTCGGTGGCGTAAGCTTGCCTTGCCAGACAGTGGCAACCGAGATGGTTGCGCCACCATCGCAGAGCGAGCGTCTCGTTTGCCGCACACGTTTGCTGCGCTTGGCCGCGGCGCGACACATTGCTATAATGATCCCGTCGCCAATCCGCTGCGAGGAGTCAGACCGTGTCAGTTGACAAAGGTGTAATCGAGGCGTTGCGCGCGGAGCTGGATGCGGATGTGCGCGAGCGCATCGGCAAGGCCGTCGCCGCCATCGTCGCCGCCAAGCAGAAGGGCGGCAAGGTCGTCGTCGTCACCGGCAGCGGGCCGAATCTGCATGAGGGCGTGACGACGCTGCTGGCGGAGCTGATTCGTACCGGCATCGTGGACGGCGTGACGACGTCGTCCGCCGCGATCGCCCACGAGATGGCGGGAACGCTGGAGCGCGTGCATCGTGTGCGCGGCGAGCCGCTCGGCCTCGACGCCGCAGCACTGCCGATGGACGGCATGTTCGAGATCTCGCTGCTGCCCGACGGCTGGCTCGAAACGATCGAAGCGGAAATGCCGGTGGAGCGCGACCTCATGGATCGCGCGCTGGCGACGGAGGGCGCGAACATCATCAAGGCGGCGGGGAACCTGGCATACCCGCTGGGACTGCGCACCGAGCGCCTCGCGCGTGAGGCGGAGGCGCTTGCGAAATCCGTCGGTGATCCTCTGGAGGCAATAGCCGGCGCCGGCGCTGATTCACACACCATGATCGGCGCGGGATACGCGCGGGGTGCGCCGGTGCTGGTGAGTATCCCGCAGTTGGTGGGCGGGGGCGCGGTGGGCCTCGCGGTCGGCGACAGCATTTCAATCACCGCGCGCGCCGCCCGCGTCGCCGCACTGCTCGGCGAAGCCGACGTCATCATCGAGTCGGCAGTGGCCCTGACCCAGGAGATTCACGACGGTCCGTTCGAGACGCACACCGGGCACGGTATCTGGGCCGACTGGGACGGCTTCGCGACCTACTCGCTGGCGGGCAAGCAGCTCATCCGCATTGACCTCGACCCGAACCTGGAGCGCGCGTGGCAGATGGAGCGCGACTCTGGCACCGTCGCCGCGGCGGTCGCCAAGGGCCTGCCGAAGACCAAGGTCACGGGCGTGCCCTTCCGCATGGAAATGTCGGGGTTCGCGCGCCTGCCGACGAGCCTGCCCGTCATCGGCGATATCGGCGTCATCTGGCCGCTTGTGGCCTACGATGCGGCTCAGGCGTTGGGCGTCGAGTTGGGATTCATGTCGTACCCGCAGCAGACCGAAGCCGGGCGCGAAATGCGCGAGTGGATCGTGGAGAACGTGCACCCGGTGCATCGGGCGGCGATGCACGAAGCGGTCCAGAAACGTCGGCTTCAGCGGTCGCGCGCGGGCTCGTGAGTTCCCGGCTCTGCTCTCGGCGCGGCGCCGGGGCGCGTCGGTGACACGCTTCGGCTCGCCCCCGACATCACGTTCGATACGCTTACCACTGCGACGCCGGATTCCTCGAGCGCGGGCAGGATGAGGCCGAGCATCTGCGCCGTCTGCGGCCGGTAGTGGCAAATGCCGATCGCTGAACCGCGGCGCTGCGCGATGCGCCCCAACTGCTGCACGCGCTCCTGCGCCGCCTCGCAGAACTCCTCCGTGGTCGTCGGCTCGGGCGTGAAATTCGTGTCGAGGAAGACGCTCCGCTCGGCGTAGGGAATGCCGACCTCGGCGGCCGCTTCCTCCGCCACGCTGCCGCCGGTCGTGAGACTATCCACGAAAAACAGACCGTGTCGGCGCAGCACGGACAGCGCGGCGGTTATTACCCGTTCGTCGGCGGTTGCCAGCGACCCCATGTGGTTGTTGGCGCCCACCGCGCCCGGGACGCTGGTCAGGTTCCGCTCCACTAGCTCGGCAATCTCGTCGTCGGTCATCTCGACCATGACGCAGCCGGGTCCGGGATCGAGATCCGAGTTCCTCGGCTGCATCGGCAGGTGGAGCATGACTTCGAACCCGGCGGCCGCGCAGGCGCGCGCCAGTCGCCGCGAGTCGTCGAGTTGGGGAAGCACGGAGAAGGTCAACGGGAAATCCACCTCCGCAAAGCCGTCGAGCGCGCCGTCGTTGTAGCCGACGTCGTCAACGATGATCGCGACGCGGCCGGGCGCGGCAGGAAGGAGCGGTCGCTGCGGTTGCCACTGGGTGTCCGGCAGCGGGCCGCGGCCTGCTAGTGATGAATCTGGCAGATCCCTGCGAGATTCCGAGGCGGAGGTCGCGGACCCCGATGCGTCCGGAGATCCGTGGGAGCGACCGTGCCCAGGCGGTTGCACGGCGCCGGGATGGGAGGGACGGTCGCCGGATGGGCCACCCGTCGGGGACGGCCCAGAGCCGCGCGGCTCTCTCGACATCCACCACAGGGCTACGATAACGAGCGCGAGCAGCGCAATGAGCGTCCACGGCGATGTCGATTTCCTTGTGCGGCGTGGTGACGGTGTCATGGCGGGTTATGGCGCTGAGGCATTCGGAGCGCGGCGCGTCATCCAGCCGGGCGGGCAGGCAATCCGCCCGGTGTCGCAGCCGCTCGCCTACGGGCGGGCCGCTACCTGCTGCCGCAGCATCTCGAGCGCCTTCTGGTATTGGGTGTCTTCCGCGCTCGCGAGCCTGGCTTCCGGAGGCACCTCGACCACGACGTCCGGCTTCACCCCCTCGTGATCAATGCCGCGGCGCCCCAGCGTGTACCACTTGGAGGTCGTGAGCGCCAGGGCGGAACCGTCCTTCAGCGGCAGCACCGTCTGCACCGAGCCTTTGCCGTGCGTCGTGGTGCCGACGAGCACGCCGACCTTCGCGTCCTGGATGCCGCCGGCGAGGATCTCGGAGGCGCTCGCGCTGCCCTTGTTGATGAGTACCACCAGCGGGTACTCGAACCGGTGCCCCTTGCCGCGCTCCCCGCCGTAGAAAGGATGCATCGGCTGGCCGCGCTCCTGAACGTACACCACCGGCTCTTCATCAACGAAGTGGCGCACGACGTCTATGCACCGGTTGAGCAGCCCGCCGGGGTTGTTGCGCACGTCGAGCAACAGCGCGCGCATGTTCTGCGAGCGGAGTTTCTCCAATCCCTGCTCGACCGACCGCCCGGTATCCTCGTAGAAGTAGTTCAAACGCATGTAGCCGATGCCGTCCTCGAGCATCTTCGTCTCAACCGTGGGCACCTGAATCGGCCCACGCACGATCTCCTTGAGCACGGGCTGGCTCGCCCCCTCGCGTCCGAGCAGCAGCTTGACCGTGGTGCCCCGCTCGCCGCGGATGCGCTTGACGGCATCGCCGAGGGTCATGCCCTCGGTGGACACGTCGTCAATCCCGAGAATCAGATCGCCGGCCTGCACGCCCGCCTCGGTCGCCGGGCTGCCGGGCAGCGGCGCTATGATCGTGACGCGGAAGCGCCGCGGGTGAATCTCCGAGCCGCACGCGGGGCAGCGCAAGCCGGGCGTGACCTTCGCCGCGTCCTCGTTCCCTTTTATCTCGGTGAGGCCGATGGTTGCGCCGATGCCCTCGAAGTGGCCCTGGTTCTCCTGCTGAAACGCTCGATACTCCTCCGGCTCCATGAACCTCGTGTACGGATCTTCGAGTGCCGCGAGCATGCCGCGGATCGCCCCGTAGGTCAGCTTGGATCGATCCTCGACGGGCGCGACGTACAGGTTATCTATGTTCTTGAGCACCTGGCCGAACGTCTCCAGGGGCCTGAGGTCGACGTCGTCCGTGACGTCCGCCGGCGTCACGCCGACCGCGCTGGCGAGCTGAGTCGCGCGCAGGGCGTCGGCTATGTCAATGCGCCCGGCGGCGCTGTCGTAAAGGCTCTGGAACTGCCGGCCGGCCGTGAACGAGCACGCCATCAGGGCGACCAGCAGCGCGACGAGCGCTGTGCGATGCTTGCGATGCATGGGATTGCTGCCTTTCGGTCTCATCTCTGCGTCATATGTGCGCGGAACGCACGGCGGCGCTGATGTGTGCGCTTGCCGGCATGCGCGCGGTGAGTTATGGCGTCTCCGGAACGCGGCGGAGCCGCATCATGCCTGAAGCTCTGCGCTAATACACGAACCCCATTACCGAGGTTCGTGCATTAGGGGAGGACGCAAGGGATGCCAGCGCTCCTCCCGATCGAACCTCGTCCGCAACAGTCTGCGGGCATTACCGGTGCTCCGGTAATACCCGAGACTCTATAGATATACCCGTGGACCGACATACTCACATGCGCTGCCGTGCCGACCTGCGCCGTGCTGCGGTACGTACGCGCGGCGGCCGCAGCCGGTCATCACGTGTCATCATGCGGGCGCTCCGCATGCGATAGTCTACGACACGGGACGTCGGAAGTTGATTGGGCCCTGGCGGTGTCGCGAATGCCGGACGCGGCCTGCGCGGCGCATGATGCGGTGTCGCCTGTATTATTCCATGAAGCGTCGCTGACAAGCTTGTGTCCGGCGAGCGGCCGCTCGGTTGCGACAGAACGACACGCGTCGCGCACGCATCTGCGAGCCTGGGCGCGGCCTGCCTCAGCGCCCGTAGATGTGGATGCGGAAGACCGTCATGCGGTAGACGACGAAATCCACCGTGGGATAGCTCAGGATGCAGCTCTTGGTGAAGGTCACGTTCGGCACCTGCCCAACGGCGGCCGCCGTGCTGGTGGTTGGCCCCGTCGGTACGGCCACGCGCGCGGGCGCAGTGGTTGGCGCGCGCCCGACTCTGGGCAGCGGGCCGGGACCGGTGCCTCGATCCTCGCCCCTGCCTCCGCCGAGTCTCAGGCTCAGGCCTCCGCTGGCGGCCCGGGGTCGGGCCGCAGCGCGTGGGGCAGGCAGCCGGGGCCCAACGCCCGACGAGCCGATTGTTGGGCGAGGGCGCGCCGCGGCGGGCGCGGCAGATCCACCGCCGTCGCGACCGCCGCCGAGCCGCAATTGCAGGCCTCCCAGGGCGCCCGGGCGCCCCGCTCCCGGGGCCGCCGGGCGGGCGGCGCGCGCCGTGCCGGCTTGCTGCGGCTCAGTGGTGCCAGCTTCGGCGATGATCTGCATGCGGTTGGGCCAGCCGTAGCGCTCGAACACTTCGGCGAAGGAACTGCCGAGGCGAATGCCCTTTTCCGTTTCTGCGATCTTGGACGGCTTGAAATCCCGCCACATACTCACGACGATGTTGGTGACGTGGGCGTTTATCCCCTCGCCGGTGATCAGAAGCCCGATGGCCACCGGATCGCGGTTGTACACCCACTGCACCTGGTCCGGGCCGACCTGCGCCATGCGAACGGCGATCGCCCACGGGGGCACTTCGCCGGGCGTGGTCTTGACGGAGTTGAACACGTTACCGGGGGTGAACATGGCATCGGGCGGACCGTAGTCCTCGTGCGCCAGGAGTTCCTCCGGCGTGTCGCCGAGGGACATGCCCACCAACTGCATTTCCTGGCCCAGAGCGGGGGCGGCTAACGCCGCCAGTGCCGCCGCCAGCGCCAGGGAGATGAGGATGCGAGTTGTCGCGTAAGCCATGATCTCTCTCCGCGCTCGTATGCCGACCTAGTCTTCTCTGCCGCCGCCGAGGCGAAGCCTCAACCTCGGCCTCTGACCCGGCGTCCCGGGCGTCCCGGGCGCCGTCCGCGGTCTCGCCACGCCGGGCCGCGTCGGGCCCAGCGGCCGCACACCGGTCCGTGCGGGAGCCGTCGGCGCGGCAGGGCCGCCAGGTGCAATTGCGGCGCCCAGCGGCGCCGGCTTGGCCAAGGCGATCGTCTGCACCCGCAGGTTTTGCAGCGTCAGAGTCAAGCCGGCGTTGCGATAGCTGAGGATGAGCGCGTCGCCTGCATTGCGAGTGGTATCGGGGTAGCCGTACTTGTCGAGCACCGACTTGTAACTGTCCCCCAGGGCTACGCCGCCCTCGGTCTTGGCTGGATACGACTGCCCCGAGAGGATGACGGAATTGACCTTGCCGTCGGCTTCGATACCGGCGACGATCTGGACGCCGCCAGGCTGATTGTAGAGCCAGTAGGTCTGCCCGCCGCTCGCTGCTGGCGTCGCGGCGGCCTGCGGCCGCGCGACGCCACGGCCGGCCGCGCCAGGCGTGGTACGCCCGCCGCCGAGTCGGAGCATCGGAGGGCGAGCGCCCACAGTCGGGGCTGCGGGCGTTGATGGCCGGTCCTCACCGCGTCCGCCGCCGAGCCGAAGCTGCAATCCCCCTGTTGGACGGGCGGCCGGAGCCGGCGCGCCAACTCCTCCGCGGGCAGGTACTGCGCCCCGCGCCGCCGCGGGACGAGCACCGGCGGGTGTCGGGGTCTCGGTCAGTGTTATTCCCCAGGTTGTCACGGCCCCCGCCGGGCCACGGAAATCGGGTGGGCCGTACGGCTCCTGATTGAAGAGGTCCACCGCCGATTGGCCCAGGGCAATGTCGGCAAGCCCGAGCTCAACCGCATCGGCTTGCGGCATCAGCACGAATGCCGCGGCTACAAGCACCAGTACCGCGAGCCGCCTGACCATATCACGCCTCCTGCTTGCGATGCCCCCTCTCGCGCATCCGTAAATGTATCATACCCCCTGGGCACTGTCAATCCTTCTGACGTTGGCGAGCCCCGCCGAGTTCCCGCCTGAGGCCGACCTGGATCGCCGCCGCAGAGCTCCGGAGCGGCGCGCCCGGGGGCATTCACGCCGCTCGCGCGCGAACGGACGCGATGACCGCGGTCGGCGCGCACTGCGCCGCGGCCGTTGAAGAGGTGATGACACCCCGAGCGCGGTATCCAGAACGAAATCTGACAGGGAGGGCGGGATGTTCGAATGGGATTGGGTGCATGAGCCGACGGAGCGGCTTCCGCGGTGTCATTGTGCGGTCATCGTCGAACTGCCGAACCGCGAGTTGCTTTCCGCGTGGTACGCCGGCGAAGACGAGGCGCGGCCCGACGCCGCCGTGGTGATCGCCCGCAAGGCGCCCGGGGGCGCATGGAGTCGCCCTCCGCTGATCGTGGCGGACACCCCCGGCAAGCCCGAGGGCAATGCGATATTATGGGTCAATCGCAGAGGCCGGCTTCAGTTGCTCTACGGAACCATGCACGGCAAGCTCGACGGCCCGCCGGGTCCGGGCGTGCGCTGGGATACGGTGGATCAGAAGATGAAGCTCAGCGATGACCTCGGACATACGTGGAGTGAGGACATCATGCTGCGCGCGGAATGGGGGTGTGTTTTTCGCACCAAGCCCCTCGACCTCGCGAACGGCGACACGATTATCGGCGTCGAGCATTCGAGCGAACACAGTCTGTTCCTCATCTCGGAGGACGACGGGGACACGTGGTGGTACACCGGCGAGTTGCCCGGTGTGCCCAACCAACACCCGACCATGATCCAGCGGTCCGACGGCTCGATTCTCGCGCTGCTGCGTCCCTGCGGACAGCATCGCATCGCGCGCAGCGTCTCTCATGACAACGGCAGAACGTGGGAGCCCGCCGTCAACACCGACATGCCCAACCCCGGCGCCGCGGTAGACATGGTCAAGCTCGCCGACGGCAGGGTCGTCCTCGCGTTCAATCCGCTGGAACGCGGGCGCAGCGCGCTCTCGCTCGCGGTGTCGGAAGACGACGGGGAGACGTTCCCCGTCGTGCGCGACCTGGAGCGCGAGGACGAGGGCGAGTTCTCGTACCCCGCCATCATCCAGGATCGCGGCGGCCTGGTTCACGTCACCTACACGCACATGCGGACGCGCATCAAACACGTCTGCTTGGCGCCGGATTGGGTGTATGGGCAAGACGGTTGACGGCGCGCTGGCGCGACGGCACGCGCCAGCCGGCCTTCGCGTCATGATTGCTGCCCACCTCATGTCTCGACTCGGAACCATGACATGACAACGCGAGCGCGATGGATCGCCACCGTCTGGATCGGGGTAGTGGGCATCTCGCCCCAGATCGTCATGAGCCTCTACGCGCTCGCGCAGCCGGCATTCCAGAGCACGTTCCGCCTGAGCTACGAGCGCATGGGGCTGCTCGGGCCGGCGAGCGTTTTCGGCTACGGCATTGCGGCGCTCATCGCGGGCATATTGCTCGATAGCGTTGCAGTCGCGGCGCTGGCTCGCGTCGTCCTGTTGATCGCGGCGGGGGCGTGCATCGCCGGTGGCCTGGCGCCGTACTGGGTGCTCCTCGCCGTGACCATGGTCGTCTTCGGCCAAGCGTCGGGGGCGCTCAACGTCGTGCCGATGGTGTACTTCTCGGACCTCCACCCCGAGGATCGCACGCGCGCGATGGCGCGCTGGCAGTTGTGGGTCTCGCTGGCGAGCGTGCTCATACCGCTGGTGATCGGCGCGCTGCTGGCTTCGGCAGCCGCCCGCTACGGCGAGCCGCGCGGGTGGCGCGTGCTGCTGCTGGCGAGCGCGCCGCTGTTCCTGCTGCTGCTCGCAGTGGTGCCGGCGCGGTCGCTGGGCCGGCGAACCGGCGTCGAACCGGTGCGCTGGGAAAGCGTCGCCGCGCTGGCGCGCAGCCCTTTCTTCCTCGTCGTGCTCATTCTGGGCGTGCTGCACACCTCCGCCGATAACAGCGCCTACTTCTGGCTCATCCTCATGGCGAAAGAGCGCTTCAATGCAGGCCCGGAGATGACCAGGTATCTGGTTGCGGCGCACGGCACCGCCTACGTCATAGGACGGCTCCTGCGCGGCACTCTGCGTTGGCCCCTGGGGCCGCTGCCGAACATCGCGCTGGGGTCGCTGATCGGCGCGGGGATTCTGCTGCTCGCGGTGCGTGCGCCGGCGTTCCCCGCGGTCGTCGTCCTGTACGGCATGGCGGGGCTGTGCACGTCGCTCAACTGGCCTTCGACCCTGGGCTACGCCGGCGAGCGCTTCCCCACCCAGACGGGCACGGTGCTGGGTGCGGTAAACGCGGTATCCGGGCCGGGCACACTGGCGGTGAGCATCATCATGGGGTATGTCAGTGAGCGCGCAGGCGTCGCCACCGGCATGCTCATCCCGCCCGCGATGTTCTTCGCGTTGAGCCTGTTCGCCGTCGCCGCCCACCTGCGCTCAAAGCGCGCGGGATCGTTTGGCACCTGATCGCCTGGGACCGTCGCCGCGCGGCCGCGAACGCGCTGGCTCCAGACTCCTCACCCCGGTTGCAGGAAGAAGTTCACGTACGTCGTCGCGCCCGCGGCGACGGGGATGTCTCTTCTGGTCTGGCCGGGGCAGCCCGCTTTGCTCGCGCCGACAGCCCGTGCTCAGTCCGCGCACTTGCGCTGGACGTGGTCAATCGCAAAGACTTGATCGCCGGAGATGGTGACGATATTGTACGTCCCCATCAGTTCCTCGCTCGTGTTGAGCAGCATCAGCCGCTTGGGGCCGATCCATTGCATGCCGTCGTCGTGGGTGTGGCCGTACACACACAGCCGGTAGTTGTTGGCGGGCAATTGCTCCTGGAAGTACGGGAACTCCTTGTCACTGAAGCGGTGGGAGAACGCGACACCCATCGAAGGCTTCGGCCGCTCGAGCTGCTGCTCCAGCCACGTGCGATTGGCAGGGAGGTTGAGGTATTCCCACCCCCAACTCGTATCGAGGCAGAGGTAGCGATGGGAGCCGAAATCGAACGCGTAATTGCCCGGCCCGCAGTAACGCTCGTAGATGTTGCCGGCGGCGCCCGGTTGCTCTCCTTCAGCGCGGTCGTGGTTGCCCGGCGACAGAAACGTCGGCACTTCACAGCCGTCGAGCGGCTGCAGCAAGTCACGGTACTGCTCCGGCGTCGCGCGATCGGTATCGTCTCCGCTGATGAGCACGAAGTCCACTCCCATCGGATTGATCTCGGCGATGGTTCGCTTGAAGACCTGGTCGCGCAGTGGGGGATCCTCGCGGCCGATGTGCACGTCGGTGACGTGGGCGAAGACGTAGGACTGCGGCCATTGCGCCACGACCTTCACCGCGCGCTCGGCCGTATCGCGCCGGCGATCGGGCCTGGTGGTAACGAGCATGTCGTAGAGCCCGGGCGCCATGTCTTGCGGCACGACTGCCTCAACGGTAATCGAGCCGTCCTGCGGCTGGAGCGGCGGCTCCTGCCGGGAATGCGTGAAGACGATGGTATCGTCGGGGCCCCGGTAGAGCGCCACCCGCATTTCCTCGACCGGCTGTCCGGCGACGATGGTCACCTCGAACGCATCGCCGGCCTGCACGATGGTCGGGAGCGTCGAGATCGGCCTGACGATCATGGCGAGCGTGCCGTCCAGGTTGCGGGCGGACGCGCCGAGCGACGTCAGCGCGGCCAACAGCAGCGAGACAAAGACGAGACGACGGGAGAAATGCAGGTGCATGGCTGAGAGCCACCTCCTCACTTCGGGACGCAGCATCCCGACTGGTCCTGCCAATACTACGCGGGGGCATGCGTCGCGTCAACCCGCGATGCCGGAGGACGGCGTTCGGGAATGCCGCCTCGGCGGGTATCGGTGAGCGCACGTGCCGTCCGGGCTGCCTCGACCCGCCGACGGCGAGGAGCTTTTGCCCTTCGGAGCGAATCAGCGGCTCGGTGGGAGGAATCCGATGGCGAGGAACGCCATGTGGCCGAGCGCAGTGGGTCAGGTTCTCGCGTCCGTGCTGATGCTGGTGGCGCTGAACGGCTTCGCGATGGGCCAGAGCGCACCCGGTGACAGCTACGCGCGCACGGAAGGCCGTTGGATTGTGGATGGCCAGGGGCGAGTGCTCATACTCCACGGCGTCAACGTCGCCAATTCCTGCAAGGCGCCGCCGTTCCTGCCGTGGCAGAGCAAGGACGAGATCGCGTGGCTGAGGAAGGCCGGATTCGATAGTGTGCGCTATCTCACCGTTTGGGAGGCGGTAGAGCCGCAGCCCGGGCAGTACGACGACTCGTATCTCGATCAGGTCGCGGAGCGCCTGGAGTGGTGCCGCGAGGCCGGGCTCAAGGTCGTCCTCGACATGCACCAGGATCTGTACTCGCGCAAGTACGGGGGCGACGGCGCGCCGGAGTGGGCGTGTGTGGACGACGGGCTCGAGTACAGCCACCCCGGCGGCGGCTGGTTCATGGCGTACATGTCCCCGGCGGTGATGCGGGCGTTCGACAACTTCTACGCCAACAAGCCGGGGCCGGGCGGGGTCGGCATCCAGGACCGCTTCATCGCGATGTGGCAGCACGTGGCGAAGCGATTCCGCGACGACACGAACGTCATCGGTTACAACGTCATCAATGAGCCGTCGTATGGAAGTGCCTTCGGCACCATCATCGGCGCGATGGCAATGGGGGCAATGCAGCAGCTCGGGCCCGAGGCCGGGGCGGCTCTTGCCGGCCAGGGTGGAGACCCGGCGAGCAGCGGCGACGCGATCGCCGGGATCGTGAAGGCGTTACTTGAGAGGGATGCGCTGTTCCCGGCTCTGGACGCGGCGAGCGCCCCGGCGCAGGAGTTCGAGCGGGCGGTCTTGCAGCCGTTCTACAACCGCGTCGTCGCCGCGATCCGCGAGGCGGATCCGCACCACGTCATTTTTCTCGACCCGCCGCCGGGTGATATGTCCGGAGCCCTGCTGCGCTCCGGCCTGGAGGCGCCGCAGGACGCCGCCGGCCGACCGTTCCCGAATCTCGTCTTCTCTCTTCACTTCTATGACTTCTCCACCAATTTCGACTTCCCGTACACCGGCACGTCGGCGTATCTCAAGGAGTTCCTCGCTCGCGCCCAGCAGCGCGGCGACAGCATGGGCATGCCCACATGGTTCGGCGAGTGGGGAACGTGGAGTCCTCAAGTGGAGCGGCCGGACGGCGGACTGCTCGTCCGGCACCACATGGATGCGTTCGACGAACTCCTGTGCGGTTGGGCGTACTGGCAGTACGGCAAGGAGTTCCAGGACCTCGCCGTGATGCCGCTGATCACGCGGCCGTATGCGGAGGCGATCGCCGGCGTGCCGAGCCGGATGCACAGTACGGACGAGCGGTTCGAACTCGATTTCGCGCCTCTGGAAAACGGCGGCGAGACGGTCATCTGGGTGCCGCCGAGCACCGAAGCCGAAGTTGAGGTTGCGTTTGCGGGTAAAGGCACGGCTCAGACCAGCCGCGACGACAGCGGCGCCGTGCGCGTGACGTGCTCCCCTGGCGCCGACGCGTGCACAGTGACCATTTCGTTATCGGGCAAGGGGTGGTCGTCGGCGCGCTGAGCGTTCGTAGAATGCATTGGCCCCGTGTCTCGGCGACCGTCGACGGCGCATACGAGCCGAGAAGAGAGCGGCCCGCCCTGATGCTCACCGGGGCGGGCCGCTTAGTTCGTGGCGCGCCTCGCACGAGCACGAGACGCTGCGCCGGTTGCAGGTCGAGGCCTACTGGATGCTGTTCGGCTGGCAGACCAATGCGAGAATCTGGTAGAAGCTCAGCCGCAAGTACTTGACGTGACCATCAACGAACATGGTCGGCATGCAGATCGGTATGGTCGGTGCGGCGCCGCCGAGCTCGACCGGCACGACGTGGGTGTAGGTGTAATCGTGTGAGTATCCCTCGTGCGCTCCGTAGTCGTCACAGCCGCCCATGCCCTTCCACACTGGGTCGTCCATGATGCCCACGGCATTTCCGCAGCAGAAGAAGTCCTGCGGGTTCTGGTACTCGTCATTGTTGATGTAATCCAACATCAGACAGACATCCCAGATGGTGCCCACAGTTCCGTTCTGACTTCTGCACGTCCCCGCCGCAGGATCGAAATGGGCGCAGGCCCACCAGTAGGTGCCACTGCCGTTGAATCTGTCGTAGGTGTCGCTGGCCAAGCGTCCGACCTTGCGCACGCCGACCGCCGGCCCGGACGTGAGGACGACCGTGTGCAGCGTAAAGTAGGGAAATCGCCGGACATTGGTCGGACAGTTGAAGAGGTCCAGGCTTTTCACGTACGGCACCAGAAGATCGGCCAACTGCCAGAAATCCGCCGACCCAAGGCCGGCCATCGGGTCGGTGGCATACTGGTTGCCGGGATCCATCGGATGGGCGCTCGCCATCCAGCCGGTGGAACTGGCTGCCGGCAGCACCTCATCATAGTCCTGAGCGTACATGAGCGCCGCGAGGGCGATCTGCTTGAGATTGGACAGGCACGTCGCCTTCCTCGCCGCCTCCCGCGCCCGTGCGAACACGGGGAAGAGGATGGCGGCCAGAATAGCGATGATCGCGATCACCACGAGCAACTCGATGAGCGTGAAACCCCTAGTTCTTCGCATCTCGCGTCCACCTCCTTTCTGACCCCGAAGCCATATGCTTAAGAAGTCGTGCTACCGGCTGCTACGCCGCCGCTGGCTCCGGTTGTTCATCTCCGCTTCGGACTGACATCCTCGAGCGCGCGAATCGCTCGACCACTCAAGCCGCTCAGCGAGTTTGCCAGCAGCCATCTCCGAACCATCGGCCATGTTCATCCGCCCTGCGGTCGAATCCTCCCGATCATTGTCGATTCTCGTGCCATTCGTCATCTCCACACTGTGGGAGTTGAGCCCGAGCTGCGCGGGACCCGAAACGCGGGCGCAACCGGGCACACGCCGTGGCGAACCGCCGGGCCGCCCGCGCGGCAGTCGTCGGCGACCCCAACCGCATGGCGCGCAAGGGAGAGGTTGTCGCGACTCAGGGCAAGGATGTCGGGCCGCATGAGAGAAGACGGATGGCATGAGCGAAACACAGGCCGGTAGGCGCCGCATCCCCTGGCGCTGGGTTGTCCTGCTGCTGATCGTGAGTGTGCTTACGGCTTGGCTGGTACGCGGTCGGGTTGCTCCTCACGAGGTGGCAATCATCCGTGCGGCTGAGCAGCCGGTGGTGGAGACACTGGCGACCACGGGTCGAGTTCGCGGGGTGCGCGAGGCGAGTCTGGGCTTCGACATCGGCGGCGTGGTCGCGGCGGTGATGGTTGAGGAAGGCGACCGCGTCGACGCCGGCGCGACCCTGATGATGCTGCGCACCGGCGAGCTGGATGCCGCGTTAGAGCAGGCGCGCACACAGCTCGCCGCCGCCGAGGCGGACCTGCGGCAAGCGGCTGCTGCGCCGCTGCCATCGGAGCGCCGGCGGCTGGAGGCGCAGTTGGAGCAAGCCGAACGCGTCGGCGAGGCAAGGGTGTACCAGGCGCAGGAGAGGGTGAGGCAACTCGAGGCGGGTTACCGGCGCGAGGAAATCCAGGAGGCGGAGGCGGAGCTGAGCCGCGCGATGGCCGCCGCCGACCTCGCCCGCGCCGACTTCGCGAGAGCCGAACGGTTGCACAGCCATGGGGCCATCTCAGCCGCAGACCTCGATCGGGCGCGCGCGGCGCTGCGCACGGCGGAGCAAGCGACGGCCGCCGCCCGGTCTCGCCTCGACCTCCTGCGCGCGGGCACGAGAGAGGAAGAGGTCATTCAAGGACGCGCTGCGCTCCGGGCCGCACAGGCCGAAGCCGAGGGCAACCGCGAGGCGGCGAGGCAGGCGCTCGCGACCTTGCTCGCCACGCCCCGTCCCGAGGTGATCGCCGCCGCGCGCGCTCGCGTCGTGCAAGCGCGGGCTGCGCTCGATAGAGCCGAGCAGCAGAAGCGAAAAGCGGCCCTCGTCGCTCCCTTTGCCGGCGTCGCCACCGATGTCCCCGTCGAGGACGGCGACGCGGTGTCGCCGGGCCAGACCGCCATACGCCTGGTCGAACTGCAGGATCCGGAGATCGAAGTTGAGACCGACGAGCAAAACCTGGCGCTCCTGCGGCTGGGGCAGGAGGCGGTCGTCACGTCGGAGGCATATCCCGGGCGCAGCTTCAAGGCCGCACTCAAGGACCTCGGCGCACGCTCCAATCCCGAGCGCGGGACGCTGCTCATTAGACTGCGTCCCGTGGAATCCCCGGACTGGCTGCGCAGCGATCTGACGGTGGACGTGAACGTGTTGCTGGGGGAGAGCCCCCGGCTCCTGCTGCCGGCGTCGGCGGTCAACATCACCGGCAGGAGAGCGACGGTGATGATCGCGAAAGACGGGCGCGCGGTGGCGCGCAACGTGGAACTGGGCGAGAGTGGGCCGCAGGGCCTCGTCGTGCTCGGCGGCATCTCCGATGGCGAAGCGGTGATCGCGGACGCGAGCGTCCGCCCCGGGGCGCGGGTGAGAGCGAGGACGGAATGATGTGGCGCTTCGAGCGCAGCGTGGCCTGGCGGCACTTCATCACGGGCGGCGGCCAGACTGTGCTGACCGTTGCTGCGGTGGCGGTTGCCGTGCTGCTTATCATCTTCATCTCGTCGCTCATCAACGGGCTGCAAGTCGGGTTGATCGAGGATATCCTCGGCGGCTCGCCGCTGGTGACGGTGACCCCGCCGGAGCGCGAACCGCGGCCTTTGTGGGAGGCGGGGATTGACGCCGACACGCCGGTCGTGGCCAAAGTGGATTCGGCGTACCAGCAGCGCTCTACCATCGAGCAGTGGCGGGAGTTGATGGACGTCATCGAGCACACCCCGCACGTCACGGGCGTCGCCGCTCGCGCGACCGGCGGCGGCGTTGTGGCTCGCGGCGCGCGCACCATCAGCGCGGCCATCATCGGCGTCCAGCCGGAGCGCGAGATCAAGGTGATCAACATCGGCAGGCGGATGGCGCACGGTGAATTCACCCGACTCGACCGCGAAGGTGTGCTCATCGGCGTCAAGATGGCGGACGAGCTGCGGGTGCAGATTGGTGATCGCATCCGCGTCACCTCCAACGAAGGGCAGACGGGAACGTTCTTCGTGCGCGGCGTTTTCGATCTCGGGCTGCCGGACGCCAACGAGCGCTGGGTCTTCATGCGGCTGCGCCCGGCGCAGGGGCTGCTGGAACTGGGCACAGATGTCACCGCGATCAACCTGCGCACCGACGACATCTATCGCGCAGACGCCGCCGCCAATGAGATTCGAAAATACACACGGCTCGACGTGAAGAGCTGGACCATCGAAAACCGCGCGTTCCTGGACGGGCTGCAAGGGCAGAGCCGCAGCTCCAACACCATCGTCGGCATCAGCGTTCTGGCGTCGCTCTTCGCCGTCGCGGGCGTCATGCTCGTGTTCGTGGTGCAGAAGTCGCGCGACATCGGCATCCTCAAGACGATAGGTGCAACCCGTCGGCAGATCTCACGCATCTTCCTGCTCGAGGGATTGGGCTTCGGGCTGGCCGGCGGCGCTCTCGGCGGCACACTGGGGACCGCAGGGGCGCTGCTCATCCAGAATACACCTCGGCCGGGAGGCGGGACCTTCGGCGGCAAGCCCGCGACCGTCGTGCCGATGCAGTGGGAACCGAGCATACTCATCGCAGCCATCGTCGCGGCGATCGTCGTCGGCGTGGTCGCCAGCGTGCTCCCCGCCCGGCGCGCCGCGGCGCTGGACCCCGTGGAGGTGATACGCAGTGCCTGAAGCGGAAGCCCTGCTCGTCGCATCCGACGTGCATAAGATCTATCGCAACGGGGCGGAGACGGTCGCCCTGCGCGGCGTCAACCTGACCATCCGCCGCCGGGATTTCGTCGCCCTCGTCGGGCAATCGGGCTCCGGCAAGACCACGCTGCTCAACCTGCTCGGCGCCCTCGACCGCCCCACCGGCGGCAGCATCAGCCTTGAAGGCCGCGACTATAATCGCCTGAGCGACGACGAACTGGCCGAGCTGCGCCGCCGGCGCATCGGCTTCGTGTTTCAGTTCCATTATCTGCTCAACGAATTCACGGTGCTGGAGAATGCGTTGATGCCCCTGATCGTCGGCAGAGGCACGGCGCTGCGCGAGGGCCAGGACTACGTGCGGTCCCTGCTCGACCGGGTCGGGATGACGCCGTTGCTGCACAAGCCCGCCACCCAGCTCTCGGGCGGCGAGGCACAGCGCGTGGCCGTAGTGCGGGCGCTCGTCAACAAGCCGTCGCTGATCCTGGCGGACGAGCCCACCGGCAACCTGGACACGGATAACGGTCGCGAGGTTTTTCAGCTCATGCGCGAGCTGAACCGCGACCTGGGCAGCGCCTTCGTTCTCGTCACGCACGACGACCGGCTGGCGTGTCAGGCGGACCGGTTGGTGCGCATTCAGGACGGCGGCATCGTGCAGGACGTGCCGACGAGCGAGCTGCCGAATTTCGAATGCCAGGCGCCCGCCGGGCAGTGCCCGTTCCAGGTCATGCCGGAGTCGGCGAAGTCGTGATGCGTTGGGCGCGCCGCCCCCGCGCCGCAACGCGGTTCACTCAGCCACCCGCAGTTCCTCGACCCGCTGGAATTCGCTGACCACGTAGTAGGTGCGGATCGCCACGCGGATCAGAGCGCTTGCGGGCGATGCCGCGAATACCTTCAGCTCCGGGTGCTTGGCGAGATACAGCGCGAGCAGCCTCTCTTTCTCCACGCCGCCGGCTTCCTCGGCTTGTCCGATGGCGGTCACGGCGATCGCCCGCGCGAAATCAGCTTCGTCATTCGACCGGTTATCCACCAGCAGCGCTGCCCTGGAGTCCGCCGCCAGGTTGGCATGCTTGCGCGTGCCACGCTCCGTGGCGAATACGAGGCACCTCAGATCATCGGTTGCCGCGAACGCCACCAGGCTCGTGTACGGCTGGCCGTCGGCGTGGGTGGCGAGCACGGCGAGTCTCTGCGAGGAGAGCAGGTCGCTCAGGTGATCGCGCAGTCTCGGTTCTTCCATTGTGGCTCCTGCCTTTGGGTAGACCCGATGTCGTCGGGGGGCCGTGGACGGAGTCTGACAGCTCCGGCCTGCGTGCGTCCGACGACGGCGAGATTCTACGCTCCGCGCCCGGCTGACGCTCGGCGCTACGCTCGGAATGACACCTGCGAGGCCGCTACTTCGCTCTCAGCGCCTTCTCCACCTCGGGCGCGGTCTGCTCCGGCTTGACCTTGTACCAGGCGTGGGCGATCTTGCCCTTCTCGTCAACCAGGAATGACGAGCGAATCACGCCCTGGAACTTCCTGCCGTACATGGACTTCTCGCCCCACGCTCCCCACGCCTGCGCAACCGCATGGTCGGCGTCCGACAGCAGGGGGAAGCCGAACTTGTGCTTGTCGTCGAACCGCTTCTGCTGCTCCGGCGTATCCGGGCTGATGCCCGCGACCTCCACGCCGAGCTTGCGCAACGCGGCGCGGTGGTCGCGGACGTTCTGCGACTGCTTGGTGCAGCCAGTCGTGCCCGCTCTGGGGTAGAAATAGACCAACAGCTTGGTGCCCTTGAAGTCGGCGAGCTTGACGGTCTTCCCGTTCTGATCGGTCAAGGCGAACTTCGGCGCCGCATCGCCGGGTTTGAGCTTGGGCATTTCTCATCTCCTCTCGCTGGCGCCTGCGCGACCGCGGCGGCTGCCTATTCCACGGCCTCGCGCCTAGGACGCTTCTCCCTACTTTCATGAGCGGGTGGGAACTCCTGTCGCGGTTGTGGAGCAATCGGAGTCGCGCTGAGCGGCAGTCGTCACGGCATCTCGGACGGGCTCAAGTGGGCGCCGCCGAGCAGTGCGTCCCGCAAGGACTCAAACACCCGCGCATCACGTCGGTGCTGTGACTGCGAGCGCTTGCGCATCGCCGCCAGCGGCATGCGCATGCGCGGGTTGCGCCGCAGCGCCTCGTCGTGTCGCGCCAGGAACGCCCAGTAGAGGTCCGTGAACGGGCAGTCGCCTTTGGGATCAAACCCGCAGCGCTTGCAGTAGTCGCTCATTCTGTTAATGTATGCTGCGCCGGTGACGTACGGCTTAGTCGTGATCACGTCGCCGACGGCGTACGTGCCCATGCCGAGCACGTTCGGCTCGACCACCCAATCGTACGCGTCCGTGTACGCGGCCCAGAACCAGTCCGTGATCTCGCGCGGGGAGATGTCGAGCAGCGCCGCGAGATTCGACAGCACCGTGAGCCGCGTGATGTGATGGCTCCAGCCCTCGCGCCACACATCTGACACGACGCAGTCGAGGCAGGCGAGGCCCGATGCGATGCCCCAAAACGCCGGCGGGAGCGCCGTGTCGCCCCCGAGGGCCGACGGTACGGCGCCGCCATCAGGCTCGCCGGGGAGAGCCGTCCTGGGCCAGGGCGCGCCCGCCCACCGCCGGTAGCCGCCGTCTCCCGGCGACGAGGCGACCGGCGGACTGCCTTCGGGAAGATCCCGAAAGCCGTCGGTCGCCAGGTGCACGTGACGGACAAACTCGCGCCATCCCAGAACCTGCCGGACGAAGCCCTCCTTGCTCGCCAGGGGAACGTCGAGTCCCAGGACGTCGGCGACCACTTCCGCCGGGAGAAGCCGGTGCAGGTTCAGCAGCGCCGAGATGCGGGTGTGGAACAGGCCGCTGGAACTGAAGGACATCGCGTCTTCGTACGGACCGAAGGTGGGCAGGCACTCGCGCTTCGCCCACGACCACAGCGTCTCCGCGTCCGCCGCGGTCGCGGGCAGATGATCCATATCGAGCCGTCCGGGGTGGTGGCCAAACGCGGATTCGATGAGTTCCGCCACTTCCCGCTTTACGGGGTCTGACGCAAACGTCGGGGGCTCCGGCGCCTGAGGCGCGCCCTTCCACGGGAGCCGGTTTTCGGCGTCGAAGCTGAGCTTGCCGCCCTCCGGTTTGCTGCCGCTCATCAGGATGCCCGTCATTCGGCGAACATGCCTGTAGAAGGCGTCCATGCGCCACGGGGGGCCGCGTCGCTGACTGGTGTGAAATTGATCGGACGAAGTGAGCCAGCCTTCGTGCTCGATCAGCTCCACGCCGCCCGCATCCGCCAGCGGCTGAAGGTCGACGCGCAGCTCCCGTTCCGCCGGGGTCATCGCCCGCACTGGTCCGAGTTCGACAATCAGCGGCCGTAGGGCATCGCGGTAAAGAGAGCGCGTGACGACGTGGCGCACCGCCACCCCGCGCGCAGCCTGCTCGAGAGCGAAGTGGCGCAGGTTCGCCACGATCAGCGCAAGCTTCTGCTTGTGATACGGGCGGCGGGAGGCCTTCCACGGATTCTCGACGAGCACGACGCCGAGGCGGCGGGGGTCTTCGCGGGCAAGGGGGCCGATGCGGTCGGAGAGCTGATCGTATGGCACGAACAGCCAGCGCCGTCCGCGGGAGTCGAGCTGGCGCTCGGCAAGCAAGCAGCGGAATGCACTCATGACCGGAGCCCGCGCCGGATTACGGCCGCGCAACTCCACAGGCGATGCGGCGTCGCTGCGAATCCGGCGCCTAACCGCTGGATCGGAAGGCGGTGCGGCGTTACTTCGGCATAACCACGCTGTCAATCACGTGGATGACGCCGTTGTCGGCGGCGATGTCGGCCTGGATGACCTTCGCGCCGTCAACCTTAACGCCGTCCGCCGTGTCTATCATCAGATCTTGGCCCTGGACCGTCTTGAGTGACGTGCGCTGGCTGACATCGGCCGCCATCATCTTGCCCGCGACCACATGGTAGGTCAATATACCCTGGAGCTTCGTCTTGTTCTCGGGCTTGAGCAGGTCCTCGAGCGTGCTCGCTGGCACTTTGGCGAACGCGTCGTCGGTTGGCGCAAAGACGGTGAACGGTCCGGGGCCCGACAACGTGTCCGCCAGTCCGGCCGCTTGCACCGCTTTCACCAGGGCGTTGAACGTGCCCGCCCCGATCGCGGTCTCCACGATATTTGCCATGTCCTTTCTCCCTTCATGCGCACAATCGCGTTCGGCTCTGCGGGACGTCGGCTCCGACAGCGATGCGCGCTCAGACTCCTCTGAACACCTTACTCTTCCTTGGGCATGACGACGGAGTCTATCACGTGGATGACGCCGTTCGATGCCATGATGTCGGCCCCGATCACCTTCGCGCCGTCCACCATGACGGTGTCACCCTCGACCTTAAACGTCAGGTCCTGCCCGTTCACGGTCGTGGCGGACGTCATGGTCGTGACATCCGCCGCCATGAGCTTCTCGGGGACGACGTGGTAGGTCAGGATCTTGGTCAACTGCTCCTTGTTCTCGGGCTTGAGCAGGTTGTCCACTGCGCCCTCCGGCAGCTTGGCGAAGGCGTCGTCGTTGGGCGCAAAAACCGTGAATGGCCCGGGCCCCTTGAGTGTTTCGACGAGCCCCGCGGCCTCAACGGCGGCGACCAGATTCTCGAACTGGCCCGCTTCCATGGCCACTTCAACGATATCCTTGGCGGCTTCACGCTCGGGGGCGATCGGCGCGGCTGGCGGCGACGGCGCAGGCTTCGGCCCGCAGCCCATCACCACCGCGATCACCACCAACGGGACGACGGCGACCACACCCATGACTCTCAGTCCTCTCACGCTCACTCACCTCCCTTGCTCTGGGCTGAAGTCGTGCGCTCGACTCGCGCAATCGTTTGGGTCCTTTGCCCCTGAGTGAACCGCTATGGTCGCGGCTTGTCAACGTGATTGCTCGCACAATCGACCGGCTTGTTCGCTCCGTCACACAACACGCAGCGTCACCATCTGTCGAAATCATTCGGTGCTGCGCCCGGAGGGGCCCGGTCGCTCGTCCTGAGCGTGCCGAGTGAGGCCCGGCTGCGGCGGGCAGGCCGCGCTTGAGAATGGGCGCGACGAAGTCGCCCCCCGCGTAGGGCGCCCCATCCCCGCTCTGCGCGCTCATACCCCGTGTCCACAGAAAACATTTGACAGATGAATAGCTTTGGTCTAAACTATTCCGGAGGCAGCCTATGTCAGCAGCCGAGCAGCCAGCGATGCGTGCGTGGCGCGGCTTCGTGCGAGCGAAGGCAGAAGTCGGCCGCGCCATCCATCGAGAACTGCGCGAGCGCGGGCTGACCGGAGCGCAGCTCGGCATCCTGCGAGTGCTGGCCGATTCGGGCAGCGAGGGCGTCAAACTCAATGAGATTTCGCAGCGGCTCTACGTCACCTCCGGGAACGTCACGGGGCTGATCGACCGGCTCGAGGAAGCCGGCCATCTCGCGCGCGTGTCGCATCCGGAGGACCGGCGCAGCACGCTTGCGGTTCTGACGCCCGCCGGGCGGGAACTCTTCGAACAGATCTACCCGGCTCACGTCGCTCGGATCAAGGGCTTGATGTCGGCCCTGACGACATCGGAGCAGGCGCTGTTGGCGGACCTGCTCGGCCGGCTCGCCGATCATGCGGGAGAGATGGATCAGTAGCTGCGGGTGGAACCGCACCTCGTCTTTCCTCTGACCACCGGCATGTGCTGAGCTTTCCGTGCTGCCGCTGTGCAGCCCGATGAGCGCTATTCGCTGCCCGCTCGCGCGGGTTCAGGTGAGTGGAGAACCATGAGAAGCGGTATTGCGTTGTTGATCCTGCTGGTCGTGACCGCACCCGGGCTGGCCGCCGAGACTGCGGGGCTGCCGCCCGTGATGTGGGAGCGCATCCGGGCGGCCGAGCCGGAGTCGGTTGACCTGTCGCCGACGCCCTCCCCGCAGGCGCCGCCCGCGCTGAGCCTTACGGAATGCCTTGACCTGGCGTTTCGCCATAACGCGCGCTTCCGCCGCGACCAGGCGAACCTGGTCAACTCCAGGCAAGGGCTGTGGGTGGCCGATCAACGCCTGTTCTACGCCGCCACCGCCCGCGCGGAACGGGAACGGCCGGTGGGCGGGGAGTCGGAGGACCGGGAATCGGCTTCCGCTGTGGCGCGCTGGGAGGGGCTCGCGGGCGACGCCCTGGAACTCGAGGTCGGCACCGGCTCGCAGAGTTCGTTCGGCGATGTGCTCACCCAGCGCCCCGCGATCAGCGCTACCTACGACCGGCCCATCCTGCGCGGGGCCGGGTTGGCGTCGTCCACCTGGGAGCGCGTGCGCAGCGCGCGCGTCGGCCTGGCGAACGAGGAACTCTTATTCTACGAATCTCGTCAATCTCTTGCGCTGAGCATCATCCAGGCATACTTCCGAGCGCTGCTGGCGCAGGGGGAGATCGAGATTGCTGAGCGCGCCGTGGACCGGGCCAAGCGCTTCTACGACCTGAACTACGTGAAGTTTACCGGGGAAGAGTTGAAGAAGCCCGGCGAGGAGTGGGTGACGCAGGTTGCCGAGATTGACGTGGACCAGGCGCGTTTGAGCTGGGAGCGCTCCAAGCAGTCCCTGATCAGCCGTCAGCAAGGGTTTCAAGACGCGGTGGATGCGCTGCTGCTCGAGATGGGGTTTGTCGCGGGCGCCACGCCCGACCTGATGACGGCCATAGCGTACGAGCCACAGGATTACGATGAGGCGGGGTTGAGTCAAACCGCGCTCACCAACAGCACCGAACTCGCGCGGCTCAACCTGAGCCGGGAGGACGCCGCAGCGGCGCGCAGGATTGTCTACAGCGAGTACAAGCCGGATCTGACCGCATCGGCTGGGTTCACGGACGCGGGCCAGACGATCGGCGGGCAGAGCCTCAGCGCCGGCTGGTTTGCGGGGCTGCGTGTCCAAGTGCCGTTGCGCGAGCGGGCGCGGTTCGAGAACAGAGACCGCGCCGATCGTAACCTTGACGTGCTCGATCAGCAGATCGTCGCGACGCGCGAGCAGGTCACACAGGAGATGCAAGCCCTGGTGCGGGCTGCGGAAGCGACGCGGGCCCGCATCGCCATCGGCGAGGACGCTGTCGCCCTGGCGCGCAAGAACCGCGAGCAGGCCCAGGGTATGTATGATGAGGGGCTGAGCGACTATCTGCGCGTGCTCGACGCCGATCGCGGGCTGGTCGAGGCTGAGCGGTCGTTGCTGCAGGAGAAGGTCGACTATTTCCTGACGACGATACGGATACGGCGGGCGTTGGGCGAGGACATCACAGCAGGCCTGCCCGGCTAGCGCGCGGCTCCCGCGCGCTGGACGAAAGCGCGATGGGCGTACAGCCCGAGAGGATGAGCCGGGCGATCGAATCCGGCAGCGTGATGGATGGCATAGACAAGGTGATTCGGTGAGGGCGAAACGTGTCATAGGCGGCCTGGCGGCCCTGGCGGTGATTGCCAGCGGTGCCTGGGCGTGGCGAACGTTTGCGGCGCGCAGTGTGGACTCAGGTCCCCCCACCGCCACCCCAACCCGGGGCGAATTCGTGGTCGCGCTGCAGGTGGACGGTAGCCTGCAAAGCGACGACGCGGTGACGGTGCGCAACGGCAAGGCCGGCGGTAAGCTGACGATGATCGTGCCTGACGGCGCCATCGTACAGGCCGGCGAGGTGTTCTGCCGCGTCGAATCGCGCGAGATGGAGCAGCGAGAAACGCAAACCGAGCTGCGCTTCAAGCAGGCGCAGGAGGAGATCGAGAAGACCGAGGAGAGCGCGCGCGAGGGCTACGATAACGCCAAGCGGGCGGCCGAGCAAGCGCGCCAGGATCTGCAATTGTGGGAGGACTCCAACCGCGTGCGTATCAAGCAGGCTGAAGACCAACTGGAGTTCGATCGCGCCGAGCAGGAGCGCCTGCGGATCGAGTACGAGCGGCAGCAGCGCATGGCGGACAAAGGCTACATCGCGGGCGCCGAAGCGCAGGTCGCCAAGGCCGCCTACGAGGCGCAGGAGTTCAAGGTCGAGCAAAGCGTCAAGGATCTCGAGTTGAGGCGGCGGGAGATCGAATCCGAGCTGCGCCAGAAGAAGACCGCGGTCGAGGCAGCCGAGTACAAAGCCGAAGTCACCCGCACGCGCATCGACGAGCAGGTCGAGCACGCCAAGGACCGCGCGGAGATGACGCGCAAGGAACTCGACAAGATCCGCGAGTCCCTGGCGGAAACGACGGTGTTCGCCCCGCGCGCGGGCGTCCTCGCCCTGTTCTCCCGTTACGTGGGCGGAGAGCGACGCGCATCGAGGGCCGGCGATCAGGTATCGCCGGGCATGCTCTTGGGCACGATCTCCGGCAGCGAGAACATGTCGGTGTGGTGCCGCATCAAGGAGACGAACATCGGGTCGGTGTGGAAAGGGCAGCAGGCCGAGATCGACTTTGAGGCCCTGGCTGGCCGCGTCTTCAGCGGCACCGTCACCAGCGTCGCCGCAGTGGCGCGCGAAGTATCGCTGTCGGAAGACCCCAAGGCCGATCCCAACGAGCGCGTGTTCGATACCTGGGTGAAAGTGAATCAGGACCAGCCGAGCCGCCTGAAGCCCGGCCTCAACGCCAGCGTGCAGTTCATCGTCAAGCGCATCCCGGACGCGCTTTACGTTCCGCTGGAGGCGGTGTTCGAGCGCAAGGGCAAGAGCCTGGTCTATGTCAAGCGCGACGGGCAATTCGCCGCGCGCGAGGTGACCGTGGGCGACCGTAACGACGTCGCCGTGGTGATCCGCTCCGGCCTGCGCGACAACGAGATCGTGGCGATGGAGGACCCGACGCGGCAGTCGGAAGAGACGGAGGAGGAGGCGTGAGCCTCGTGGATCTGCAGGACGTAACCAAGATCTACCGCGCGGGAAGCGTGGATGTGCCGGCCCTGCGCGGGGTCGACCTCAACGTCGAGCCGGGCGAGTTCGTCGCCATCATGGGGCGGTCGGGCTCGGGCAAGACGACGATGCTCAACGTCCTGGGATGCGTGGACCGGCCGACCCATGGCCGCTATCTGCTTGCGGGCGAGGATGTGCGCCGGCTCAACGATGGCCAGCTCTCGGCGCTGCGACTGAGACGCATTGGGTTCGTGTTCCAGACCTACAACCTGCTGCCCGGTATGTCGGCGCTGGATAATGTCATGCTGCCCACGATCTATAGCGGCCGGCCGCGGGCGGCCGAGGCCGCGCGGGAGGTACTCGTGCGCGTCGGCCTCGCGGGACGGGAGCACCACCGGCCAGCGCAGCTCTCCGGCGGCGAGCAGCAGCGCGTCGCCATCGCCCGCTCGCTCATCAACGGCCCGTCGCTCATCCTCGCCGACGAGCCCACCGGCAACCTCGATACTCGCATCGGTGAGGAGGTGCTCGGCTTGTTTCAGGATCTGAACCGCGATGGGATCACTATCCTGCTCGTGACTCACGAAGAGCAGATCGCAGAACATGCCCGGCGCATCGTCAGGCTGCGCGATGGGCGGATCGAGAGTGATATGCCGGTACCGCAGCCGCTGGATGCCCGTGCGGTGCTGGCGCAGATGCCCCTGGAGGCTGAGCCTACGTCATGAAGCGCGTGCTGTACCTAGCTCTGGTGATTGCGGCAGTGGCGCTGGGCGCTTGGTGGACGCACGGTCGTCTCGCCGGCCTCAAATCAGTCAAGGCAATCGCTCCGACCGCCGAGGTAGAGGTCGGGCCACTCAGGGTGACCTTGCCGGTCAACGGCATTCTCGAATCGTCGGAGGAGACCCCGGTTTTCGCCGAGGTCGGGGGGACGATCATCGAGCTCTGCGAGAACAACGCGCCGGTTGAACCGGGCGACCTGATGGTCGCGCTCGACACCAAGTACCTCATAGACCAACGCGATGAGCTGAACCAGAAGCTGGCGGACACCGGGGAAGCGCTCAACAAAGCCGAAGCTGACGGCGAGGTGGCGGTGAGCCAGGCCGAGGGCGAGGTGGCGAAATCGCGCGAGGCACTCGACCTGGCGAAAGCCAAGGCTGTGGCCCAGCGCGAGAAGATTGCCGCCCAGGTCGCGTTTGCCGAGGGGGAACTGACCCGCGCGGAGCGCGAACTCGCTCGTGACCGGCGCCTCGAGGAGATGAAATACATAGCCGGCACCAAGCTGCAAGAGACCGAAAAAGCCTATCGCCGGACCGAATTCGCGCTGCAACAGCGCCGTCTGGAACAGGCGGACATCACGAGACAAACCGCTGAGGACATCAGGCAGGCAGAGAGCGCGCTGGAACTCGCCCGCCACAATTTTGCCACCGCCGAGGAGGACCGCGAGTTGTCCGTTGACGACGCCTCCATCGCCGTCGCGGATACCCAGGCGAAGCTCGCTGAGGTCGAGCAAAAGATCGAGCAATCCCGGGTGGTGGCGCCGACATCGGGCCTGGCCGTCATAGATATGAATACCGAAAACTGGCCCGAACGCCGCCCCTACCGGATCGGCGATGAGGTCGGACAGCGCCACGCGCCGGTAACCATATACAACGTTGAGAAGATGCAGGTGCGATGCCAGATCGGGGAGATGGACATCTCGCGCGTGCGCAACGGCCAGAAGGCCTTTGTGCTATCGCCGGTCGAGCCGGGACGGCGCTACGCGGCGGAGGTCATCGCGGTCGAGCCGGAAGTCGGGGCTTGGGCCGCTGGCGGCGCGCCCGGTGAGCGCTACCCCGGCGAGGTCGTGGCGGTGGAGGAACTGGCGCGTGATGCGAATATCTGGGAAGGCGGGACGCCCGGCAAGCGGGTCTTTGGCGCCCTGGTGCGCCTGACCGAGAGCGACCCCGTTCATCTTCGCCCCGGCATGACTGTCGACCTGGAAATCATCTTGCAGGATCTTAGGGATGTCGTGACCGTGCCCATCCGCGCCGTGTTCGATGAGAAAGGCCGCAGCTTCGTGTATCGCCGGCGCGGCGACGGCTTCGAGGCCGTGCACGTGACCACGGGAACGCGCGGCGACCTGCTGATTCAAGTCCGCAGCGGCGTGCGGCCGGGCGACCGCGTGGCGCTGGTGCGCCCGCCGGCGGGACAGATCGTCGCCCGTGGGGAGGCAAGCTGATGCGCGCGCGCAGGGCAATTGCAGGCGTGGTGGTCGTGGTGCTGCTCGGTGCGGCCGCGTGGGGCGCGTGGCGTGTCATTCCCAGGGGCGCCGCGCCTGCCGCCGACAGCGTGGAAATGGTGGTGCGCGCGGTCGCGAACCGGCAGGATCTGCTCATCACCGTGGATCAGACCGGCTCCCTCAGCGCGCTCGACTCCATGCCCGTCATGCCCGAAGTGTCGGGGCGGCTGGTGTCGGTGACCGAAAACGGCGTGATGGCCTCCGCGGGCGACCTCATCGCGATGCTGGATCCGACCGAGGGCGAGGAGCAGGTCAAGCAGTTGACGCGCGAATACGCCGAAACGCTCCGCAAGCTCGAGCAAGCGAAGAAGCGGGGCGAATCCAACTTGGCCGAGATGGGAATCAAGGTGCAACGCGCTCGCGACGAGGCGGCTGTGTTCGAGCGCCAGCAGCAGGCCATACTGCGCGATCTGCGCGACAACATTACCTTCCAGGAAAATGAGATCGAGCGCCGGCGCGAGCAGCTCGACGTCAAGCGGCGGCTCGCGGGCGCTGGCCTCATCGCGGGCACCGAAGTCGAACGGGAAGAGGCTGGGCTCAGGGCCGCCGAGTTCGGGCTCCAGCGCGACCGCACCGACTACGAACTGAAGAAATCGCAGGCGGAGTCGGATATCTTTGACCGGCGCAAGCGCGCTGATGATATCGAGCACGACCTTGGCGTTGCCCGGCGCAGGGCTGAGCGCGACGTCCGCATGGCGCAGAATCAGGTGGAGAACCTCAAGCTCAGGCTGGATCGAGAGAAAGAGGAACTGCGCAAGACCGCCATCACCGCGCCGACGAGCGGCCTGGTGGTGTTGAATCCGCAGCATCGGCGGCACGGCGGCGGCGACGTGCCGCGGGCGGGGGACCGCATATGGGCGGGGCGCCAGTTGGCACAGATCGTGGACACGAAGCACATGCAAGTCAAGCTGGAGTTGGATCAGGCGCGCATCAGCGGCGTCAAAGTGGGGCAGGAGGCGATCGTCGAGATTGATGCACTGCCCGGGGAGAGCTTCGGAGGCAAGGTGGTCGAGATCGGCCAGACCGCGCGGCGCCCGCCGCTCGAGGGCTGGTGGGGGATGTCGTCGGAACAGACCTTCCCGGTGACGATCGAGCTGCCTCGGGTCGAGGAGACCAAGATGCGCCCGGGGATGCGCGCCAACGTTCGGATCGTCATGAAGCGCATCGAGGATGTGATCACGATTCCGACGGAATGCGTGTTCGAGCGCGACGGGCGATTCGTCGTCTACGTCGAACGCGACGGACGATATCGCGAGGTGACCGTCAAGATCGGTGAATCAAGCGGCGACTACACCGCGATCGTTCAGGGCCTCAAGGAGGGCGACGGCGTCGCCCTCAACGACCTCGGGACATCGGCTGTGGCCTCCGCTCCCGCGCAGGATCGGCCGCGATGAGGCTGAATCTCGCTCCCTTCACCGCCCCCGTCAAGACCGGCTTCCGTGAGCTGTGGAGCCACAAGTTGCGCTCGCTGCTCACCATGCTTGGCATCATCTTCGGCGTCGCCGCCGTCATCGCCATGGTCTCCATCGGCGAGGGCGCGCGCCAGGAGTCCCTGGAGCAAATCCGCCTGCTCGGCATAGATGTGCTCCACGTGCGGCGGGTCGCGCTTGCCGGCGAGCTGCAGGACGAAGCGGCCAAGAAATCGCCCTTCGGCCTGAACTACGGCGATGCGTTGGCGCTGCGCGACCTGTCCGATTTCGCCAAGCGCGTGGTACCGTCGTGCCGCGTTTTCGGCGAGGTGACGGTCGGCGGCAAAGCCGTCGAGGCACGGGTGTTCGGCACCGCTCCCGGGTACGTGTACACCGCGCATCTGGACACGACCTACGGCCGGTTCATTGACGATGAGGATATCAAGCGGCGCTCTCACGTCTGCGTCCTGGGCGCCGAGGTCAAGCGCGACGCCTTCGCGTTCGAGAATCCGGTCGGCAAGTTCATCAAGATCGGCATGAGCAACTTCCGCGTCATCGGTGTCATGCAGGAGCGCGTGCTCGAGACCTCGGAGACGACCTTCGCCCTGCGCGACTTGAACCAGGACATCTACGTCCCGATCACGGTCGCGATGGAGGATTTCCAGATCTATGTTGAGAAGGCCATCCCGGTCAATCCCGAGGCGTTGATGGGGTTGATGTGGGAGATGATGGAGCGGCCGCCGCTCAACCGCCGGCCGATCAGCGAGATCGCCGTGGAGGTCAAGGATTCGGACAAGACGGTGCCCGCCGCGCAGGTGGTGAAGCAGATCATCAGCCGCCGCCACCAGAACATGCCCGACTTCGAGATTATCATCCCGCTCGAACTGCTCCGCCAGCGCCAGCAGACTCAACGCATCTTCAACGTCGTCATGGGCGCCATCGCCGGCATCTCGCTGCTCGTCGGCGGCATCGGCATCATGAATATCATGCTCGCCACCGTCACCCAGCGCGCCCGGGAGATCGGCGTCCGCCGCTGCATCGGTGCCACCCGCGGCGACATCGTGCGCCAGTTCCT
>CP070648.1:702980-705995 GCA_020354555.1 Armatimonadota bacterium | reverse complement strand
CCTCTTGCCGACGCACGGGTTGCCCTTTGCCCATATCCCGTCCGACGCCGCCAACGGAAAGGCGATGGCGGAGCACATGTTAAGGGATGGACACGGTGGAATCCTCACTGCAACACAGCGCGCGCCGCTGCGCGCCCCGGGCGAGACGCCACGGAAGATCGAACTGTGAGGTGAGGTGTCCCTGTCGAATCGCAATGAAACGCATCTGGGAGCCCTCTGGGCTTACTTGTGATGTTCAGCGTCAGCGTTCTTGGCGCAAATCGGTGGGTGAGTTAGGGCACAGCTCGGCTGTCCCCCCCACATTCCCCTGCTTCCCCACTGTCCTGCGACAGTGCTCGCGCCTGGCCACCAAGGCCCTCAGCTGAAGCGGTTTTCGACGGGCCGGGAGGGGTTCCTTGCGCGTTAGGGCGGCCGGGAGGTCATGGCTGAAGCATCGTCCGGAGGCGGCGTATGGTGTCGGGGCTGTGGCCCTCGAACTGATTGTTGGCGAATATGAAGGCGCGCTGGATTCGTACCTTTGCGGCACCGCGCTCTTTCCGGCGGCGCGGATCGGACCCGACGCGTTTGACCCCTGGGGTTGGCGCGTTCGGCAAACACCCATGGAACGCGACGATGTTGACGCGATGGCCTGGGTCTATAGCTCGGGGCAGCGTGGCACCACAGCAGCCACCCTCGATATTCACACTGGCGCCGACGCCTCAGATCGCCCGCGATGGCAGTGGATCGGCGCCAATGCTCTGCGAATGAGTCTCCTGGAGGCCGCTGCCGAGGAAATCATCCACAGGTGTGACCTCACAGGGCCGTTCGAACGGCGGCGTCCGCTGGGACTTACGGTGATGTGGCAGCGATCAGCCGTTGCGGACATCCCACCGCTCTCGCGCTGGCTGTGAAGATGCGCGCGGGTGTCGGCATGAGCATCGCAGAGAGCGCGGCGGCGACCGTTAGGATTCCCGAGGGATGACGTCCAGCACCAGCGGGCGGCGCGGGGCGCGTGGGCCGACGGTGTAAGCCTTAACCACCGCGCGCGCCGCAGCCGCGGCCTTCGCGCCTCCGTAGACCGTCGCCACAGGCCTGGACTTCTCGACCTTGTCGCCGCGCTTCTTCAGCAGCATCACTCCCCCGCCCGGCCCGGCCTCGCGCATCAGGTTGTGGGCGATTTCGCCGATCGCCTGCGCGTCAATCGCGCGCACCCGGCCGTCGGCGGGGGCACGGACTGCAACCTTCCTCTGGGCCTGCGGCAGCCGCGACGGATCGTCAACGACCGACGGGTCGCCGCCCTGCGCTTCGACCATCGCTCGGAACTTGCCCAATGCCGCGCCACTGGCCAGTGCGTTTTCGAGGCGCCGACGGGCGTCGGTCTCACTGCGCGCGGCCCGCGCGAGCAGAAGCATCCGAGCGGCGAGCGCAAGGCACAGCTCTCGGAGGTCATGCGGCCCATTGCCGCGCAGCGCGGCAATGGCCTCCCCCACTTCCAGCGCATCGCCTACTGCGCACCCGAGCGGCTGGCTCATGTCGGTCACCAGCGCGGCCGTGGGCCGTGATGCGCGGTTCCCGATCTCGACCATGGTGGAGGCAAGTTCCCGCGCGGTCCGGGCGTCCTTCATAAACGCCCCGCCGCCGCATTTCACGTCGAGCACGATGGCGTCCGCGCCTGCGGCCAGCTTCTTGCTCATCACGGAGGACGCGATGAGCGGGATGCTGGCGACGGCGCCGATACGATTGCGCAGGGCATACATGCGCTTGTCCGCCGGGCACATGTCGTCGGATTGCGCGGCGACGGCGAGGCCGATGCGCTTGACTTGGCGCACGAACTGGCGCGTCGTCATGTCGCAGCTCAAGCCCGGGATGGATTCGAGCTTGTCAACCGTGCCGCCGGTGTGGCCGAGCGCGCGCCCCGACATCTTCGCCACGGGCAGGCCGGCCGCGGCAACCAGCGGCGCGACCACGAGCGTCGTCTTATCGCCGACGCCGCCGGTGCTGTGCTTGTCCACCTTGACGCCGGGCACAGAGGACAGATCCACCGCCTTGCCGGTCGCCGCCATCGCCAAGGTCAACGCGGCGGTCTCATCGAGGTCCATGCCGCGGAGATACACCGCCATGAGGAACGCCGCCATCTCCTCTTCACTGACGCGCCCGGCGACGTAGGCGGCGATCAACCAGTCGAGTTCCTCCGCGTCAAGCCGCAGGCCGTCGCGCTTGCGGGCGATGACGTCGAGCGCGCGCAACTCGCGAGGATGTCCTGGGGATGATGACCGCATTCCTGCCCTCCGGAGTGAGCGCAAACGTACACCGCAGCTATACGGCGTTGGGGGCCTGCATCCTGTTGCGCGAGCGCGCGAGGTCAGATGTCTAAAGTCGCTGGCTCCCCGTCGGCCTTTCCCAAGCCCCCGGTGCCGGCTCACCGCCGGCGCAGGTTGATCTCGGCGATCTTCTCAGGGTCAACCTTGGGCCTGCGGTCGTAGGTCATGACGCCGTTGATTTCCTGCTCGATGTCGGTGAGCTGGGTATAGCAGAAGCCCTGCAACTCCTCGATATCCTGAATCGCCGACGTGATGTCGCGGTAGCGGGCGAGGTAGGCTTCCTCGCTCTCCATGTGGGTGCCGTAGGCGACGCGGTCGGCGCCCGCCGGCGCCTCGTAGCCCTTGAGGCTGATGCCTCCGTACTCGCTGACGACAATCGGCTGGCCCATGTAGCTCTTCGCGCGAGCGAAGAACAGGTGCGGCCATCCGCCGCGGTGATTGCTGCGCTCGAACTCCTCCCAGTGCGCCCGCAGATCCTCGCCGCGCTCGGAGTAGTCGTGGATGTCCGCAATATCCGTGAGCGTGTGCATCCAGCCGCTGTTGTCGCAGATCGGCCGGTAGGGATCGAGGCGCTTGGTCAAGTTGTAGATGTGCTCCACGAATTGCTGCTGCGCCACGCCGTCCTGAACTCCGCGAATGCCCCAGCTCTCGTTGAACGGCGTCCAGGCGACGACGCAGGGGTGATTGTAGTCGCGGCGAACCGCCTCGGTCCATT
>CP070648.1:699544-702880 GCA_020354555.1 Armatimonadota bacterium | reverse complement strand
CGGCGAGACGAAGCTCGGCAACCTGGTGCTGCTGTGCCGCTTTCACCATCGCCTGGTGCACGAGGGCGGCGTGCGCATCGGGCGGCTCGACGACGGGGCGCTGCGGTTCCTGCGGCCGGACGGGCGGCCTTACACCGAGCCGTGCGGTGACGGCCCCACCGCGCCGCCGCGGCCGTTGCCAACGCACGCCGCCGGCGCAGCGATCACGCCGGAGACCACCGCCATCACCTGGCGCGGCGAGCGCATGGACTATGGGCTCGCCATCGACGTGCTGCTCGGGCAGCGCGCACGTAGCGCCGCGCAAACAGGAAGCGTTTCAGCGGAAACGTCCTGAGGCGCGGGCAGGATCGGCGCGGCGCACCGCCCCGAGTCCCGAATGAAGACACCAACACCCGATACCCGGTGGACTGCTGCGCCAGCCGGGCAGCTCCCGCGCGTCCGGCTGCCCCACGATCACCCATTTCGCGGACGGCGACGGTTGTTACACGGAATCCGGCCGGAGTGAAGGACAGGCGCCGCCGCTGGACCTCGCCAGCGACGGCGTCGGTTCAGAGCAGATCCTTGACGCCCTCGCGCTCTTCGAGCAGTTCCTCGCGCGTCTTGTCCATCCGCCCTCGGCTGAACTCGTCGACGTCGAGGCCCTGGACGATGGCGTAACGCCCGCCGCTGCAGGTGACGGGATAGGAGTAGATCACGCCCTCGGCGATGCCGTAACTGCCGTCCGACGGGATGGACATGCTCACCCAGTTGCCTTTCGGCGAGCCGAGCACCCAGTCGTGCACGTGGTCGATGGCGGCGGAGGCCGCCGACGCGGCCGACGAGGCACCGCGGGCCTTGATGATGGCCGCGCCGCGCTGCTGCACGGTGGGGATGAAGGTGTCGCGGTACCAGGCCTCGTCGACGAGCGACTTCGCCGGCTTGCCGCCGACCGTGCAGTGCGAGATGTCCGGATACTGCGTCGCACTGTGGTTGCCCCACACGATCATCTGCCGGATGTCGGTCACGTGGACGCCCGTCTTCGCCGCCAGCTGCGAGAGCGCGCGGTTGTGGTCGAGGCGCGTCATCGCGGTGAAGTTCGCGCGGTCGATGTCGGGCGCGTTGGCGGAGGCGATCAGCGCATTGGTGTTGGCCGGGTTGCCAACGACCAGCACCTTGATGTCGCGGCGCGCGGCTTCGTTGATGGCCTTGCCCTGCGCCGAGAAGATCTGAGCATTGGCCAGCAGCAGGTCCTTGCGCTCCATGCCCGGACCGCGCGGGCGGGCGCCGACGAGAAGGCCGACTCCGCAGTCGCGGAACGCGACCTTGGCATCGTCCGTCGGGACGATGGCGTTCACCAGCGGGAACGCACAGTCGGAGAGCTCCATCACCACCCCCTTGAGGGCGTCGAGGGCCGGCGTGATCTCGAGCAGGTTCAGGTTGACGGGCTGGTCCGGGCCGAGCAGCTGGCCGGATGCGACGCGGAATGCCAGGGCATAGCCGATCTGGCCGGCCGCGCCCGTGATGGTGACGGTGACGGGCTTCTTCATCGTTGGGTTCCCTTCCGGTTTTCGCGAGGATTTCGGCGCGGTTCGGGCCGAAAAAAGCGGCGGAATTCTAGCACCGGGTCCGGGGGGCGAAATCGTGGCTACTGCGGGGTCGAGGAGTGCCGCTCCAGCCAGCCGGGATAGGCGGCCTCGAGCGCGGCGCGCTCGCGCGCGGCCTCGGTGTCGCGTCCTTGCGCCTCGAGGGCCTCGATCCGCGCGAGCCACTGTTCGGGTGTCGGGATTGCTGCGTCCGCCTCGGCCTGCCCTGCGCTCACGGCGGCAGGCGCGGCGCGCATCGATTGCAGGTCCGGCGTCGCAGGCTGCGACCGCTCCCGGAGCGCTCCGGGGGCGGGCTGAGGGCTCGGTGTCGGAAGCGCAGCCTCACCGGCTGGCGCCGGGACCGGTGGTTTGGACAGGGCCGACTCGGCCGGGACGGGGGCAGGCAAGGTCGCGTCGGCCGTCGGTGCCGGGGGCGGAGGAGGGGCCACCTCCGTCGCCTCGCTGTCCCGCTTGTCCAGCTGGCGAGCCTCGTCGAAGGGCGGTGCGGTCACCGGGCCGGTCTCGCGATCGACCTCGACGACCACGCTGAGGGCGAGCAGCGCCGTTGCGGCGATGGAGGCCGGGATCCACCAGCGACGCGGCGTGCGAGCTGGCGCAACCGCCGCGCGCGCCCGGGCGAGGATGGCGGCGTCGACCGAGGGCGGTGGCTCGCCGGAGCGCGTGCGCTCGTAGAGCCGCAACAACGCGTCGTCCGGCGTCGCCCTGCCCGGTTCCCGGGGTTCGCTGTTCACCTTGCGTCTCCTTGTGCCGGCTCGCGCGACAGCGCGCGCTTGAGCTTCGCGACGGCGTAACGCAGCCGGCTCTTGGCGGTTTCCACGCCGACACCGGTGGCCTCGGCAATCGCAGTCAGGTCGAGACCGGCCTCTGCATAGAGCAGGAACACCTCGCGCTGCACCTCGGGCAGCGCCGCGAGCGCAGCTCCCAGCGCCTCGGCGGCCTGCTCGTCTTCTGCCAGGCCGTCGGGCGCCGGCGACGCGTCGTCTGCGAGCGTCGCGATCAGGTCTTCGCCGTCGGCCAGTTCGCGCTGCTTTCTTCGCCCCGTCCGGCGCCAGTGATCGACGCAGCAGTGATGCGCGATGCGATAGAGCCAGGTCGAGAACTTCGCGCGCGGCTCGTAGGAGAGGCGATGCGAGATGACGCGGGTCCACGCCTCCTGGAAGACGTCCGCCGTAGCCGCATCGTCGCGCAGCTGGCGCGACAGGAAGCGCCACAGCGGGCCGCGATGTCGCTCGTACAGCGACTCGAAGGCGTGTGCGTCGCCCGCGGCATAGCGCAGCATCAAGGCTTCGTCGCCGGTCGCCTCGGTCATCACGCGCACGAGCTTAGGCGATGCGGTGGATGTCCGCCCGCGCGCGGGCGCGGAGGTGACCTCGTCACCGCCCGGCATCGCGGCGGCAGGGCTCAGCACGTCCACGGCGCAGGTCTCGTGGCGGGCCAACGGGGCTCCATGACTCCTTGAACGTCGATTTCGCCGCAAAGGTGTTATAGCCGTTTGCGCAAATCAGGCCCGGGCAAGGCCGTCGCGACCCTCCACGTACATTCCACAAGGGGGCGAGACGCCATATAACCAACTGATTTTCTTGGAAAACCCCAACTCCGTTCCGGGACTTCGCAAAAAGGGCTTGCATTCGGTTGGGTGTTATAGTTCACTACAACACCAGAGAAGCACATCACTAGTTCAGAACGATGTGCAGGGTTCAAGAGAAGGCCGGACGAGATCCGGCCAGGAAACAGAGAAAGGAGAGGGTCATGT
>CP070648.1:685277-699444 GCA_020354555.1 Armatimonadota bacterium | reverse complement strand
TGCCGCGGAGTGGCGACGCAACTACGGCGCAGTGGTCAAGGCGTGTAACGGGATCGAGACGATGGCGTTTGCCTACCTCATCAGCGGCGAGAAGAAGTACGCGCAGCGCGTTCGCGAGTGGTTGCTGCATATCGCGTCGTGGGATCCTGCGGGCAGCACGAGCATCAAGGTCAACGACGAGGCGGGCATGCCGATTCTCCATATCACCTCGCGCGCCTACGACTGGATCCACGACGCGCTGAGCGACGACGACCGCCGCGTCCTGCGCGACATGATTCGCGCCCGCGGCGAGGAGGCCTACCGGCGACTCCACGGGCGCCCCTACGAGCAGCGCGCCTACGACAGCCACGGCGGCCGCATGTGGCACTTCCTCGGCGAGGCGGCGATCGCGTACCACGACGAGATCGAAGAGGCCGATCGCTGGCTCGAGTACGCCATCGCCATCTTCTGGGGCTGGTACCCCATCTGGTCCGATAGCGACGGCGGATGGTCCGAGGGGATCGCCTACTGGAACAGCTACATCAACCGCGTCACGTGGTGGCTCGACGCGCTCAACGTCGCGACCGGCATTGACGGCACGCGGAAGCCGTTCTTCAGCAAGGTCGGCGACTTCCCATTGTATTGCGCCGCTCCGCGTTCGCCGATCAGCGGCTTTGGCGACTACGGGGAGCGCGGCGCCCCGTCCAGCGCGGGCCGAGTCGTCAACTACTTCGCCGATGCCGTGGGCAACCCGTACTGGAAGTGGTACGCGGAAGCGTGGGGTGCGGCAGAACACGAGGACACGCCCATCGGCTTCCTGCGCGCCGCCCGACCGCCGGCGGAGGCCAAGTCGCCGGACGACTTGCCCACCGCCAGGCTCTTCCGCGGCACCGGCTGGGTCGCGATGCACACCGATCTCGCCAATCCGGATGATGACGTCCAGCTCATGTTCCGCAGCAGTGCGATGGGCAACATCAGCCACGCCCACGCCGACCAGAATGCTATCGTCCTTGCTGCCTATGGGGAACCGCTGCTCGTCAACACGGGCATCCGCCCGTGGTACGGCAGCGAGTTCTGCCGCCAGTACTACTGGGCGACGCTCAGTCACAACTGCATCCTCGTCAACGGCGAAGGCCAGTCGCGCAGCGCGAATGCGGTGGGCAATATCACTGCCTTCCGGCACGACGGGCGCTTCACATACACCTCCGGCGATGCGGGCGCCGCCTACGACAACGCGCGGGAGGTCGCGCGCCGCATCATGTTCGTGCGCCCGGATGTCTTCGTCATCCACGATCGCGTGGTCGCGGACGAACCGGTTGCCGTGCAGTGGCTGGCGCACGGGCGCTCCCCGTTTGAGATATCCGAGCGCGACAACACCGTGCTGCTGCGGCACGGCAATGCCCGGGCGCGCATCAGCTTCGTCGCGCCGGCCAAAGTCCGCTTCACCCAGACCGACCGCTATCCGCTCGAACCCGAGACCGGCAAGACCGTGCCCGAATGGCATCTCACCGTCGAAACCGCAGAGCCTGCTCGCACCGCGGACTTCATCACCGTCATCGCCGTGGCGCGGGAAGGCGAGCCGTCGGCAGTAGTGGAAGTCGAGGCCCTGCCGGGCCGATGCCCCGGCGTACGGCTGCACCGCGGCGACGAGATCGTTACCGTCGCCTTCGCCGATCGGGAAGGCGCCCTCCGCCTCGACCAGAAAGACTTCCCGGGCGAGGCGGCGGCGGTCATCCGTGGCGCGGACGGAAGCGTGCGTGGGCAATTCGCGGCGCGGCAGGAACCATACCTCGCCCGCGGGAAAACCGAGTCAACGACCCCTGGACGCGAGACAGCAATGACCCTGCGTGCGGCGATGTGTCAGATCCTCTGCCTCGACGGCGACAAGAGCGGCAACTACGCCCGCATCGAGCGCGCCCTCGCCCGCGCGCGCGAGCAACGGGCCGATATCGCGTGCTTCCCCGAGATGTCTCTGCTCGGCTGGGTCAACCCCGAGGCGCACAAGCGCGGACACGCCATCCCCGGCGAGGACACGGAGCGCCTCGGTGCGCTCGCCCGTGAGTACGGCCTGATGCTCGCCATCGGCCTCGCGGAGAAAGACGGCGACAAGCTCTACGACGCGGCCGCGCTCATCGACTCCGACGGCACACTGCTCCTCAAGCATCGCAAGATCAACACTTTGGACTGGCTCATGGAACCGCCCTACAGCAAGGGGATCATCGAGGATATCGCCGCCGTCGAGACCCGCCTCGGCCGCATCGGGATGCTCATCTGCGCCGATACCTTTCGCGAGGACATCCTTGGCGCCATGCGCCGATGCCGGCCGCAGCTCGTCATCGTCCCCTACGGGTGGGCGGAACGGGAAGAGGCCTGGCCGCAGCATCACCAGCGGCTGCACGATACCGTCGCCGCCGCCGCAACCGCGATCGGCGCGCCCGTCGTCGGCGTGGATCTGGTCGGCCAGATTGCGCACGGCCCGTGGACCGGCCGCACTTACGGCGGCGCCGGCGTCGCCGTCGACGAAGCCGGAGCCATCCTCGCCGTCGGTGCCGACCGCGACGTGGATACTGTTCTGGTCGAAATCGCGTTGCCGCCTCGGTTTGGATCTTGACAAGCCTGCGGCTTCTCGCTACTATTCGATCGTCGTAACCTCAAGCACGAACGAGGCGAGCAGCGAGACAACCATGCGCGTACGCAATCCTATCGAGTTCCATACCGTCCTCTCGGCGTGACACGGCGCACGCGCTCTCGTATGCACGTTCCGCACCGGCCTATCTCGAATCGGTGAGGAACCGCGGGCGCCGATCAAGCCCGCGGTTCTCGTAACACCCACTTCAGCAATCGCTTCCCTCTTCATGAGCCGCGGGTCATTCCAGGCCGGCGGCTCTGTTGCTTCCCGGCGCTCGCATTCCGGAGGTCCGAACACATGCATGAAGCATTGCCGTTGACGCTGCAAGGCGTCACCAAGTCATTCAGACAGAAACGTGGTCGCGCGCAAGGCGACGGCGACGGGAAGAAGTGGCGCACGATCACCGCACTGTCATCCGTCAGTCTGCAGGTGCGCCGCGGCGAGATCTACGGCCTGCTCGGGCCCAACGGTTCCGGCAAGTCCACGCTCGTCCGCATTGTCGCGACACTTCTGCTTCCCGACGCGGGCGCCGCCAGCGTGTTCGGCCGTGACGTGGTGCGCGAGGCTGCCGCGGTGCGCAAGCTCGTCAACCGCGTCTCAGTCGAAGCATCATTCTTCAAGAAACTCTCGGCGATAGAGAACTTGCTCTACGCCGCGCGCCTCTACGGCATGGACCCCCGCGAGGCGGCGAAGACGGCGACAGCGATGCTTGAGGTGATGGGCTTCCCCATCGACCGCATCCACGATTCCGTTGAGAACCTGTCGCGCGGACAGCAGCAGAAGGTGGCGATCACCCGCGGCCTGTTCACCTCGCCCGTCTTGCTGCTCCTCGACGAGCCGACGACCGGGCTCGACCCGCAGTCCAAACGCGACGTGCATGGCTTCCTGCGCTCGGTCCTACGGGATCACGACGCAACCATGCTGTTTACCACCCACGATATGGAGGAGGCGGACCGCCTGTGTCACCGCGTGGGAATCATGGCCGACGGCAAGATCGTCGCGGAAGGCACGCCCGACGAACTCAAGGCCCGCGTGCGCAGCGACGACCGCCCCGCGCCGACTCTCGAGGACGTGTTCATCGAGCTCACCGGCAAGTCGCTCGAAGCGCGAGATAACGGAAACCGCGGATAGTGCCGCGAGCCGCGGCGGGGACCGGTTCGCGCCAATCAAAGGAGCCATCAAGCGATGCAAGCAATAGCCATGACGGTCCGCCTCAAGGCGCGGCCGTTCTACGCCTTCCTCGGGCGCAGCTTCGCCCTGATGAAGCGCTACTGGCCGTGGGAAGTGAGCTGGCTCATCTACTCCAGCGCCATCGTCCTCTCCATCGGCTTCCTCGCCGTCGGCGTTGGGCAGGTCAGCGGCGCCGACGTGCCGGTGGGCAAGGTGCTGATCTACCTGTTGACCGGTTCGCTGCTGTGGCGCTATCTCTCGGAGCTGTTCTGGGAGACGAGCAATGTCATCTCCTATGAGAGGTGGGAGGGCACCATCGAGCACACCTTCATGGCGCCCGTCTCCCGCGCGACGCACCTGTTCGGGATGACTGCATTCTCGGTCTGCTACGCCGGCGGGAGGCTGGTCATTCTGACTGCCGTGTGCGCGCTCATGTTTGACATCGACCTCGCCTCGGCCAACCTCGTCGGCGCATGCGCCGTGCTCGCCATCGCCACGTTGTCGCTGGTCGGGCTCGGTCTGGCCGCCGCCGCGCTCCCCCTCATCTACACCGAAAAGGGCACTCAGATGACGAACATCTTCGAGGCCGCCTTGCTCATGGTCAGCGGCGTGTACTACCCGATTGACGTGCTGCCGGGCTGGTTGCGCTTCTTCTCTCAGTTCTCGCCGATAACCTACACGCTGCACGGCATGCGCGCGGCGATCCTCGATGGGGCCGGCATGCGCGAGCTGTGGGGAGATATCCTGCCGTTGATCGTCACGGCGGTGGCGTTGATTCCGCTCGGCCTGTGGGTCTTCAGCCTCGCCGAGACTTACTGCAAGCGCCACGGCAAGCTCAAGCGCAGCGGGTAAGTCCACGTTCGGCTCAGTTCGGGCTAGAGCGCAGGCTGCGCATCAGATGAGCCGATTGCGATGTAGGACGCTTATCGGGGCGCCGTCGCGTGCCGGGCCCGACTCATTGGGAGCGGGTGAAGACTGTCATTCCAAGCACGATGCCTGTTGCGGCTAGTCCGGCTACCGTTACCAGCCACGTAACGAGCGCGCGCCGCCAGGTCGCGGCGAAGCTTCTCTTGATTAGCAGGAGTAGCATGATGATGCTGACGATCCAGGCGATCAAGGGGCGTGCGCCGCTAAACGACAGGGCGAACCATATCACCCAGTAAGTGATGGCGTACAGGAAGCCAAACGACAGGGCGTTGCCGAAGGTGATCTCCGCGATCCACCCCCGGTACCCGCTCAGCCACGTGAAGAAAGCCGTCATCAACGCGATGCCCACGAGCGTGAATAGACTAGTCACGCCGAGCCCGCCGATTCCCGGATCGAAGTAGCCCATAAGCGACCTGTCGCGGCATCTCGCGAGAAGACGGTGTGCGGCTGGCCATGGCCGCAGGCGCATTATAACACGCCCCGTCACCCGAGGGTGCAGCTCCGGATTCCGGGGCACGCGGGGCCAATGCCTCTCCCGGTGCGACAGATCAGCGGGATGAATCGACTCCGGCCAGGGATCCGGCACTTTGTGCAGTGGCTAGGGGGCCGTGAGACCGGCACGAGGCAGGCGGGCCGACCTCTGCCTGCGTTCCGCCGCCTCATTCTATCGTCGCCAGAAACTGACGGGCCAGGCCTGCCACGTCGCCCTCCGCGGGGATGCCGTTCCACGGCTTGCCCGTGGCCACGATGTTTGCGACCACGATGTTGGCGCCGTTGAAAATCGCCGTGCGGGCTTCCTTGAGGCCGACCCCACCTGCCGCGGAAATCGCAACGTCATACTTGCTGCGGATGCGGGTGACGTGCCGGTACTGGATGACCTTGCCGCGGGTGCTCTCCTCGTCGCGCCCCAGGTGGAGCACCACTCCCGCCGGCGGCCTCCGCAGGTGGCGCAGCACGTGCAGCGGATCGGTTACCCCCAGCATGTCCACCAACGAGTCAATCCCCCACTCGTGGCAGGCGGCGATGAACCGGTCCAGCGTCTCGGTCGGGCAGCTCCCCATCACCGTCGCCGCAGTCGCCCCGACCCCCGCCACCAGCTCGACTTCCTCCACCCCGCCATCCGTCGTCTTGATATCGGCTACCAGGCCGCCCGGCCACAGCGACCGGATCTTGCCTATCCCCGCCAGGCCCTCCCGTTTGACGTACGGCGTCCCCGCCTCCAGCAGAATGCGCTCGTCCTGCGGCAGCGTCGGCACAATCCGCGCGGCCTCGGCGACGTCCTCATTGAACGCAAGTTGCAGGTATCGTACGCGGCGGTCGAGCATAATCTTTCATTCCCCGGATGCGAGTCGCCGCGCCACGCCGATCGCCTCGGAGGGCAGGAAGGCAATGATCTTCTCCGACGGATCGGCGGCGATGTCGCGCAGGGTCTGCAGCGTCCGCAGATGCAGCGCACCCTCGGCCTTGGACAGGTTCGACGCCGCCTGCTGCAGATTGACCGACGCGCTCAGCTCACCCTCGGACGCGATGATCACCGCCCGCCTCTCGCGCTCCGCCTCGGCCTGCTTGGCCATGGCCCGCTTCATCTCGGCGGGCAACTCGATTTCCTGTATCTTGATCGACTCGATCGCCACCCCCCAGTCGGCCGTCTCCTGTTCCACCATCTCGCCGATGGCCCCGCCGATCTGCTCTCGCTCGCTGAGCACGAAGTCCAGCTCGTGGTTGCCCACCACGTCCCGCAGCGCCGCCTGCGTGTACTGGCGTACCGCGAACACGTAGTCCTCGATCTTGATGATCGCGTCCTCCGGCTTGACCACCTTGAAATACACCACCGTGTTCGCAAGCACTGGGATGTTGTCCTTGGTCATGACCTCCTGTCGCGGAATGTCGGCGGTCTTGATCCGGATGTCAACCTTGCGCATGGTCTGGAAGATCGGCCAGATGAACCGCAAGCCCGGCTCGCGCGTGGATTTGTACACGCCGAGGGTGAACACCACGCCGCGCTCGTACTGGTACAGGAGACGTATGCCGGAAATGAGATACAGCACTACGATGCCCAGGGGTATCAGGATCATCCGTGTCCTCCTCAGCGTGGGGCGTGACTTGCTGCCGGGCGCCGAGCCTTCCCTCCGCCGGTACCGGTCCGCTGCCTGTCCCGGCGCGCCCACGGCGCCCCAGCGCTCGTTGGCTTACCCCTTTCCCCGCCGGGCCGCGAACATCCTGGCATCCCAACGGCGGTTCCGGGCTTGTGCGCGGGTAGCGCAGGAGCCGCCCCAGACCCGGCGAAAACGACATCTCATACGGCCAATGCGTTTGCATCCGCGTGTGAGTCGTGCGCCGAACCACTCCACGGCGCACTGAAGGAGGGACAAGCTATGCCGGTATGCGCAGAGTTCGCCGACGGCGTCGAGGTCAGCCGTGAGGTGTTCAGCACCCTCGCGAAGTTTGCCCCCAACGGCGTGATAGATGTCTTGGCCTGCGACCAGCACAGCTCGGTGCTGCGCCTGCTCACCCGGTTCTTCCAGACCGCCCGCGCCGCCGGCGGCAGCGAGAAGGACTTCCCTGACAAGGCGACCGACGATCACGTCACCGAGGTCTCCCGTTTGTTCGCCAAGGTCCTCGGCGGCGTCCCGGCCGCGGCGCTGTTCAACAGCCTCGCCTACATGTCCGAGGGATTCCGCGCCCTCCTCGGCGCCGACACTATGCTCATCGGCAGGCTCGAGGACACGAAGTTCCTGACCACGAAAGACGGCAAAGGCCAGATCCCTCAGCTCGCCGCTCAGCCCGAGGAAGTCGCCGACCGCGTGGACGGTTTCAAGACCCTGGTCAAGGTGGACCCCGCCCACCGCGAGTCCTGGGAGCGGAACCTGGAATGGCTGACGGGCGTCTGGGAGCGCTCCCGCAAGCTCGGCAAGCCGCTCTTCAACGAGACCCTCTACACCCCCGCCGACATGTCCAAGCGCGAGATCGGCGAGCGGCTCCCCGAGGCGCTCGTCAAAATCGCCCGCGACTTCGGCCCCTACGGCGACTTTTACAAGACGCAGGTGCCCATGCTCTGGGCCGACGACAACGGCAAGCTCGCGCGCATCAGCAGCCCCGAGGTCGTGCGCAAAACAACCGAGGCCATGGCGGCAGTCGTCGATCGCCCGCTGCTCGTGCTCAGCGCGGCAGTGGACTTTCCGCAGTACGCCGCGCAGTACGGCATCGTCTGCGACCTCGTCGCCGGGCCCATGTGCGGCCGCGCGTACTTCAAGGACCCGTTCGCCGATCCCGGGGTCACGGACTGGAAGGCTCTCGAAGCGGCGCTCGCCGCGGTTGCCGTGCCGCGCATGAAGCTCATCCAAGACCTCACCGTCGCGACCAGCCAGCCGTGGTGGCACAAGTACGCATGGATGTCCGACGAGGCCAAGGCGCTCATCAAGCAGTAGCAGGGCAGGCGTCTCACCCGCCAACCATTCGCGGAGACGGGCAGCTGTCCGCGAAAATACGCCCCCCCGGCAGGATATCGAGGCCCGCACGTACAATACGCTCCGCTAGCGTACCCATGGCGCATCGTCACAGCAAAGGAGAAAGTCCGATGCGAAAGGTTAGCGTTCCCCTCAGCATCCTCGTCGGCCTCGCCTTGGTGCTGTCACTCGTTACGGCCCAAGCCCAGGTCGCAGCGCCCAAAGTCAAGGTCGCCCCGAAGGTCAGCGCAGTCCCGACCGCGAAAATCGTCAAGCTGTCCACGGCCAGCCTGCAGAAGAGCCTCCAGGCCATGGTGGCGAAGCAGAGCTGGTCAACCGCGCAGAAGCAGAGAGTCGTCACCGCCTTCGCCCAACTCCCCGCGGGCATGCAGCAGGCAGTCGTGGCAAGCCGCGATCCCGGCATCGCCAGCCAACTCGGCGTGGCGAGCATGCGCTTCAGCAAGGACATCCTGACCCGCCCGCGCTTCGAGATCAAGCCTCCGCACATCACCGACGTCTGGCCCGACAGCGGCGACGGTGCGCCCGGCAGTTGGCTCCTCATCTATGGGATCGAAGTGAACAGCACTTGCCAGGTGTGGTTCAACGGCAGCGCCCGCACCACGTACTATATGCCGTGGGGCGAAGACTTTGGCGAGTGCGTCGGCTGTGAGATACCGAGCGTCTCCATCGCCCACGACTACGACCTGTACCTCAAGGATACGGCCGCCGATCGCACCGGCAATCATCTGAACTACCGCGTCGTCGCTCCCCGCGGCTGGCGCGGCCTCCACGGCTGGAAGTTCGCCAACTTCAGCGAGGCGACTATACCCTGGGAGTGCTTCCGCCATTACTTCGGCGCCAATGAAGTCGAGGACGCTGGCGGCAACCACCTCCCGGCTGCCCAGGCTTGGTATGACAGCACCTACAAGCGCGTCGGCTCCGGCGGGAACTGCTTCGGCATGACCCTGTCCGCCGAGCGCTTCCTCTTCTGGCAGCCGTGGTCGCTTTTCGAATCATGGTGGAACAGCCACCGGCTGCCCCGCGCTTGGAATTACGACTTCGTCAACGAAGTCCACCGCAGCGTCAACGAGCACCAGGGCGCCCAGCTCGAAGCCAGCGTCATGGCCAACCGCCAGTGGCTGCTCGACAACCAGGACCATAACGAGGCCTGGGAGCGCTGCCGCGACCTCATCGGCCAACTCGGCTCCAAGAACGCCCCGCTCCTCAGCATTTACGGCCCCGGCTGGGGGCACTGCGTGTGGCCGTATCAGACCGAGGAGGTCGGCAACGAGCGCCGCATCCGCATCTATGACAACAACGTCCCCTATGCCGAGGACGAAGCGTCAGACACCACGAGAGTCGTGCGCATCAACAAGACAACCGACGACCTCACCTGGGGCTCTGCCACGAGAACGATCTGCCGCAGTTACGCCGATGTCACGCCCGCCGACCCGCACCTGCCGACCGAAGCGACGGAAGGCGAGGCCGCGATGATGGCCGTCGTCGTCGTGGACAAACCCGCGCGCGTAACCCAGATCAGCGATGAAGCCGGCCGCAGGCTCTACGTCGGCGACCGCATCAACACTGACTCCAAGACCCGCATCCCGTATGCCGGGCTCTTCGTACCCGACACAGGCATCACGCCCGCTCCCGACTTCCCGAATGTCTACGTCTTTGGCCGCGCGCGCAACAAGAAACTCAACGTCCAGCTCGCCAATGCGCGCGGCAGGAGAATGCGCGCCTTCACCCCCGGCCTCGTCTTCGAAGTCGCGTCTGACGCCGACCAGGCTGGCATCACGCTCGACAAGTTGGTGACGAACCAGACTTCGCTGCTCCTCGCCCAGGACATCCCGGCTCAGGTGCGCACCATCATGCGCGTCGGCCCCCGTCAGCAGCGCGTCATCGACATCAAGCTCCTCGACGCCGCACGCGGCGTGCTGTTCGAGCCCAAGGCCGACCGCAGCGGCGTCAACGTCGAGAACCGCTCGGGTTCGCCCCTGCGTTACGAGATCGAGATACGCAACTTCCAGGCCGGCACAGTGGGGTCGCTGCAGCTTCCCGCGCAGACGCTCACCGCCCAAACCGGCGCGGTGCTCGCCCCCACCAACTGGGCGCAGCTCCGCGATGTTGGCGTCGAGCTGCGCAACTTGCAGACCGGCGCCATGATCCGCCGCGAGACCTTGCGCCGCATGCAGTAGCGACCTATTTGACGAAGTGAATCGTGGGGGCGTGCGAGGCTCCTCGCGCGCCCCCGAGGACAGCGTCCGGTGATCGGCTGAGAGGCGAGCGACAGCGTGGCCTCGGGGGGTATGCAGACCATGAGCCGCGAGGGGTCGGATCAGCAGTGTGCCCGTGTCGAGCGGCCTGCGCCGCCGCGTTGCACGCCGGTCTTCGCTCTACTCGACGAAGGTCCGCCCACCCGGGGAGGCCGGATCCTACTCCTTGTCACGGCGGCCGCACTCGCGGGCTTGTGGCTGTCCGTCGTCCCGAGCTTCTTCCTTGTGACCTACAGTGGCCCCCCGGCTCCGCGCTTCCCCGTTCGGGTGCCCCCGTTTCACATTGATAGCATTATCGGCAACGCGCTGATCGCGCTGGCCGTGGGCGCGCTGGCTGGCGCGGCCGTGAAGCGATGGAAGTGGCTCGTCGGCCCAGGCGTGATCGCTGTCGTGGCGCCGGCGATGTGCGTTCTCTGGCTTGCCCACACCTATTGGGCGGCGCCGCTGTCTTCCGGAGATACCGCCCTCTTCCATTATCGGTTCCACATCGGCGCGCTGGCGGTTGTCCAGATCGCGGTCGTTCTGGCCGGCGGAGGTCTCGGCGGCGCTTTGTCACCCCGCATCTTCCGTCGCGTGCCATTGAGCCTCGTCACCATCGGTGCGCTCGCGTGGTGCGCGACCTCGGTAACAGGAATGGCGCTGGCGCAGACCGTCTTGTTCGCGTACAGAGCGTTCCCCGATACCGAAGGGCGTCTCCTCGCCATGGCGGGTAGGGTCGCGTCGGTTCTGCCCCTCTTCCTCGCCGCAGCATGGATGGCGCTCGCAGCTCGACGCGGCGTGTGGATCGCGGCGTCGGTCGTTGGCGCGGCTGCGGCGTTCCAGATACTGACCGGTTACGTACAGCTCATCACCTTCGATGCTTGGGGGGACGCCGTGGAAGATGTCCACTGGGTCCTTCGCGGCTTCGCCGCCGCGGCCGCCGGCGCCTGGGCGGCACTGGCCCTTTCACGCCGGGAGACACCTGCCAATCTCACCCGCGACGGGATGATCATCATCGCCATCATCTGCGTCATGGCCATTGTCGCCGGCTACGCCGAGACGCTCCAGCTAGGGATTCCAGTGCCGACGTTAACGCCGTGACCTCTGCAGGGCTGCCGAGGCGCCGGGCCGACTCTCTTGACGCGGCGCACGGCAGCGTCAGCAGCCCGTCCCGTGTGCGCTGGTTCGCTCGTCTTGGTCGTCTCGGAGCGCGTCGCGCTGAATCTTGTCGGGTGGCGCTTGGTGTGCTATACTCAGGCGCACGATGTTGGCGGAGGTTGCGCGGAAGCCAGGCGTGTGCCAGCGCCAGCGCTTCCGAATCGTGACACCCTCCATGGAGGCGGTTTATGCGCGCGAAGGGTTCGCTCGTGCTCGTGCTGGCCGTGGCTGTGGCGGTGACGGTTACGCTGCCCGCATTTGGTGCCGACTGGCTGGCCTACCGCAACGGGCCCGAGCGCCGCAACGCCACTGCGGAGGCCTTCGCGACACCCTTGAGCCTGGTGTGGAAGTTCACCACGGCCGCATCCAGCCAGCGTGTGCCCCCCGCCGTGACCGCCGACCGCGTGTTCTGCGCCGCCGGGTCTTACGTCTACTGCTTGGACGTGGCCACCGGGGCCGGGCTCTGGAGCTATGACGCCGGTGACACCATCCTCGCCGCGCCGGCTTTCGCCGACGGTCGCGTATTCCTCGGCGCCGATAACACCAAGGTCGTCTGCCTCAACGCGGATGATGGCAAGGAGATCTGGGCGGTAACCGCCGCGCGGGCTATCCGCGCGGCCCCCGTCGTCGTGGACGGCGTTGTCTACGCTACCTCCCTCGACCGCCGAGCCATGGCGATTGACGCTGCCACCGGCGCGCGCCGCTGGTCAACCCAGCTCACCGACGAGCTATGGGGTGCCCCCGCGGTCTCGGGCGGCTTCGTCTTCGTGCCCACCGCGGATGCTCAACTCTTTGCGTTGGACACGGATGACGGCAAGATTCGACGGCAGATCACCATGCCGCGCCGAAAGGCCCTGATTCATCCCGTTGTCGTCACCGACGACGCGCTCTACGTCGCCGGCCGATCCGATGTCACCGCGCTTAACCGGCGCGGCACGGAGAGATGGGCCGTAGACTTCAACACATTCCTCACCGGCGCGCCGGCGGTTGCACACGGCCGGCTCTACATTTCCCTCGTGGACGGACGCGTGCTTGCCCTCGACGTCGAGAAGGGCAAGACGTTGTGGGAGTTCCCCTTCAACACGCTCATGTCCACGCCGCCGACCGTCGTCGGTGACGTCGTCATCGTCGGCGCCGTCGGTGGCATGGTGTACGCGCTCGATGCCGCCACCGGCCTGCCGCGCTGGCGCTATCTGGCGCGGCCACCTGGCCTCGCCGCCGGCACCAAGGCCGATTTCGACTTGGCCGCCCCCGCGGTCTATAGCAACGGCTCGCTCTACCTCGTCTGGGACGACGGCAACCTTGCCAGGTTCGACGCTAACTGGCCGGACATCTCCCCGCCGACGATTCGCCTACTGACCCCGCGAGAGAACATGGTCACCGGCATCACCCTGCCCAAACTGGTCGGCGCGCAGGTCTTCGACGAGCAGAGCGGGCTCGATCTTGCCGATCTTGCGATGTCGCTCGACGACGCGCCGGTCGAGGCCGAGTATGACCCCTACAGTGGTCACTACACCTACACGATTGACGACCAGAGCGCCTTCGCGCCTCTCAAATCGGGCTGGCACGCCCTGAGCGTGACGGCTCGCGACCAGAGAGGGAACGAGACCACGAGACAATGGCGGTTCTTCGCCCAGCCCGGCGGCGAAGCGGCGGAGGAGACGGAGACAGCACAACCCGCCCCCGCCGAACCGATTGCTCCCCCGGAGACCGGGGCGGCGCCGGGTCTCTAGCAGCTCGCCCTATCCGGCTCTCGCGACGGACGTCCCTCGTTTCGTGATGCACTCAGCTCTGGCCGCGGCCTGGCGACCCCTGCCCTGGGCTCGACGTCGGCCGCCAGCCACCTCTCGCACGGACGGCGTCGTGGGCGTTGCGCCTCTTCGAACTCGCCGAGCACCTTCGCGCCAGCGCGGGGATTGGCACTCTCCGCGGCAGATTGCCAAAGCCGGCGCTCGGTGCTATAATAGACCTAGCCGCGCAGCCGGGCTTCCCCGCTCGGCTGCGCTCTCTTGAGCGACGGTGTCCCCCGTCGCTCGCCCACCGTGAGGAGGCAGTCCAGGGATGCCGACATATGAATACGAGTGCAATGACTGCAAATCCCGCGTCGAGCTAATTCAGCGCGTCAGCGATCCGCCGCTCAAGGAGTGCCGCAAGTGCGGCGGGCCAATGCGAAAGCTCCTATTCCCCGTCGGGGTCATCTACAAGGGCTCGGGGTTCTATACCACGGACTACGCCCGTAAGGGGCTGTCTTCGGGCGACAACGGCGGCAAGCCGGACAAGAAATCCGACAAGAAGGAAGCCGAGCCATCCAAGGCGGAGACCAAGGCGTAGGCCCGGGCGTCACCGACGTCGCCTGTGGTGACCTCTGCCGCGAAGCAGCAACATGCTCACCCTGAGCGCAGCCCGCAGGCCCCCTGCCCCTCTCCCCGCGTGACAAGCCTCCCTGCCGCGCTGTATGATACCCCCGTGATTGATTCCTACGAACGTATCACCAGCCTAAAACATCCCGCCGTGCGGCTGGCTCGGGCGCTGCTGACTCCTGCGGGCCGCGCCGCGGCGCAGCAGTTCCTGATCGAAGGCGAAGCGATGGTCGAGCAGGCGCT
>CP070648.1:646327-685177 GCA_020354555.1 Armatimonadota bacterium | reverse complement strand
GGCTCGAAGAACATCGTCTCCGGGAAGTACTGGCGCACGAGCACCGGCTCCGCCGCCGCTGCGCCAGGAGCGGCCTCCGCAGCCACCGCCTTCTCCATCCTGCCTGCCTGGAGGACGGCTGGGGGGCGCAGCATCGCAGCGTCCTCGACCACCACTCCCAGCTGCTCCATGGGCATGCCGCGGCCGATCGCTCTGCCGCCTCGCACCCAGCGTTGCGCCCCCGGCAGGTCATCCGCCGTATCCCACCGCCCGTCGGGTCCGCGGCTTTCGAGCCACGCGTTGGCCTGGCGGAACCGCACGCGGTACGGCCGGCCCCAGTTATCCCTGAGGTCGGATCTCTTCAGCAGGCCTTCGTGGACCAGAATCTGCAGGTCGGCGTTCGGATCCAGGTAGCGCCCGTGCGCCTGGCGGTACCGTTCCAGGGCCCGGTTGATCTTCTCCGCATCGCGGGCCAGCGCCTCAAGCCACTTCTCCATCATCTCCGCGACGCGCTGCTGGTATGTGTTAACGCGCATTCTGATCCGCTCCGGCCGCTCCACCGCCGCGAACAGCACCCGCGCCGCCTCCTGCTGCAGCTCCACGTTGCTCTTCTCGATCGGCAGTTCGCCGCGCACCACCCCCGCCGGCCGCAGCCCGTGGATCTCGTACCGCGGCTCCATCAGCTCGCGTTCGAGCGTGAAGTAAATCTCAGCGAGCCCGGGCTGCATCTCCTGCATCGCGTACACCGCCTCGTCCACGACCACCACGCCGAGCGCCGCCAGCACGGGATGATTCTCCTGGTCGGTGATCGCGAACTCAAGCCGCGCCTGCTCGCGCGGGCGATACGTCTCCTTGTCCGCCGTGATCGCGATCCGTAGGTCGTCCGCCGGCTTGACGTAGATCAATCGCGTGTCGCGGATGATGTCCTCGCTTGGCAGTATCTTGTAGGCGTGCAGTTCGACCGTGCCGACCATGTCCGGCGTCATAGGTAGCGACATCGCCGCCTTGCCGCCGCTGAGATCGAGCGACTTCGTCATCATCGTCTGCTCGTTGCGCACCGCGTCGAGGTACACCGTCCCGGTCTGCCGCGTACACAGCACGGTCAGGTCAACCTTGTCGCCGGCGCGCGCGATTGCCTCGCTCGTCCGCAGCAGTATTGCATCTTCGCCCCCCGCCACGTCGAGAGGAATCTCGCGCGTCGCAGTGTTGCCCTTGCCGTCATCGGCGGACACCGTGATGGCCACCGGGCCGTCGGGCGTGAAGGTGATGTCGGCAATGCCCAACTCGTCGGTCGCCAGGCCCTGCGCGATGATGCGCGTCACGCGATCGCCAACATGGACATCCGTCGGGGCGGTCACCCGGATGCGGCACTGCGCCGGACTGCCGTCAGGATAGCCGCTCACCACGTAAATCGTGTTGGGCAGGCCGGGGCGCAGCGTCCTGCTCTCCGGCACCGCAACGATGTTGATGGGATCCTGAGCTACCGGCATGGTCTTCGCTGCGTGCTCGGTATGGTCGGCGCGGTCGGTCACCTCGACATCGAGCTTCGCCAGCGCCTTGCCCTGCTCCAGCGGCTGGCCGACGAACTGCTCGGGGAGTTCGATGGAATACCGATACGTCCCGTTGTCATCCGTGCGCCCATGAACTTCCGCGATCTCGCTCCAACCGATATCGAAAGTCGAAGCGGCAATCAGCACCTCACCGCCCGCCACCGGCTTGCCGAAGATGTAGTCCACCTGAATCTTGCCCGTCGCGGTCTCGCCCGGCAGATAGAACGACTTGTCCGGCGAGATGACGACCTTGAACTTCGGCAGCACGTAGCGCTCGACGGTGAACTTCTTCTCCGCCGTGCCGTGCGGCAGAATCGCCCGCGCCGTCCAGCGGCCCATGTTCAGCTCGCTCGCGAGCTGGAAGTCGGTGCTGGCGAGCCCGAAGCGCGACGTCGCCAGGGACTTCTTGAAGACCTTATTGCCCTTGGCGTCTTCGATCTCGAACGTCACGTTCTCGCCCGCCGCCGGCAGGCGTTGCGGCTGCTGCAGCGCGAGCGCGCGCAGGTGGATCACGTGCCCCGGCTGGTACATCGGCTTGTCCGTCGTCAGCAGCACCTCCGCCCGCTTGGTGATCCGCAGCGGCTGCTTGATCGTGTCCGTCCCGAGCGGCATCGCGCCGACCTGGACGACGAGCTCGTACATCCCCGGCTCAAGGTCGGGCACAGCGAAGCTCGCGTCGAGGGTGCCGCGCTCGTTGGTGCGCCCGTCGTGCAAGGCGGTCAGCGGCGCCGGCTGTTCCTCGCCCGTGGGCTGGGGCCGCGCGCCGATGCGCACCCACGCGCGCAGCGGGTCGCCGCTGTCATGATCGCTTACGATAACCCGCAGCGACGCCGTGCTCCCGCTCAGCCACTGCGACTGCCCGAGCACCTGCGTCTCCAGCGGACTGATCTCCGTATCGCTGCCGAGTTGGCGCGGGCCGACTGCGGCCGCAACCGACACCATCGCCAGCGCAATCGCCAGCGGCACCAACAGCGGCCGCCGCAAGATCTCACCAACGCGCTTCATCATCATGTCTCTCCTCACTGACTCCTCAGCCGACGTGGAGGTCGGCGTCTATCCAACAGGCCTCGTCCAAAGGAGTGTTTTCCACAGAGAGTTGGACTAGTCAGGAACGCGGAAAGTTCCCCCGCCGGTGACGCAGCACGCGGCGACCTCCGCGCCGTCCATGGAGCACAAGCCCCCAGCCTCTAACCGCGTGCAGCCAGTGTGCGTGGTTCGCGTTGCGCGCTCAGTTTCCTGTTGGACGGAGCGCGTCATCGCGCGCCGCGGCATGACTCACAGCGCGAGTTCGCAGCAAACGCGCACCAGAACGCTGAAACGAGCGATTCCCAACTAGCGCCGGAGCCGGTTGGCGGCAACGGCAGCAGCATGGGCCTCGTCTCGTGAATCTCGGCGGCTTGACAACGTCGCCGGCCCCAAACGGACGTTCCGGCCCCCACGCCGCGGAGTGTGCCCGTTCCGCTTGCGCCAAGGCTGGCGCCGCGGACCTCGGCATGCGAAAAACCCGTCCAGACGCGGAATAATGGGAGTGACTATCATATCAACTGACACCGACAACGGCCATGACGCCGCCGCACCCCAGATGCACTGGCTTGGTCGCGCGCACGGCCGTGTCGCGGCCCTCGGCCGGGCTACAGGGAACGGCAAGAGTACGCCATGCTTGAAGTCGAAGCTGTCTTCGTGAATCCCAAAGACGGCTGCGAGATGCTCCTCGTACCGGCTGGTGAGGCCGTTTTCGGCGGGTGCGCCCCCGGCGCTGACGCACACAGCGCACCCGGTTTCCGAACCCATCTGCACGCCTTCTACCTCGGCAAGTACCCGGTGCGGAATTGGGAATACGCGCACTTCCTGAATGAGGTGCAGCCGAAGCCTGCTGACCGCGAGAGGTGGATCACCTTCGACGCTGCCTGCCGCATCGTCCGGGTCAAGCAGGACTATCGAGTGCAGGGCGAAGAGCACACCCCGCCCGCTGAGCTTCGCGACTCCGACGAGGGCTGGGCGAACCACCCCGTCGTCTTCGTGTCATGGTACGGAGCCCAGGCGTACTGCAAGTGGGCCGGACTGCGATTGCCGACCGAACTCGAGTGGGAAAAGGCGGCGCGCGGCGCGGACGGCAGGATCTACCCGTGGGGAACCGAGTGGGCGGAGGACATGTGCCACAACGCATGCTCCAATGGGCAGACGCAGACGTGCATCGTGTGGGACCCGCGTTATGAGCAAGGACGCTCCGTGTGGGGCCACTACCAGATGGCGGGCAACGTGTGGGAGTACTGCGCCGACTCGTACGACAAGGAGGCCTACGCCCGCTACGCTCGCGGTGACCTGAAGCCGCCGACGTCCGGAGGCTGCCGTGTTCTTCGCGGTGCCTCCTGGTGCGACGGTAATCCACACAGTTTCCAGGCCGCCTGCCGCAGCTACGCGTACCCCGACGCCTGCTTCGCCGCCGCCGGCTTTCGCTGCGCCCTGGACGAAAGCCTCGCTCCGGGACGCGCGGCGCCGTAGCCCCACACGCGGCGGCGTCTGTACTTCACACTGCATCCCTCGTGTCCGCAACTGCGTCGCGGTCCACCAATCGAGGGTTTGCGTGCGCCGGTGTCGCAGCGCGCCAACCGGCACGCTTGATGTCAGCCAGTCTTGCAGTGAGGCAGCCGCTTTCGGCTCGGGAATCTACTGCGGCTGCAGGAAGAAATTGACGTACGTCGTCGCGCCCGCAGTGACGGGAATGTCCTTCCTGGTCTGACCCAGGTAGCCCGCTTTGCTCGCACCAACGACGTAGGTCCCCGCCGGCAGGTCGCTGTCCATCTCGTAGATACCCCACGGCGCGCCGGTCGTCGCCGTCGCCCACACGATGCCGTCCTTGCGCGCGACCACCGTCGCCCCGACGAGCGGCGTGTTCGCCACCTTATCCTTGACCTGCCCCCTGAGCGTGCCCGACCGCGGCAGGTTGAAGTTGACGTACGCGGTCGTGCCGTAGCTGACCGCGACGCCGGTTTTCGTCTGCCGCACGTAACCGGCCTTGCGCGCGATCGCGGTGTACGTGCCCGGCGCGGGCGCGGTGTCTATCTCGTACACGCCGTACGGCGCTGTGGTCGTCGCGTTGGCGATGACGGTATCCCCATCGCGGATCTCCACCGCCGCGCCGATCAGCGGCAGGCCCGTGCCCGTATCCTTGACCTGCCCCTTCACCGCCACCCACCGCAGGTTGAAGTTGACGTACGTCGTCGCGCCCGAGGTCACGGCAATGCCGGCCTTCAGTTGCCGCTCGTAGCCGGGCTTGACGCAGGTCATCATGTACTCGCCCGTCGGCAGGTCGGTGTCAATGACGTAGATCCCGTTGCTGTCGGTCGACGTCAGCGCGTGCTCGAGGCCGTTCAGATACGCGCACACGCCGGCGTTCTCGAGGTTCACCGTCGTGCCGCGGATGCGCACCTGGCCCATGAGCCGCCCGGACGCCGTCAGATTGAAGTTGACGTATGTCGTATCGCCGATCGCGATCACGACGCCGGCCTTCGTCTGCGTGACAAAGCCCGTCCCGGACACCTTCACTACGTAGGCCCCGGCCGCTACCTCCTGAAGATTGTAGAGACCGTTGGTGTTCGTCGATGCTGTGTATTTGAGAAGGCTGTCGCGGTACAGCTCCACGCGCGCGCCCTCGATGTTGGTCGTCGTGCCGCGTACGCGCACCTGCCCCGCGATGTTGCCGAAATACGCCGCGGGCCATTTCGTCATGTAGATGTCGGCGTTCCCGTTGCGATAGTCCTCCCATATGATGCGGTCGCCCCAGATCGCGCACAGCCCCTGGTTCCCGGTCGCCGCGCAGATCGGCATCTCGGCGCCCGCCGCCAGGTCGTACATGTAGATGTCCCAGTTGCCCTTGCGCGCGTCAGACCACACGATGCGGTCGCCCCACACAGCGGGGCTGGTCTGGCCGGCCGCCGCCGTGCTGACCGGCGTCTCGGTGCCGGTGGCCAGGTCGTACATGTAGATGTCCCAACTGCCGTTGCGCAGATCTTGCCACACGATCAGGTCGCCCCAGATGGCGGGGTGCTCCTGGTGCGCGGCATTCGTGCAGATGGGCATCTCGGTGGCAGTCGCCAGGTCGTACATGTAGATGTCGCCGTTGCCTGCGCGGTAGTCCTGCCATACGATGCGGTCGCCCCAGATGACCGGGTTGAGTTGGTCGCCGGTCGCGGTGCAGATCGGGCTTTCGCTTCCCCCCGTCAAGTCGTACATGTAGATGTCAACGTCGGTGCCGCGCGCGTCCTCCCACACCACGCGGTCGCCGAATATCGCCGGCCGCGTCTGATCCGCCGCGTCGGTGCACACTGAACTCACGCTCCCGCTGACGAGGTCGCGCATGTAGATGTCCCAGTTCCCCGCCCCGTTGTCTTGCCACGCAATTCTGGTATCCCATATCACGGGATAGCACTGGCGCTGCGACCGCCACCAGTGGGTGAACGTGCGGCTCGGCAGATCGTACATGCAGATGTCGGTATCGGAGAAGCCGTAATAGTAGTCCTCCTCCACGACGCGGTGGCCCGAGATGGACGGCAAGCGCTCGTGAGTCACAAGCTCGCTGATCTGCAGTTCCCCCCATGACGGGTCGATGTCGTACATGTAGATGTCCATGCTGGGATTGCGCATATCCTGCCATGCGATGCGATCGCCGAAGATGGACGGATTGTACTGGTCGGCCGAGTCGCCGCAGACCTGGGTCTCCGCATCCGCCGTGAGATCGTGCATGTAGACATCCATGTTGCCGTTGCGCTGATCCGCCCACACGATGCGGTCGCCGCAGATCTCGGGGTCATACTGCTGTGCCGGGTTGACGCAGACCGCACTTTCGGTCGCCGTCATCAGGTCGTACATATAGATGTCCCAGTTGCCGTTCCGCAGGTCCTCCCACACGATGCGATCGCCGAAGATCGCGATCCCCGCTTGGGTCGTCGGATCCGTGCAGATCGGCGTCTCCGCCGCCGTCGCGAGGTCGTACATGTAGACATCCCAGTTGCCGTTGCGCGTGTCGCGCCACACGATACGATGGCCCCAGATCACCGGATCCGCTTGATCACTCGCCGCTGTGCAAATCGGCGTCTCGACGCCCGCGGCGAGGTCGTACATGTAGACGTCCCAGTTGCCGCTGCGGTAGTCTTGCCAGACAACGCGGTTGCCGAAGATGGCAGGATGGTACTGGGGGGCAACATCGCCGCAGACCACGGTCTCCGTCGCCGTCGCCAGGTCGTACATGTAAATGTCCGGATCCCCGTTGCGGAAGTCCTCCCACACGATCCGACTGCCCCAGATCTCCGGGCGCTGCTGGCTCTCCGGCGCCGCGGCGACGACGGTGGTTGCGCCCGTGCGCAGGCTCTTGGCATAGACGTCGTAGCCGGTGCTGCCATACTCCCCCCACACCACGGTGTCGCCGAAGACCCGCGGAAAGGCCTCGGTCGCGGACGTCACACTGACCGGCACCTCCTGGCCCCCTAGCGCCGGCGTGATACACAGAGCCGCGATGACCGAACAGCAAAGCACCAGAATGGCGAATCTCATCATCCTTCCTCCTGACGGCGTGACGCCTGGCGAAGTACGGGTGTCCGTTGTCCGCTCGTACTTCGCTCCGACCGATAACCTATCGGCGCCTTCGCCGCAACAGCGACCGTCGTCGAGACCGCGCTGCCGGGCAATGTGCGGGTGCTCGGAAGAAACTCGTGAGGCAAGAGCGGGCCGACCTTCGCCAAGCCGTGAGGACAGCAGCGAAAGCCGAGGCCGACTCCCGCAGCGCAGGAACGGCATCGACTCGCAGGGACATCAACCACGCCCGTATCACCTCACGAGGTCCGTGCATTGATGGGGTTCGTGTATTACTGCGGGGCCGGCAGGCTACGGCACCACGCTCACGAACCCTGGCGAGGCCTGGCCTCACTCCGGAATCCCGCACAGCAGGATCACGGACAAGTCTCGGCTGCTTCTCTGAGAGCCGAGACTCTACGCGGAAGGACGCCGGGGACCGCGGCGGCGCCCAAAACGAACCTCGTCCGGAAGAGTCTGCGGGTATTACCCGCGCTGTGGTAGCACCCGAGACTCTGCAGGCATGGGCTGCCGATTGACGGCGATGCTCCCAAGACGGCCGCGAAGGGGCCTTCAGAGGCAGCCCCGCGGCGACTGTTGTACTTCCGGATCGGCGACGCGGCTTCCTGCCGGGTACTGGCGCGCCGGAAGCACTCGCGCATGCTTCGCGCACCGCCGCGCGGACCTCAGTACTGCTCCCAGTGCAGGACCTCTGCCAGGCCGGGCTTCTGCTTCGGCTTGGGCGTGGACGTCGGATAGCCGACGGGCAGTAAGGCGATGAGCCTGTAGTTGGCCGGCGCACCGAGCATCCGAGGAATCCTCTCCGCATACGTCTTCTTATCGCCCGCGACCCAGCATGATCCGAGCCCGTGCGCCGTCACCGCGATCAGGATGTTCTCCACCGCCGCGCAGCCGTCTTCAAGGAAGTACTGCCCGTCCTCGCACAGCACCACGATGCACGCCGGCGCATCGGCAATGAACTTGCCGTAGTCGGTCGCGGCGGCGATCTTCTTCAGCATCGCCTTCTCGGTCACGACGACGAAATGCCAGGGGTGCACTCCCATCGCCGACGGCGCGCGGTTGCCGCACTCCACCAGTTCCTCCAGCACCTCGCGCGGCACCGGGTCCGGCTTGTACGCGCGCACGCTTGCCCGCTTCCTGATCGCCTCAATCGCATCCATAGTCCGCCTCCGGCTTGACTTGGTAGGGCAAGCGTCCTCGCTTGTCCGCTCGTCAGCTCCGCGCGACGCGGATGAACCGCGCGCTGATCAGCACCGCGACCGTCGAGAGCACGATGATGATGGACGCCACCGCGTTGATCGTCGGCACGATGCCAATGCGCATCATCGACCAGATCTTCAGCGGCAGCGTGCTCTGCGCCCCGATCACGAAGAACGTGATGATGAATTCGTCGAACGACAGCGCGAACACGATCAGCGCCGCACCCGCCACCGACGGCGCGATGATGGGCAGTGTCACGGTCAGAAACGAGCGCAGCGGCGACGCGCCCAGGTCCATCGCCGCCTCCTCCACCGCGACGTCGAAATCGCTGAGGCGCGCCATGACGATGGTCAGCACGAACGGCAGCGTGAACACGACGTGCGCGATGACGACGGTCAGCAGCGAGCGGTTGAAGCCCACATACTCGAAGTAGGACAGCATCGCGATGCCCGTCACCAAGCCCGGCATCGCAATCGGCGCGAGCATCGCCGCGTTCACCAACCCCTTGCCGCGGAAGTAATAGCGGCTCAGCGCCAGCGCGCCCATCGTCCCCAGAATCACCGCCCCGATGGTGGCGAACGACGCGACGATCAGGCTGTTGACGATGGACTCGACCAACGTCGCGTCGCGCAGGATGTCCGCGTACCAGTGCAGCGTGAACCCGCGCGGCGGCCACACCGTCACCTTCGAGTCGTTGAAGGAGAACACGACGATGACCAGGCTCGGCAAGAAAAGGAAGATGTACGCGACGACCGCGTACGCCGCCAACGGCGCCCGCGCCAACCCGCGCCACAGCCGTGCGCCGGTCTTCATCGCCGCCCTCCCGCCGTCGGCAGCAGCAGATTCGTCACAAACACCAGCACGCTCGCCCACACTGCCAGGCACAGCAGCATGACGAACGCCACCGCCGACCCCAGCGGCCAGTTGTACGCGAACCCGAACTGGCTCTGAATCGTCCGGCCGATCATGATCCCGTCCACCCCGCCGACCAGGGTCGGCGTCACGTAATCCCCCGCGACGAGAATGAACGTCAGCAGACACCCGCCGATGATCCCCGGCTTGCTGAGCGGCAGCGTGACGCGCAGGAACGTCGTCAGCGGCGACGCGCCCAGGTCCTGCGACGCCTCCAGCAGCGAATCGTCAATGCTGCTCATCGCCGAGTACACCGGCACGACGATGAACGGCGTGAAGATATGGATGAACGCAATGAGCACCGCGCTGTTGCTGTAGAGGAGAAACGACAGCGGCTCGTCTAGCAGCCCCGTCGCGATGAGGAACGAGTTGAGAATGCCCCGGTTGCCCAGGATCGCCTTCCACGCATACACGCGCACCAGGTAGCTCGAAATCATGCACACGATGACGAGCATCAGGAGCACGTTGCGGTAGCGCCCGCCGTGGAAGCGAATGAAGTACGCCAGGGGATAGCCGATCACGAGCGTCGCCAGCATCGCTGCGATGCCGATCACCACGGACTTGATCAGCAGCGTCACGTTCACCGTATCGCGGAAGACGTCGAGGTAGTTGGCAATCGTGAAGTCCTGGCGCAGCCCCGCGGCTTCCGCACGCCAGAAGCTGTAGAGAAAGAGCACCGCCAGCGGGACGAAGAAGAACGCCGCAAGATACAGCACCGGCGGCAGTGTGTTGACGAGTATCGCGCGAACTCTACGCATCGGCCGTGATGGGCAACGGGCTGCGTGCGGCACCTGGTTGGGGCTGGCGCTCCCTCACGCCCCCGACACCTCCACCATGTCGTCCGCCTGCCATTCCGCCAGCACTTCGTCGCCCTCGCGGAAGGTCCTGCCCCCGGAGCTGAGGTGCACGACCCGCAGCGTGTACCGATCTGCGACCTCCACAAGATAGCGCACCAACGGCCCGAGAAATATCGCCTCGCGAATCCGGCCCCGCGCGCGATTCGGCGCACCGCTCGGCTCCTCCGCGGGCTGCAGGGCGATCCGCTCCGGCCGCAGGGAAACCAGCATCTCGGATCCCGGCGGCGCGCTGCCGACGTTCATCTCGACCTTCACGTCACCCCACGAGCCCTCCCGCGGCCCGGTCGCCGTGACGCGCAGCAAGTTGCTCTCGCCAACGAACGATGCCGCGAATTCGTTGGCCGGCTGCGAGTACACCTCCGCCGGCGCGCCCTCCTGCACCACCCGCCCCTGGTTCATGATGAAGATGCGGCTCGACATGGCCAGCGCTTCCTCTTGATCGTGGGTCACGTAGATGAAGGTCGTCCCCAGCGCGTGCTGAATCCGCCGCAACTCGATCTGCATCTGGCGGCGCAGCTTGAGATCGAGCGCGCCCAGCGGCTCGTCCAACAGCAGCACCGACGGCTCGTTGACGAGCGCCCGGGCGAGAGCCACGCGCTGGCTCTGGCCGCCGCTCAGCTCGTGCACGCGCCGCAGCTCGAATCCCGCGAGGTCCACCAGCTCAAGCGCCCGCGAGACACGCTCCACGATTTCCCATCGCTGCCGCTTGCGCACCCGCAGGCCGTAAGCGACATTATCGAACACGTTGAGGTGTGGGAACAACGCGTAGCGCTGGAAGCACATGTTCGTCGAGCGCCGGTTCGGGGGAACGCCGGAGACGTCGCGCCCTTCGATGAACACGCGGCCCGCCGTCGGCTCCTCGAACCCGCCGATCATGCGCAGCGTCGTCGTCTTGCCGCACCCGCTGGGCCCGACGAGCGAGACGAATTCCCCCCTGCGCACCTCCAGGCTCACGTCGTCAACCGCGACAACGCTGCCGAAGCGTTTCGTGACGCGTTCGAGGACTACTATGGGGCCATCATCAGCCATGGTCGCACATCCACTGCACCCTCACCGCACGATCGCCCCCTCGCGCGTCCGGCCGGCAACTACAGCGCCTTCCACTCCTCCCACTTGCGAGTCCAGTCCTGGAGCGTCGTGTACTTGCCTCCGGGCTCGGTCGGCTCGACGCCGGGCAGCACGCACTTCTCGAAGGTCTGGTCCAGATCGGTGAGATTGTACAGCGCGCGGACATCCTCCGGCAGCCCCTCCGCGGCCTCGCGGTTGACGCAGCCCAGGCCGAGGTTCTTCACGACAAGCTGCTGCGCCTCGATGCTCGTCATGTGGTCTATGAACGCGTACACGAGGTCGAGATCCTGCGCCCCCTTGACCAGACACCAGCTATCCACCCACGCGAAGCTGCCCTCCTCGGGAATGATCTGCTTCACCGGGTAGCCGTCGCGCTGGCACTGCACCGTCGCCAGCTCCCATGCCCCGCCGAGCCAGATGTCGCCCGACTCCATCATGTTGATGAAGTCGCCGACGATCGGCGCGATGGTGCGCAGTTGCCCCTTGAGCTTCGCGAGCTGCTCGAACACCATGTCGAGCTGCCTCGGCGTCAGGTGGGCGAGGTCGTCGAGCGGGCCGAGGCGGTCCTTGATGTACTGCGCGGTGATGAAGATCAGACCGCGCATGTCTTCGAGCACCGCGACCTTGCCCTTATAGCGCGGGTCGTACAACGCGCTCCACGACGTCGGCTCCGGCCGCACCTTGTCAGCGTTGTAGATCAGCGGCAGCGAGCCCCAGCAGTACGGCACGCCGGTGATCGTGCCGTCCCCGAAAGCCGTCGTCCAGTAGCCGTGGCGGAACTGGTCGAAGACCTGGTCGAGGTTCTTCAGCCGGGCAACGTCGAGCGGCGCGAGGAGGTCGTGGTTGATCAGGTGCTGGATGAAGCCCATGTACGGCGTCACGAGGTCGAACGCCCCGGGGCCGCCCGCCTTGAGCCGCGAGAACAGTTCGTCATTACCGCCGACGTACGTCGCCCGCACCTTCACGCCGTACTTCTCGACGAACGGCTTGAGCGCGTCCTGATCGTCGTACCCGCTCCACGTGAGCACGCGGATTTCGTCCCGCTTGGCTCCGCCCTTCCCTCGGCCGCAGCCGGTGAGACCGCCCGCGCCCAAAAGCACCCCAACGCTCGCCGCGCGCGTCAAGAACTCACGCCGCGTAAGCGTATTGAGCGGTCCTGCTGCCGCCGCGCCATTCCTTCGCTTGCTCGCCATGGGAATCACCTCGCTGCGTTGTGTTTGCCGTCGCTCCATCCCTGGGGCTGTTCGCCGCGGGAAACCGGCTTCCCTTCGAGGGCGCCGTGCGAGGGGAGACTCGGAAGCGACAGCAACTGCGGCGAGGCGGCGCGTTTTCGACCTCGCTGCGGACCGACGCCCCGCTCAAAAATGATCGCAGCCCAGGTACACGGGCTCTTGCTTCGGAAACAGGATGTCGAGCAAGGCGGCGTCCTCTGCGGCAACGGAATCCGCATCGGGAATCAACTCGCGCAGTTGGCTGAACGTGCTGTCGCCGAACAAGAGCTTGAAGAAGTTGCGCGTCCCCGGTTCGAGGACGATGTCGCCCGCCTCGCCCGCCTCGGCGTGCACGTGGTGCCCGTCAATGACCAGCCGCATCGCCTGCCCCTGCTCCCGAACGCAGATGTCCCTCCGCCGCGGCCGCAGCCCCGACTGCGACAGCCGCCGCTCCAATACCGGCGACGCCTTCTCCATCAACGGCACGAGGCGGATCACCCGCACCATCATCCCCTCCGGCTCCTCGTGGTGGATGCCCCGCGGCGACCACCGCGCGAGCGTTGCCAGCGCCGGATGCGATTTCGGCAACTCGCCGCCGATGCGCGGCTCGTCGCCCTTCTTCCAGCCCCGGCCCCGCGCGCGGTCGTCCGTCTGCGGAGGCAGGGCCAGCGCCTCCCGCATCGCCCGCGCGCAGATCGCCTCGACGGCTGCCCTGTGCTCCGGCAGGTAGGCTACCTCGCCGAAGTGGGTCGCCGACCCCCGCAGGTAGGCGACGGTTGCGCCATCATGTCTAACGACCCAGCTCGGCAGAACGCCGAGAGTGCGCGAGTGCTCGTCATACCAATACTGCCGCGGGCGCGCCATCGTGCCGGTGCGCTCTTCGTTATAGACGTTGTAGATCTCGATTACCGCGTCGAGGTCGCGGGCCTCGTCGAAGTCGCGCACCGCGTAGGTCGTTTCCACCGGCGGTGGCTCCGCGGCGACGACGCTGAAGCGATGCTCGGGGAACGTCGCCCATCCGACTTCCGCGTAGTGCGTCGGGATGCCCGTAAACAGCATGCTCACGTCATAGCCGTCACGCTCCATGTAGCGCACGGCGTCCCAGAGCAGGGCCGTGGAGTATCCGCGATTGCGATACTCCGGATGCGTCGAGACCGCCCCGATGCCGCCCATGCGCACCACCGCGCAGCCGATGTGGATCGGCCGATCCGAGACGCGGACGTAGCTGACGATCCTCCCGTCCTCCACGCACACCCGCGCCTGCTCCAGTTCGAACGACGAGTCGTCGGTGAGGTGACACCGGAAACGGCGGTGCCCCGGCTTGCCGAACACGGAGCAGACGTGCTCGATGGATTCCTCGATCTCGTCCTCGCGCAGCGCGCGTATCTCCATTCCGTCTCCTCCCGGCGCAGCGCTCGCCGCAACCTCCGTCGGGCAAACGTAGGGGACGGCCTCCTGACCGTCCCGAAATCGAGCGGGGCCGCACGCCCCGCCGCTGCACCAATATTGCCGACGCGCGTCGTCGAAATCAGCGGGCTCCCGCGGCGACTCCTTTGTCCCCCGCCTCGCGGACATGCCGCATGCCCCGCTCCAGTGCGCGCTCGTTCAGCTCCAGCAACTGCCGCCGCCGATGCGGCAGTCGGTCGCGCAGCGCCTGCTTGACCGACTCGGGCGAGACGAGATGTTCCGCCTCGATGAATGCGCCGAGCATGATGATGTTGGCGACGCGCACGTCGCCGATCTCCTCTGCCAGGTGATTCGCAGGCACTTTCCACACCCGCAGGTCCCTGCGCCGCGGCCCGGACGGGGCAAGCGAGCTGTTGATCATCATCAGCCCATCACTCGCGATGACGCCGGACAACCTGACTAACGACGGCCGGTCCATGATGATGGCTGTGTCGGGATGAGCGACCACGGGGGAGCCGATCGGACGATCTGCCACGACTACGGTGCAGTTAGATTCGCCCCCGCGCATCTCCGGGCCGTGCGACGGGCTCCACACGACGTTGCGCCCTTCGAACGTGGCGGCGCCCGCAAGCAACTGGCCGGTGAGCACGATGCCTTGCCCCCCGAAGCCGGAAATGATGATTTCGCGCCGCATCAAGCCCCCCTCCGTTGCGCCGGCGTGAACTCGCCCAGCGGGTAGTGGGGCAGCATGTTCTCCGTCAGCCACTCGGTCGCCGCGACCGGGGTCATCCCCCAACGCGTCGGGCAGGTCGAGAGGATCTCAACCAGGCTGAAGCCTTCGTCGTTGAGCTGGGTCTGGAAGGCGCGCCGGATCGCCTTCTTCGCGCGCGCGGCGTGCGCGGGGCTGATCACCGTCACGCGCTCCAGATACGCCGGCCCGGTGAGCGTCCCCAGCATCTCGCACACCCGTATCGGATAGCCCGCCTGCCGCGCGTCGCGGCCGTAGGGCGTGGTCGTCGTCACCTGACCGAGCAGCGTCGTCGGCGCCATCTGCCCGCCGGTCATGCCGTAGATCGCGTTGTTGATGAAGAACACGGTGATGCGCTCGCCGCGCGCCGCCGCGTGGACGACTTCGCCGCACCCTATGGCGGCGAGGTCCCCGTCGCCTTGATACGTGAACACCACCGATTCCGGCAGCACGCGCTTGATGCCCGTCGCCACGCATGGCGCGCGGCCGTGCGCCGCCTCCACCATGTCGCACAGGAAGTAGTCGTACGCGAACACCGCGCAGCCCACGGGCGCGATGCCGATCGTGCGCTCCATGATGCCCAGTTCGTCAATCGCCTCCGCGATCAGACGGTGGATGACGCCGTGCATGCACCCCGGGCAGTAGTGCATGCGCTGCTGCCATAGCGACCTTGGGTGACTGAAGACTTGCTTGCCCTCAGGTCCCGAAACCTTCTTGCTCGTCCGCGTCGTCCGTGGAATCGCCCTCGCCTCCTGTCATGCAGATCACTCGTTCTCCAGCAGCTTCTCGATCTCCGCAACCACCTCGCTCGGCGTCGGGATGATCCCGCCGGTGCGCCCGAAGAAATGCACCGGACAGCGCCCCTCCACCGCCAAGCGCACGTCCTCGACCATCTGCCCCAACGACAGCTCGACCACCAGGATGCGCTTCACTCGCTGCGTCAGCTCGCGAACTGCGTCGTAGGGATACGGCCACAGCGTTATCGGCCGCAGCATGCCGACGCGCACGCCGCGCGCGGCCAACCGCTCGATCGCCGTCCTGCATACCCTCGCCGCGGTCCCGAACGCGACGATGGCCAGCTCCCCGCCCTCGGCCTCGATCTCCTCCCAGCGCACCTCCTTACGCGCCGCCTCGTCGTGCCGCGCCTGGATGCGCAGGTTCACCGCCTCCAGCTTCTCGGGCACGATGTAGAGCGAGTTGATGACGTTCTTCGGTCGCCCGCTCGCCCCGGTCGTGGCCCACGGCTTCGGCGTCAGACGTGCCGGATCAACCGGTGGCTCGGTGATCGTCGTCGGCTCCATCATCATCCCCAGCATGGCGTCGGCGAGAATAATGACGGGCGTCCGATAGCGGTCCGCGAGGTCGAACGCGACGCGCGTCAGATCGTACATCTCTTGCACCGACCACGGTGCCAGGGCGATCGTGCGGTAGTCGCCGTGCCCCCCGCCCTTCACGGTCTGGAAGTAGTCCGATCCCGCCGCCGCGATGTTGCCCAGACCCGAGCCGCCGCGGGCGATGTTTGCGATTACCGCCGGCAGCTCGCATTCAGCCATGTACGAAATCGCCTCTTGTTTGAGGCTGATGCCGGGGCTGCTCGACGCGGTCATCGCGCGCGCGCCCGCGGCGCTCGCGCCGTACACCATGTTGGCGGCAGCGAGTTCGCTCTCCGCCTGGAGAAATACGCCCCCGACCTTCGGCATGTGCTCCGCCATGTAGTCGCCGAGCGGATTCTGCGGCGTGATCGGGTAGCCGAAGAAATGGCGGCAGCCGGCGTCAATCGCCCCTTGCGCTACCGCCTCATTGCCCTGCATCAGCACTCTCTTCGGTTTTCTCGGCAACACCTACCTCCTGTATCGCCCTGCCCCCGTCTCTCGGATGGCTCTGTGTCTTGCGCCCCGCGCTCGTCTAGTGCAGAAGCACCAGATTGTCGCGGTGTATCACTTCGTCAAACGGGCGATGGCCCAGCCGCGCCTCGATCTCGCTCGTCCGGCAGCGCCGAATCTTGCGCACGTCCTCAGCTCGGTAATTGACCAGGCCGCGGGCGATCTCCACGTCACTGGAGTCAACCACGCTCACCACGTCGCCCTGACGGAATTGGCCGGAGACGTGCTCGATTCCTACCGCCAGCAGACTCGAGCCGCGCTCGACCAGCGCTTTCTTCGCGCCGTCGTCAATCACCAGGTGCCCCTTCGGCGTGACCGCAAACCCGATGCGCTGCTTGCGCGAGCGCAGCTTGCCCGGCCGCGGCACGAACAGCGTCCCCACCGCGTCGCCCGCCAGGACGCGCGTCAACGCGTCGGGCGCGCTCCCGCGGCAGATCACCATATACACCCCTGCGTTCATCGCCGCCTTCGCCGCCTGGAGCTTGGCCACCATCCCGCCGCGCCCAAAACCGCTCCCTGATTCGCGCGCGTGCCGCTCGACCTCGCGCGTCAGCGAAGTCACCGTGTCTATCAGACTCGCCTCCGCCTCGGTGCGCGGATCGCCCGTGAACAGGCCGTCAACATCCGACAGCAGCACCAATAGCTCCGCGTCCATCCGCGCCGCGACGATGGCCGCCAAGCGGTCGTTCTCCCCGATCGCCACCCCTTGAATCGACACCGGGTCGTTCTCATTCAGGATCGGCAGCGCCCCTCGGGCCAGCAGCGTCGACAGCGTGTTGCGCAGGTGAAGGTAGCGCCGCGGGTCGGTAATGTCGGCCTGCGTCAGCAGCACCTGTGCCACCGGCTGCTTGAACCGCGCGAAGATCTCCCGATAGCACCCGACCAGCTCGATCTGTCCGACGCTCGCCGCCGCTTGGCGCGTGGGCACATCCTCCGTGTCGCTCGGCAGCCCCAGGTGCGCGAGCCCGGTCCTCGCCGCGCCGGAGGTGATCACCAGTACCTGCTTGCCGGCCTGCCGCAGTGCGACGATCTGTTGCGCCAGGCCCGCGAGCAGCGGGCGGTTGATCGCTCCTTCGGCGGTCGTGACCACGTTCGTCCCCAGCTTGACGACGATGCGAGTCGCCCGACCGAGCGCTTGTCGCGGGATTTCGTCCAACCAACGAGCCTCCGGGTTGATTATAGCAGATTCCACCCGCGACGCGAAACGAACCCGCCGTGGTCGCACCGGGATTGACTCACCAACCCAGCCGACGGGTCCCGCCCCCGCCCTCAGAGCGCATCAAGCGGCGGGCGCCGTCGCAAGCCGGCGATCATCGCAGTCCTCGCTGCCTCTCCCAGCACCCGCAGAGGACAACGCGTCGCCCCCGTTGAACGTCACGTCAAATGTCCCACGGAGTTGCCGCCAATGACACGACACCCGAACCTCGCCTGCAAGGACGACTCCTTCCTCGTCGTGATTGACATGCAGCAAGCCTTCTGGAACCTTGTCTCGGACAAGGAGCGCGTCCTGCGCGCGGTTCAGTTGCTGCTCAAGTGCGCCAAGCCCCTCGGCCTGCCCGTTATCGCCACCGAGCAGAACCCGACGAAGGTGGGCGGCACTCTCGCGGCGGTGTCGGACCTGCTTGCGGGGGCGTCGGTCATCCCGAAGATGACCTTCAGTTGCTGGGCGGAACCGGCCTTCGCCGCCGCCATCGAGTCGCTCGGGCGCAAGACCGCGATACTGTGCGGCATCGAGACCCACGTCTGCCTCATGGAGACCGCGCTCGACCTGATCCACGCCGGGTATCGCGTGCATCTTCCGGCCGACGCAGTCACCGCTCGCGGCGACTTCAACTGCCGGTTTGCCGTGGACAACATCCGCGCCGCCGGGGGCATCATCAGCACGTTGGAGGCCGTGCTGTTTCAACTGCTCGAGCGCGCGGGCACCGACGAATTCCGCGCCGTCATGGGCCTCATCAAGTCAGAGGCGCTGTGGGAAGCCTGAGGCCGCGGGGGAAGACACACGAGACCCTCTCATAATCGGCTCGCTCGCGATTCGCTGGCCCCGAAAAGGTCATTCAGAGCGGAGCACTGAGCGTAGGCGAGGCGCGACGCGAGGAATCTCGCCGTCGCCGGAGCGGTTGAGGGACAGCTTCACAGGCGCGCCCGCCTGCTCACTCACGAAGCACGGAGCAACAGGGAGCATCGCCTGCCGCTCGGCTCCCGCTGTCGGAATGGGCTGCGCGCGTTCCTACGATTCCTGCTCGCCCGAGGGCATCTCGCCGTCGTCGTCCTCTGTTCCGGCGCTGTCGGCGGCCGGCCGGTCCCGCTCGGCGTCGAACCCGTCCGTGGCGGCGGTGGATTGTTCCTCCCCCTCAGGCTCCTCGAACGCGGGCTGCTCGCGTCGCCGGGAATCCCCGGACCGGCCGCCGCGCGGCTCGATGACAATGCGCCGCGTCGGATCTTCGCCGACGCTGCGCGTCATGACGTCGGCATCATCCGCGAGCGTGGTGTGGATGATTCTGCGCTCGTGCGGCAGCAGCGGATCGAGGGTGATCGCCTCTCCCGATTGCTTGGCCTTGCGCGCCGACGCGATGGCGAGGTGACGCAGCGACTCCTCGCGCCGTTCGCGATAGCCCTCCGCGTCCAGGATGATGCGCTTGCGGTTCTCCTCGCCCCGATTGGCCATCAAGCCCACCAGATGCTGAACCGCAGCCAGCGTCTGCCCGTGCTTGCCGATGAGGAGGCCGAGGTCTTCGCCGCGAATGTCTATGATCGCCTGCGTGTCGTCTTCCTCCGTCACCTCGGGCGTCGCCTCCAGGCCCATGTGCTGCAACATCTCCGCCAACACCTGCGACGCCCGCTCGCCAATCGTCGTTTCCGCCGTCACCCGCACCCGCGCCTGCGCTGACCCCAGGATGCCGAACAGAGCCCGCCCTTCCTCCAGCACCTCCACCTCGACGCGGTCGCGCGGTACGCCGAGCTCCGCTAGCGCCAGTTCGATAGCTTCCTCAGCCGTCTTCGCCGTCTTCTCGATCGATACCATGTACGATATCCCCCGACGTTCGCGCGCGCTCGGTGGCGATCATCACCGGCCGACGACCGGTGCCGCCCTGCCGGTGCCGAGGCGCGCCGTTATCCGCTACTTCCTCCGCTTGCGCCGCGGACGCCCCTTGCCCTTGCCCGGCGGCCCCTCGCCGCCCTCCTTGGCCGGCGCCAAGGCCGGCGGAGGCTGACGCATCAGGTAGTACTGGTGGGCGGTAATCAAGATGTTGTAGAAGAACCAGTAAAGTATGAACGCCGCCGGCAGCGACGCGAACAGCACGGTCAACATCAGCGGCATCATGATCGTCATCGTGTTCTGCATTTGCTGCTGCTGCGGGTCCGCCTGCGGCATCGCCGTCAGCTTCTGCGACACGTACAGGCTCAGCGCGTACATGATCAGCAGCGGCGTGTCTGCCAGCGCCAGGTTACTGATCCACAGGAACTTCGCGTTCGCCAGTTGGTAGATGTAGAAGCGTATCCCCTGGTACACCCCGATCAGGATCGGCATCTGTATCAGCATCGGCAGGCAGCCGCCCAGGGGGTTGATCTTGTGCTTCTTGAACAGCCGCATTTGCTCGGCGGCCATCGCCTGCCGGTCCCCCTTGTGCTTCTCCTGTAATTCCTTAATCAGGGGCTGCAGGCTCTGCATCGCGCGAATGGAGCGGAAGGATGAACTGGTCAGGGGGGTCGTTACGAGTTTCACGATGACCGCGATGAGCAGGAGCGCCAGCGCGTGCGAGTAACGATGGTCGCCGCCCAGCAGGTTCACGAAGCGTGATATCGCCTGGTAGCGCCAGTCCCCGCGCTGGAGCAGGTCGAGGCGCATCTGTGCCGCCTTCGCCGCCGACTCCATTCGCAGGCTGCCCCCGCCGGCCGACGCCAGCACCGAGGGCCACTCCAACCCCTCCGCCACCACCGGCCGCGCCGTCTCCGGCGCCGTGCGCACCCACACCCGCACCTCCGGCATCGCCATCGCCGCCTGGCTGTACGCCCCTACCGCAGCCTTACGCTCTCGCCGGCCCAACAGTTCGATCTCGCCGATGCGGAAGCGGGCTTGCACCTGCAGCGGCCCTTTTGCGGCAGCTGCGTAGCTGTCGATCGCCTCGCGGTACTGCTCCTCGCACTCGAAGGCGTACCCGATGGCGAACTCCAGACTCGCCTTCTTCACGGGGTCGGGCTTTGGGGTCGACGTCAACTGGCGCAGCTCGTCATCCCACTTGTGACGTTGGTCACGAACGCTTTGGTCGCTCGCCCGGTCCACGCTTTCGAGCATCACCCCAAGCTCTTCGATCTTGCCGGTGGGAAGCGGCCGCTGCGGGCGTCCCATGCACCCGCCGGCCACGAGGCCGCCCAGGCCCACGACCAGGGCGATGACGACAACCCCGGGCTTGATCTTGATGTGGCAACGAAGTGATTTCACGTATTATCTCGTCTGGTGACGCGCGCTCACTGCACCGGATCGAAGCCGCCGGGGTGCAGCGCATGACACCGGCACAGGCGCTTCAACGCCAACCACCCGCCGCGGGCAAAGCCGTATTTCGCAATCGCTTCGCGAGCGTACTCGGAACAACTCGGGTGGAAACGGCACGTCGGCGGGAGCACCGGCGATATCCAGCGCTGGTAGCATCTCAACACCGCCACAGCGCTGCGCGCCGCGGCCCCCCGGACGGCGTCACTCGCCACCGCAGATTCCCGCCCGCCGCAGCAGGCGTGAGACTGATTCTCGCAGTTGATCATATGTGGTCGCGCGGGCCGCAGCCCGCGGCATGAAGATCAGATCCCACGCGCCTTGGGTGTCGGACAGCGCGCTTCGGGTACACTCCCGCACCCGGCGGCGCACACGGTTGCGCGCCACCGCATTCCCGAACCGCTTGCCCACGGAAACCGCCACGCGCGCCGCATCGGGGCCCCCATCCGCCTCCCGCCTCAGGGCACGCAGCGCAAGCAAATGATCGCTGTGCCGCTCGCCGCGCTCCATAACCCGCCGAAAATCGGACTGCCCGTGCAGCCGCGTCACCTGCCGGGGCCGACGGTCAGTCGAGTGCGACCTTTCTGGCGCCGTTTTCTCAACACCCTTCTACCGCTCGGAGTGCGCATGCGGCGCAGGAATCCGTGAACCCGCTTGCGGCGTCGCCGCTTGGGTTGATATGTCCTCTTCACTCAGTCCGCCCTCCACGTTCGCCGGTAGTATAGCATACATCCCGCGCCCCCAGCAAGTGCGCCCCGCACGAGGGCCCGTTCGCGTCCTGCCGGCGCGCTTTAGCCCCCACGCGTTGCCGCACGGCAAGTGGTGCGCCCGAGAAGGAATCCCGCCGCTGGCGCGGAATCCATAGTGCAGAGGTTTGCTGCGATACCGCGTATCGCGACAAATGGCGCTTGACGTTGCGCTTCTGCCCCGGATTATTCATGACGAGCGCAAGCTTCGGGCAGACCGCCCGCCTCGGCAGTCATTGGCGCGGTCAAGCCGCGCTCCGGAATCGCGCGCGGCGCGATATGCCGAGGTTCGTGCATTAGGCGAGAACGCAAGGGATGGTAGCGCTCCTCCCGACCGAACCTCGTCCGGAAGAGTCTGCGGGCATTACCGGTGCCCCGGTAATACCCGAGACTCTATGATTATCCGCCGGCAGCGGCTATGGCTCACGCAAGGACGATACCGCCGACCTAACGGGATTCGCGTGCTACCGCAAGGCCCGCAGGCCGAAGGATTACTTTCGCGAATCCGGGTGAGGCCTGGCGTCACTCCGGAATCCCGCACAGCGGGATCGCGGAGGAATCGCGGCCGCTTCTCTCATAGCCGAGATTCCATTAGGTATGAATAATACAGGCTAACAGCATAATACCGCGTCTGCTCTAGCGACCCTGCGGTCGAGCAAGCAATCAGGCACTAATCCACTACCGGGGCCCCGACTGCCTGGAACCCCGTCGCCCCTGCACCCGAGCCAGCCCTCGCGACTGCACCTGACGCGCCCAACCAACTGCGGGTTGTGGAATAATCGGTCTGTCGCCGGCCGCGCATGCCGGCGGCCGTCTCGCGCCGCGAGCGCCCGAGGTCCGGCGCGAGATCGCACTGTGACGGCGACATAACCATTCGCCCGCGACTACGCCGGCACGGCGCGCCGCTGTCGTCGCGCATGGGCGAGAAGCCGGGCGACCGTGTGTGGCCCTGAATGAGTTTAACTAATACGTGTGGGGGGAATACCAAGGGCGTCGCGGAGTGCGCGCCAAGTCAGGCCCGCCATGCGCCCGGACCATCAAGGGCATCGCGCAGCGCCGATCGGCGTGCGCCTGCCGCAAACGCGTACACCGCGTTAGGAGACAATCATGTCTTGGTCTAACGAGCAGCAGCCGCTCGGCGACGAGACGGCTGCACAGGACAGTGACGAGCCTGAAGCGCAGGCTCAAGCCGGCGAGCAGGGAGCTTCCCCCGCCGCCGACGAGAACGCTCAGACGGATGATGCCCCACCGTCTTCGCCTCACGAGCCCCATTACGACTCCGCCATCTCGCCCCTGAAGTCCGGCGATATCGTCAGCGGCCTCGTGGTGCATGTGGACGACCAGGGGGTGCTCGTGGATGTGGGCACCAAGTCCGAGGGGTTGATCCCACAATCGGACCTGGCCGGGGAGCGGGGCGAGCCCTCACAGCAGTTGGCCGTCGGCGATCGCATAGACGTCTATGTGGTCAGAACCGAGACCGCGGAGGGCGGCTTGCTGCTGTCGAAGCGCAAGGCCGACTACGAGAACGTGTGGCGCGGCGTCATCAAGGCGTACGAGCACGGCGGAACCGTGTCGGCGATGGTGACCGACCGCGTCAAGGGCGGCCTGGTGGTGGACCTTGGGCTGCGGGGGTTCCTCCCCGCCTCGCACGTCGCGACCCGCAACGTGCGCGCCCTCGATCGGTTCGTGGGACAATCCTTGAAGATGAAGATCGTCGAGGTCGACCGGGCGCGCAAGCGCGTCGTCGTCTCGCACCGGCTCGCCGTCGAAGAAGAGCGGAAGGAGAAGCGCGAGAAGACGCTGGCGGCGCTCGAAGAAGGCCAGGTGCGCAAGGGCGTCGTGCGCCGGGTGACGGATTACGGCGCCTTCGTTGACCTCGGTGGCATAGACGGGCTGCTGCATGTGACGGAGATGTCGTGGTCGCGCGTGCGGCATCCGTCCGACGTCGTCAAGCCGGGCGAGAAAATCGAAGTCCTCATCCTGAAGTTCGACCGCGACGCGGGCAAGGTCTCGCTCGGCCTCAAGCAGATCCTCCCCGACCCATGGCAGCACGTCGCGGAGCACTACAGCGTCGGCGACATCGTGACCGGACGCGTCACGCGCGTCGTGCCCTTCGGCGCCTTCGTCCAATTGGAGGGCGGCATCGAGGCCATCATCCCCAACTCCGAGGTGGGCAGGGGCGCCAAGGCCGAGGAGTCGCTCGCGGTGGACCAGGAGGTGCAGACGAAGATCATCGCCATGCGCCCGCCCGAGCGCAGGATGACCTTGAGCATCCGCCACGTCCAGCAGGACAAGGAACGCAAGCAGCTCCGCGACTACATGGATCAACAGAAGGACGCGGGGCGCGTTACCGTGGCCGACCTGGTCGGCGATGTCTTTTCACAGCGGGAAGAGGAGGAATAACCGCTTCATCACGGCGAAACTGGGGGTATGATCGTTGTCGGTCTGACCGGGGGCATCGCCAGCGGCAAAACCACCGTCGCTGACATGCTCCGCGACAAAGGCGCGGCCGTCATTGACACCGACGACATCGCGCGCGAGGTGACCAAGCCGGGAACCCCGGCATTGCAAGAGATAGCACGGGCCTTCGGGCCGGAAATACTCACTCCACAGGGGACCCTGGACCGCAAGCGTCTGGGGTCTCTCGTTTTTCGCGATGAGCGCTCCCGCCGCTGGCTTGAGCAGATTACTCATCCCAGCATTCGGGCAGAGTTGCGCCGCCGACTCGACGCGCTGAGGCGCGGCCCGCAGCCGCCCGCGGTCGCTGTTGCCTTGATCCCACTGCTCTACGAGGCCGGCGCCGAGGGCGAAGTCGACGTCGTGGCCGCGGTCGTCGCGCCCGCCGCGGAGCAGGTGCGACGGCTCATGGCGAGAGACGGGCTTGCCCTGCACGAGGCCGAGGCGCGCGTCGCTGCGCAAGCCCCTGCGGATGAGAAGAGCCGGCGTGCCGATTTTGTGCTTGACGCCTCCGGCACCATAGAGGAGACCGCCGAGCAGGCGGCGAAACTCTGGCAGTGGCTGATTGGGCGGGCGCGAACGTAGGCCTCTACGGGGAACGCGCCGAGGTCCGCAGTCGTCTAACGGTCGCGGCCGGGTCGCCGAGTGAACCTCAGCACATCTGCGGCAACGCGACCGTTCGCGGAGTCGGCGCGTGGGCCTGGTGCGGCGAGCGCACGCAGGTTTACAATGGCCTGCCGCTGTGGTAAAATGTGCCGCCGCTGTGGACTTGTGCGACGTGACGGCGTTTAGGAATCGGAGGCACGCGAGGATGCGCCGCAGAATGCGTCTCCCCGCACTTGCATATCCATTGCGATCATCTCGTCTTGCCAAAGGGCACTTCGCGGGTTTATCCTACTGCTGCGAGCGGTTCTCCATGGCACCTACGCTACTACTGCGCCCAAGCCTGAATGGCGTCCACTCGATTGCCGCGAGCAGTGCCGAACAAACAGTTCTCCGCTGAAGAGAGGAGCAAGGTCACATGGGCACCATGAGCGTCGGCCGGGGTCGTATCGTTACGGCGGCCCTCGTGATTTGCGCGATCGCCATCGGCGTGGCCGTTCTGAGCATGCAGTCGGCCGCGGTGCGGGCGCAGGAATCCCTCGCTTCCGCCGAGTCGGCTCCAGTCGCGGTCCTGGACTTCGTCAACCGCAGCGGCTACGGCGGCGACGCCCTCGGCAGCAGCGCCGCCGACGCGTTGGTGCTCGCCATGAGCGAGTCCGATGACTTCGAACCCTTGCAGCGGGCCGAGGTTGACGAGGCCCTCGCTCGCCTCGGCTTCTCCGTCCCCATGGGCAAAGTCGCCCAGGCGCGCCTCGGCGAGGAACTGGAAGTTCCCTACGTTGCCTCCGGCACCCTTAACGACATCCACTTCGAGCAAGTCAATCAGGGACGCATTGCCGTCGTGGATATCACCGTCGGTCTGCTCAGTGTCGAATCCGGCGAGTACGTCAACGGCGCGCGCGTGACCGAGGGCTCAAGCCCGAAGCCGGGCTACACCGCCGCCGACGACGCGCTGGTCGATGAAGCGCTGACCGTGGCGACCTATCACGCCGTCCGCACCATGATCAGCTACGAGATGCCCCACGCCACCATCCTCAGCGCCACCCCGAGCGACGCCTACCTCAACGCCGGCAGCCGCTCCGGCCTCGTCGAGGGCATGGAACTGGTGGTCATGCGCTTCGGCGAGAAAGTCGGGCGCCTGCGCGTCGTGGACGTCGAGCCGACCTATGCCACCGCCAGTATCACCGCGAATTACCGCGGCGTCACCGTGGGCGACACCGCAATCCCCGTGTTCGCGCCGCCCTCCGCCGCCGCCAGGCCCGCCGCAGCGCGCCGCCCCAAGGCCAAGGCTAAGCTCAATAACACACTGCTCAGCCTCGCCGCTGCGGCCGGTATCTTCTTCACCCTGTCCAAGAGCAGCCCCGGCGATGAACCGGTCGCCGGCGTTCAGGCCAGCGCCCTGACCGACCCCACCGGCGCGCGCGAAGGCGTTCTCGTCACCTGGAGCCCTGCGGGACACCAGTGGCGCAACGTCCGCGCTTACGAGATATGGCGCAACGACCAGATCAGATGGGTCAAGCCGGCCGTTGGTTCCGACCCCGTAGGCGGCGGCCTATTCTTCATTGACGAAGAGGACCAATTTGCCGGCCTATCTCAGACGGTCAGCGCCACCATTGACGCAACCACAGGCGTGTTGACGGCGTTCAGCTACGCCGACTGGGATTCCGGCAATGATCCAGTGCTGGGCGGCGGCGGCGCCCTCGGCAGCAGCTACGTGCGCGCTATCGCTGTGATTCCCCCGACCGCCGGCCAGCAGTATGTCTATCGCGTGGTCGCCATCGTCGCCGACGTGCAGTTCGGCCCGTCACCAGGCGGCGAAGAGGAAGAAGGCGGCGAAGAAGAAGGCGGCGAGGAAGAAGAAGGCGGCGAGGAAGAAGGGGGCACCATCATATTCGGAGCGGATGACTCGCCGTCCGCGCCGTCGAAGCTCGACGTCTTCCGCCAGGTGGCTGCCGCCCGCCAGGAGGCGCCCGAGCGCACCTGGGTGCTCAAGGAGTCGCCGTACACCGGCGCCTCTAGCGTCGCCACCTACGTCGCGCCGCCGGAACTTGTTACGCCCACCGCGGGTGGTGAGGTCGATGACCTTACTGAAGTCATCTTCTCATGGAACGCGGTTGCGGGCGCCGACGAGTACATACTGCAGATCAGCCGCGACGCGTTCTTCCTGCCGGTCAACACCAAGACCTTTACGGCCTATGAGGCCGAGGCGCCCGAGGGCACGCAGCTCTCGCTGACACTCAATGTCGCCCAGAGCTTCCCGCCGCCCACTGTCGGCACCATGGCCCTGCGCTGGCGCGTCGGGGCGCGCAATTCGCGCGATCCCGTTGCCCCGCGCGCCATCCCCGGCATCGCGGAGGTCTATCCACAGGATCAGGGCTACGTGTGGGGGCGGCCGGCCAGCTCCACCTTTACCTACACGCCGGGCGTGACCACGGGCACTGCCGCCGACGGACGCGCGCCCAGGCGCATACGCGTCCTCGGGCCACTATCTCGGTAACACCGTTCCGGGCGGCCTGATACACGGGCCGGACCCGCTGACACACGCTGAGAGGCGGGCTGCGGCGGCACGCCGCCGCCCGCCGGGCGATAGCGAGCAACACAACGAGCCGGGCCGGGGCTGGGCCTCGGCCCTGCGCTGGGTGATATCAAGCAGCGGAGGATTGAACGGATGAGAAAGCTCACGACGGGCAGGGTTGTCACCGTCCTAGTCTTCGGGCTCATCCTTGCGGTGGCCGTGCCGATACTCGGGCCGGCTCCCACCGTCGCCGCGGCCCCCGCGGGGCGGGTCAAAGTCGTCGCCCTACCTCTGGCCAATAACACGGAAGTCGGCGGCGATGAACTCGCCGGACGCGTCCATCAGGCGCTCCAACTCACCCTCGCCGCGTCCGATCGGGCGAGCCTCATCAACCTTCGCCCCTCCTCGCCCGCAGTCCGCAGGGCGATGGATGTCGAGATGACACTCGATCCCGGCGACCTCGATATCGTCCCTCCCGCTAATCGCTCGCAGGCCGAGCGCATCGGCCGCGCCCTCGGCGCCGATATCGTCCTCTGGGGCAGCATTGACGAGTACACCTGGGACGAGGCGGGCAAGCAGGTCACTATCGGCCTCTCGATCCAGAAGCTTGACCTCGCCGCCGAACAGGTCAGCACCGTCGCCCTCACCGGTAAGAGCGCCGCCAAGGTCGGCTTCGACGCCGGCGAGGGCCCGCTGATGACGGAGGCCATTGACGACGCCGTGACCCAGGTCGTGCAGCAAGTGCTGGGCGTGAGTATCGTTGCCGCCCCGCGGGAGCGGCCGGCCGCCCCCGCGATCGGGAAAAAGAAGGACAAGACCTGGCAGACGATCGGCGCGCTGCTCGCCGCCGCGGCTGTCATCGCCCTCGCCAGCGACGGCGGCGGCGGTGCGGCTCCGCCGGTCGTGCAGCCCGGCATCGTGTCCTCCGCCACAGCCATCCCGACTGCCGACGCCGTCGAGTTGTCGTGGGAGGTTGCGCCGACCGCCACGAGCATCACGAGCTTCAATATCTACCGCGCCGAGATGGGCGCCTCCCGCGCCGGACGCGTACGACGCGCCCCGCAAAGCCGCGTCCGCCTCACTCGGCAGGCGAGCGGATACTCCCTGCTCGCAAACGTCGGCAGGTCCGACCGCATCTATACCGACATATCGGCCAATACGGGTACGCTCTACGCCTACCGGATGAGCGCCGTCGTCGGCGGGTCTGAATCAACGCCGGTGGACTTCTATAACTACTACGAGCAACTCCGCGGCGCCGTCGGCATCGTCGAGGTCGGCCCGGCGTGGCCCACCGCTCCGGCGATGCCCACCGCCCGCAACGGCGTCGGCGCCGTGGAAGTCCAGTGGGCCGAGAACCCCGAGCCCTTCATTGACTCCTACCGCCTCTATCGCAGCACTTCCGCCGACGGGCCGTGGGACAGCAGCACCCTGAGGACGGAACTCGCGCCCGCTGCGGGCACCCTGACGTTCAATGACATGAATGTGGTCGGCGGCACGACGTATTTCTACGCCGTCGGCGCGGTGACCGCGGCGACCGGCGTCAACGGGCGTGTCGGCGCGTCATTGCGCCAGGTGTTCACTCCGGGCACACCGATGCCCCCCAGCGACGTGCGCGCGGAACCTCGCATCGCTGCGGTCGTCCTGACGTGGACCGCCAGCCCCGACGCCACGGGCTATCGCGTCTTTCGCAACGGGGCGCAGATCGCCCAGGTCGGCAGCACCGTCACAACTTATACCGATTCACCGCTCGATCCGGGTAGCTACACCTACGCGGTGGCGAGCATCGCGGGCAGCCCGGTCGTCGAAAGCGACCGCATCCCCGCCGTCCCGTCGCCCATCAGCCCGAGCAATCCGCCGGCCTACCTGCTGACGTCGCCGCCGAATCCGGCAGTCGTCGCAAACGGCGTCAGCACCGTGGACCTCTATGCCTTTGCGCGCGATGCCGCGGATAACCCGGTGGCGGGCATCGAGATCGTGTTCTCGCTGACCGTGAACGGCGGCACGCTCGTGCCGCATCCCGACTACCCCGCGACGGCGGTGCCCGCGGGTCTCAGAGTCATCACCGACGCCAACGGCAAGACCGCCGTGCGCTTCCAGGCCGGGACCGATCCGAGCGCCAATCCCGAAGTCACCGTGCTGTGCGAGGGCGTGGACGCCGTTACTATGAACATCACCCTCCTCGCGCGCCAGATAGCAGCGGTAACCCTCGCGGCCGAATACACCATGCTCGCGGCCGACGGCCAGAGCAGCACCACCCTAACCGCCGCCGTCCTCGACCAGGGCGGCGGGGGTATGCCCGACGTCACGGTTCAGTTCGCCAGCCTGGCGCCGACCATCGGCATTGTCAGCCCGACGAGCGCGGTGACCGGCGCCGACGGCACGGCCGTGACCACCCTGACCAGCGCCGGGACCGCCACCGGACCGTGCACCGTCACGGCGACCGCGGTCGGCGCTCCCGCCGGAACGCCCGCCGCGCAAGTGACCGTGCAATTCGTCGGCGCTCCGCGCGTGACCGTGAGCGTGGATCCCCACGTCATACCGGCAGGCGGGCTCGGCAGTACGGCCCTCATCACGGCCACCGCCAAGTTCGCCAACGGCATGCCCGTGCAGGACGGCACCGTCATTCGCTTCGGCTTCGAGGGCGGCGACAGCCTGAGCACGACCGGAGCCACCATCGCGGCCGGCCGCGAGCGCGCCCTCACGCAGGACGGCGTCGCGTACTCCACCCTGATTAGCGCGCCCGACCTCGTCAACGGCGATTCGGACGTCGTCTGGGCATGGCTTGACATCAACGACGACGGCGTATGGGATGGCCCGCCGGAGATGCTCGGCAGCACGGTCGTGACCTACACGGATCCGCCGTACCGCATCACCCTGACCGCTGAGCCGCTGAGCATACCCGCCGATGGGCGCAGCGTGTCCAAGATCGTCGCCGACGTGCGCACCAACGTCCCCGACCCGAGCGCCGGAGGCTACCGCCCCGTGGCTGACGGGACCTTGGTCGAATTCGTCACCAGCAAAGGGAAGTTCGTGGACAGCGGCACGTTGCAGACCAGCGGCCGCACCATCGGCGGCCTGGTGACGGTGTTCCTGACCGCACCCACACAGACCGGTACCGCGACGATAACCGGCACCGCTGCCCTCGTCAGCGGCTCCACCGAGGTGCAGTTCACCGCGCCGGTGAATACCGTTATCAGCGTCGTCGCCTCCCCGGCCACGCTCCAGGCCAACGGCCAGGATCAGGCCGACATCATCGTCCGCGTGCAGGATAACGAAGGCAAGCCGAAGGTCGGTGTCAGCGTGGACATCTACACGGATCTCGGCACGCTGGCTGAGGACCGCATCGTCACCGACGAGAACGGCGACGCCACCACGACCTTCACCGCCGGCATTACCGCTGGCACCGCGAGCGTCGTCGCGAAGTCGGGTGGGGCCACAGGGTTTGTCACGCTGACCCTGACCTCAGGCCTAGCGCAGAACGTCTCGATGGTCATCCTGGCGCCGAATGGCGTCATGCCGGCGACCAACGGCACCACCAGCCCGAGCGGCGCCTCGCCGACCGCCACTGTCTATGCACGGGTTACCGACAAGCACGGCAACCCGGTGGTTGACGGCACCCCGGTCTTCTTCCACACCGATATCGGGCAGGTCGATGGCTCAGCCCTCACCGAGGACGGCTTGGCCGAGGCGACTCTGGTCACGGGCAGCTTCCTCGATGCCACTAACAAAGCCACCTACCGGCCCGGCTGGGCGAGCATCACCTCCTACGCAGGCAACCCGGCCGGCCCGGCCACCGCCGGACCGGAATACCAGATCTTCTGCGGCAACATCGCCGCCTATAACTGGGATGGCAGCGCCAATGACACCGACCTGTGGACCGACTTCGGCGGCGACTGGCGGCTGCGCACGACCGGCAGCAGCAACCTTGCCGAACAGCCGAACCTCGTCCCGAAGGCGGGGGATCCGATCTGGGCAACTGCGATCCTCGCCGATCAGAACAACAACCCGCTGCCGTCCGGCGTGCCCCTCACATTCACCTTCACCATCGGCAGCACCGTCGTCGCCACGGTATCGACGACGACGACGATGTACCATACCTATAGCGGTGTCAAGTACTGCGGTGCCGAGGCCTCGGCGACCGTAACCAGTTTCCCCGATCAGGTCACGGCGGCCCTGCTGGACGTTAACGTCTATGTGCCGAGTATCATCGACACCTACTGGGACACCTGGCCAGTCTACCAGTACGTCGGGGCGGCGGGGCCGTCTGGCACCATCGAGTTGACCCTCGACCCGCCCGAGACCACCGTCTTCCCGGAGATGACGGTTACCGTTCTCGCCCACGTGTTCGATGAATTTGGAAACCCGGTCCAGGACGACAATCCGGTGTTCTTCGAGGTCCAGGATCCGGACGAGAACATCGCCTCGGTGGACTATAACCCCGATCCGGCGTTCACCACCGGCGGCCAAGCGGTGACCACAATGACGGTCCACGTCATTGACCCGGCGGCGCCGGCCAACTTCACCATCAGCGTTGGTTCGCCGCAGGGCCCGCCGGATGCGGACGCAGTCGGCACGCTGGCGGTCAACGTCAACGCCGTAGTGGTGCCGTAGGCTTGCGCGTCTGCCGGAGCAGAATGATCTCCGGAAGCGCAAGCGACGGCCTGAGCAGGAATGAACCGCGGGGCTGACGCGCCGCGGACGCGGGCCGTCGTGCGTCCGCGGCTGCGCCGGGGATAGGTTGGAGGACCGAACATGAACACACGGGCCTGGCGCATGGGCGTGGTGATGGCCCTGCTGGCGGCAACCGCCATCGCCGCCTGGGGCGCGCCTTATGCGCCTATCCTCATGGGAGAGGCGCAGTTCGACCCGAAATGCGCCGAGCCCGCCGCCGTCGTCGCAGCGCGCGCAGCCCAGGCCTCGGCCATGGGCTCCACCATCTCCAGCGACCGCAACTACTATGTCGTGCAGTTCCAGGGGCCGGTGCGGTCCGCCTGGAAGCGCCAGGCCGCTGACCTCGGCGCCGTGTTGCTGGACTACATCCCGCGCTACGCATTCGTCACTCGCATGACGGCCGCCGAGGCGACCCAGGTCACCAACCTCCCGTGCGTTCGTTGGGTCGGTCCCTTCCCGTCCCAGTGGAAGTATCGCAAGAGCCTCATCGCGAACAAGCAGCGCGGCCTGACCGTCACCGTCCAGCTCTACCCTGGTGAGATCCTCGACCGCGTGGGCCAGTTCGTCAGGGACCGCAATCTGTGGTGCGTCGGGTTCTCCTGGGCGCCGCGTCCGGCGGTGCGTCTGCGCATGCCGGCAGGAGCGGTGCCGGATCTGGCCGCGCTCCCGGAGGTCGCCTGGATACAGGAGTACAAGCTCCCGGAGTTGCACAACGACCAGGGCCAGCGCTATCTCAACGTCAGCAATGTCTCGGGCTTGCCCGGGGGAATTGATGTGTGGCAGGATTACTCCCTCTTCGGCGGGAGCCAGATCGTTGCGGTCGCGGACACTGGGCTCGACACCGGCAACCCTGCCACGCTCCACCCCGACTTCCTCGACGCGGCCGGCCTGCCCCGCCTCGCGGCGGCGCAGGCCTGGGGACGCCCGAACGACTGGAGCGACAGCACCGAGCCGCCGGTCGCCGCCGGAAGCCACGGCACCCATGTCGCTGGCTCCGTGCTCGGTAACGGGGCGATGTCCGGCTCCGACCCCGCCGGCGCCTACTACACCGGCTCCTTTGCCGGCATGGCGCCCGAGGCGCGGCTCGTGTTCCAATCGATCATGGATTCCGCCGGCTGGCTTACCGGCGTACCGTCAAACTACGGCCAGCTCTTCGACCGGGCGTACGGCGCGGGGGCGCGCATTCACACCAACAGTTGGGGTGCGTCGTACTACTTCGGTGGGTACACGTACGAGTCTTTCACCGTGGATGACTACCTCTGGCGCCGCCCCGAGATGACCATTCTCTATTCCGCCGGCAACGATGGATATGACTGGGACGCGGACGGCGTGGTCGATTCGGTGAGCATCGGCCAACCCGCGACCGCGAAGAACTGCGTCACCGTCGGCGCCACCGAGAGCTATCGCCCGCCGTTGTCCGGCTGGGGCGGGTATGCGGACTTCACGTGGGGCGAGCTGTGGTGGTACCCCGCGGATCCGATAGCGTCGGACTACACCTCAGATGATCCCTCGGGCATGGCCGCCTTCAGCAGCCGCGGGCCGTGCCTGGACGGGCGCATCAAACCGGATGTGGTCACCCCCGGCACCAACATCATCTCCTGTCGCTCGCGCGGCAAGTACGGCGACTACTCCGGCGTGGACGAAGGCTGGGGTGTCTACGACGACTGGTATCTCTACGGCGGCGGCACCAGCATGGCGACTCCCCTCACCGCCGGTGCCGCGGCCCTGGTGCGCGAGTACTATGAGGTCGTCCGCGGCCACGCCGAACCCACCGGATCGCTCATCAAAGCGACGCTCATCCACGGTGCGGTTGATCTGGCTCCCGGCCAGTACGGCACCGGGCCCAAGCAGGAGATTCAACCCCGCCCCGACCAGTCCCAGGGCTGGGGTCGGCCGAGCATCGGCGCCAGCGTCCATCCCGAGAGAATCCACCCCGGCATCAGCCTCATCTTCCACGACTATGGCATGATCCAGGAGACTGGGGCGGTGGACATCCACCCCGTGGTCGTCACCAGCGCCGGCACACCGCTTGCCATTACCCTCGCGTGGACCGACTACCCCGGCGCGCCATATGTGTACGAAGCCCTGGTCAACGACCTCAACCTCGTCGTCGTTGATCCCCGCGGCGTGCGCTACCGCGGGAACTTCGGCGCCCAACCCTACAACGACCGCGTCAACAACGTCGAGCGGCTGGAGTTTCCCACGCCCGTCGTCGGCAACTATTACATCCAGATCTGGGGCAACAACGTCCCCCGGGGCCCGCAGCCCTACTCCATGGTCGTGACCGGTACTACCGCCACCACCTACAGTATCTCGGGGCGCATCACCGACGTGCGCGACCGGCCCGTCAGCGGCGTCGCGGTCACTGTGGAGGGGATCAATACAGTCCCCGGCCGCCGGGTCACCGGCGGCACCCGCGCCGACGGTACCTACGAGATCACCAATCTCCTCCCCGGCAGGTATCGCGTCACGCCGAGCAAGGAGTACCACGCCTTCACGCCCGTTGATCGGCGACCGGAGATCGTCGCGGCGGACGTCACCGGCGTTGACTTCACGGCGACGGTCAGCGTGACCCTGCAGATCAGCGGATACGTGTGGGACCAGTTCCGGCGGGGAGTGCCCGGGATTGCCGTCAACGTATATGAGGTAGCCTCCCGGTATCCGCCATTCTTCGCCGAAGACATACTCGCTGTCTACCCGGCAGTCACCGGCGCCGACGGGCGCTACCGCGTGACCGGGCTCGAGCCCGGGTTCTACTATATCGAGCCGGAGCAGGTCCTCGACCGTTTCATCACACCGCCATACAATCTGCTGGCCTTGCCGAGCCGCGAGGCGAACTCGCAGAACTTCTGGATCAGCCCCCTGTGGTACAGCTTAATTGACGTGTACAGCCTCGACCCGGCCAAGAACCCGATCCCAAGCTCGACGGTGACGGTAGAGCGCTTCGAGGGCGATTGGGTCGTCGTGCAGACGCGCCAGACCAACTCACAGGGCTTCGTCCGCCTCGGCGGCCAGGACGCTCAGGGCAACCAGATCCTGCGCGAGGGGTACTACAGGATATCAGTGAGCAAGCGCGGGTACACCTTCCAGGTCAACGCGCTCGAGGACTCCGTCGAAGGTTGGCACCCTCCGAACGGCCCGTGGAATATTTTCGAATTAACCGGCACGATCGCCGCCTTCTACTTCTGGGGCGGCTCGCCGGTGCCGACCTATGCTGCCAGCGGCCTCATCCGCACTCAGTGGGACCGCCCCGTGCCCGACGTTGCGGTGACGTTAACCGGCCAGTCCACGGGTCGCGTGTTCCATACCCGGACACGCTCGAATGGTTATTACTACCAGACCGGCATGCCCGCCGATATCTACAGTGTCGCTGTCGAGAAGTCGGGATGGGAACTCACCCCGGTTGACCCAACCACCGGCTGGCCGGATCCGGCTTACGAGCCGTGGATGAAGGCTGGGCCGCCCGCGTTCACCCCGTGGCCCTATCTGGCGATCCTCTACACCGCGTACGAGTTTGGTGGGTACGACGGGAATATCTGGGACTTCACATTCATGGTCGCGCGTGACTTCGCGTACCAGTACCCCAACGGGCGCCAGGACTACTGGGCGATGCCGCAGTAGGGGGCGACCCGCGGCCGCGCCTCTGCGCGGCGCGGGCGTGAGATGACTTGCATGGGCTGGCCAGAGCGATATACGCGATCCGCCGCGAGCATGACCATCCGCATCGCGGCCGTCGCGGCGATCTTGCTCTCCGCCGCCGCAGCCGTCGCTGACACCTACGGCATTGACGTGGACGCCCAGCCGCAGCGCCTCGGCGCCGACGGCGACCAGCCCTGCGCCATCACCGTCCGCCTCACCGATTCCCTTGGCGCGCCGGCGCCCGACGGCACCGAAGTCACCTTCGTCACCACCCTCGGCACCGTCGAGCCACAGATCGCCCTCACCGCTGCGGGCATGGCCCGCGCCGAGCTGTCCAGCCCGGCCCCGGGCACGGCGGAGGTCTCCATCATCGTCGGCGGCCAGCGCGAGGTCGTCGCTGTCGAGTTCACCGGCGCCGCAGCGAAGGCTCCCGCCCCGTCCGAGCCCGCGCCGATGGTGCGGGTCGCAGGGAGATACGTCGCGTACAGCGCCGATTACGACTGCATCACCGCCAGCGACCACGCGCGCGCCGAGCACGGCAAGCTCGTCGTCGAGGCGGGCAACATCCAATACGAGGTCTCCCGCGGCGTCCTCAAGGCGCAGCACGCGGTGCGCGTGACCAGTGGCGCCGCGACGCTCGAGGGCGAGCGCGCCTGCTACCACGTGTCGCGCTGCCGCGGCGTGCTCTTGAGCGCGAAGGACTCCATTGAACGCATCGCGTTCAGCGCCGACGATTTGAGCGTCACCGAGGCCGCGCCCGCCGGCGGCGCCGATTTCCTGCCCACCGACACCGGCGATACCAACACCTGGGTCGTCGCGCGCGACGCCGTCGTGTTCCCGCGCGACCGCATCCAGTTCACCGATGCCACACTATACGTCGGGGAGAAGCGCGTCTTCTCCTTGCCCTACTACGTCGCGCCTCTGCGCGGCCAGCGCAGCCTGCTCAATCAGATCTTCAGCCTCAGCTCCACCGGCGGCCTCAACCTCGACCTGCCGTTCTACTACGCCGCCAACGAGACCCACGTCGGCTCGCTCCATATCCGCCGCCGCGCGCGCGGCAGCTACGGCTACGGGCGCAGCGGGTGGTCGCTCGGCGTCGAGGAGCAGTACCTCCTCACCCCGCGCTCCAAGGGGACGCTCGCCCTCGACGACATCACGGAGAGCACCCGCAGCGTCCGCCTCGACCATCAGGTCGAGTTCGATGCCGGCAGCCGCCTCAACATGGGCTTCAACTACTATCGCTACAACCCCGATTACCCGGGAGCGCTCACCGCGCGCGCGTTCTACAATCGCCGGCTGTCCGACGCCGACCTCAACATCATCGCCCTCGGCAGCTCCATCGGGGGCATGTCCAGTTGGTCGGTGGATAGCAACATGCACTGGCGCGACCGCCCCGTCGGGCGCACCGGCTTCGCCTACGATGTCAGCGGCACCCTCGGCTACGGCGGCGGCCAATATGGCTACGGCGGCGGCCTCCTCGCGGGCTGCGGCGTCGGCCTTGCACCGCCCGCCTGGAGGATCGGCAACAGCACCAGCGCCACGCTCGACCTGTTCCAGCAGTTCACCTGGGCGCAGATCGGCGGCCAGCGCACCACCTTCGATGCCCGGGCCATCGTCCGCCAGGGCCTAGGCAGCCTGGGCAGCGCGACCCTCGCGTACAACTACAACCTCTCGCGCGGCGGGTACTATAGCTCCTACGGCCGCGAGCAGGTCAGCCTCAATGCCTACCTGGGCAAGGGGCTCGACTGGCGCGCCTCGGGATACGCCAGCTACAGCCTCGACCGCAAGAGTCTCTTCGCCTCGGGCAGCGTCAGCTACGCCTTGCCCATCGAGCGACCCGCCGTCGGCGCGGGGCCGTGGCGCGTCGACTTGCGCGGCAGCTTCGCCCGCTTCGGCACCGCCGAATCCGTCAACTCGCGCATCGCCGTCGGCCGCGCCGTCGGCGATTACGAAGCACTCCTCTGTTACTCCCCGACGGCGAGCTACGGCTACGGCAGCTACGGCTACGGCTACGGCCGCGGCAAGACGCTCTGGGTCGAGTTCGCCCCCCGCGGATTCTGACGCCCCCCGGACTCGTCGGCGCCGTCGTAATCGTGGGCGAGCGGCTCGGGGCGTGAGGACGGGTGGAGCTATCCTCTGTGTGCCCTGTAGGACAGCCGACGGATTCTTGTCTGTCACTCGGCCGGAGCAGACTCCAATTCGAACCGTTCTGGAATTGGCGCCAGTCGTTCCTCCACCGGGACCATCGCACACTTCCCGAGCACTCTTGCGCCCATCCCCGCACCTATAATGCTTGCCTGCGTGACCAACCTGCTGTTGATGGCATTCTCTTGAGTGCCACCCAGAGCTGGCTCCTGTGCATCCGGCACCGAGTCGCCGTCGCCGTGCGGCCGCTAGAGTGCCGCGCTATCGGCCGAGGCGTCACGCTTACGACCAGTGCCGCGCATCGTCCGCAACCAGAACACGAGCAAGGCGGCGACGGCGATCAGTGTCGCGATCCCACCACTTGCTAGGAGCACTCGGCACTCCGCTGTGCGCTCGGGGCGGGCAGCTTCCGAAGGCGCGGAGGCCACCTCCCGACTACCTTCCCGCAACTTCGTCGCTCCAGCGACCTGAGTGGCGCTGGAGCCGGAGGTGGACGAGGGTGAAACGCGAACCGAGGCGCCGGGTTCGTTCCCACCCGGCCGATCAGCCGTGGACTCCTGCGCGGCAGCTACTCGGCTCATGTCTTCCCTTATGCCGCTAGCGGGGGGTGACATTCCACGTGCAATAGCTTGCTTGCGCGCATTATCCAGTCGCTGCGCAAACATCTCGGCGCGTTGCTTGGCGTGGGTAAATCTGGCAGGGTCATCCAACATGCGGAGCGCAGTCTCGGCGCCTTCGCGCACTGGATAGGCTGTGTAAAGCCCTCTGACGGAGTTGCCAGCGCGTACCGTGAATGGGTCTTCGAGTGCCCGCTTGAGCCTGGGTCTGGCTTCGGCCGCACCCACACGCCCAAGGGCCTTCGCTGCGAGAGCGCGGAAATACGGTTCTGCGTGCGTGTCGAGAATACGCATCAGCTCGCGGGCCTGGTCGCCATCCCCCATGAGGCCCAGCGTGATCCGCATGGCGTCCCGCACGTTGTCGTCAACGGAAGCCAGGTGCGACGACGTCGCTACTTCCAGCACGAGCAGCGGATCCCCAAGTTCAACCAGAGACATGATGATCTGGGACATGATGTACCCGCTGTTTATGTCTCCTCCTCCCAGGCCTAGCGTCGTCCCACTCGGCTCCATGCGCTCCTCGATCAACCACGAAATCAGAATATCGGCTCTGTCGGTCGC
>CP070648.1:622972-646227 GCA_020354555.1 Armatimonadota bacterium | reverse complement strand
GGTCTCGTGGGTCTTGTTCCACGCGCCCAAATTGTGAAAGTGCTCCCAGAACGACAAGTTCTCGGTGTTGAGGAGCGACGGGACGGCGTTGAAGTACGAGCGGATGAACGGCTTGACGTCGTCGCGCAGCGCATATACGTCAGTGATTCGCGTATAGTAGGGCTGCATTTTCGAGAACCCGCCCAGGTTGAACCAATCCTTCTCGCTCTCCTCGGCCGGATAATCACCCATGCCGGCATGCAGAAACCAGAAGTCCTCGAAGTAATCGATCATCCACTCGACCTCTGGCGCGTCCGGTTCGAGCGCTCCCAGCGCCACGAGGTGCTGCGATCCCGTCTCGACGTCACCGGCCCAACTGCGCCCCCAGTCTTCACCGGGGTAGAAGTCGGCAATCGGCCCGAAGCAGTACAGCATGCCTGGAGTCGCGGGCACCCACGTGCCGTCGCGCAAAGGAACGACCGGTGACCGCGCCTGCGTGTAGCGGTACGCCCTCAGAATATCCTCGCGAAACGCAGCCGCCTCGTCCACCCAGGCCTGTGCGCCTGGCTGGCCGACGTCCGCAAGCGCCCGCGCCGCCTCACGCAGCCCGGCGCAGTAGTGGGCTTCCATGAAGAACCGATAGGCAAAGACATTCCAATCCGCGACCACGCCGGGTGGCACCAGGCCGTACTCCGGCATCTTGTCGCCGTCGGGATCGAGCCGCTTCGTCTTGTCGCGCTGCGCTGAAACCCAACGGCATACGCGGGCCACCTCCGGCGCGACGTTGCGCAGCCACTCGGAATCCCGCGTCAGCGCGTGATGCTCGCCGAGCGTCCACAGGTGCCAGCCGGTACCGACCAGCGTGTAGCCGGTGGTGAGAAAGCCCAGCGGGCTGTAGCGTGCGATGAAATAGTCCAGCGAGCGCCGCGCGAAGTCATGATGCCCCATGACGTCCATGCCGAGGATGACGGAGTTGGCCTCACTCTCCAATGGCCCGTACACCGGCGAGGAGATCCAGGGCGCGATGCGTTTGCCGTCGTCCTCATTGCGCGCCGCCATCAGGCAGTACACCTGCGACGCGCGAATGACATTGCCGAGCAGCCGATCCGGTATCGTGACCCGCATCGCCGGGGACATGATGCGGTTCCAGTAAGCGACGCACGCGGCGTGAAAGTCGCCTGCGGAGTTCAACTGATCGCTCTGCTCAGGCGTGACCTCCCAGGATGGCACGTACAGCACGCAGTGCACGCGGGCGCCGGCCGACAGCGCGCCGGATAACGACAGCGCATTGCCCTCTGCGACAGGTCGCAGAGGCTCTGCTCGCCTCAGGTCGACAACCGCGAACACACGACCTCCCGCAGTGGCGACGACGCGCCGCCCGATCGTCTCCAGGCGCACGGACTGCGCGTCCTCTCCATGGGTCACGAAGGTGAAGCCTAGTCTGGCATCCTTGGGTTCGGAGTGTCGGTTCTCGATACTCACCTCGGCAACACATATGGAATGCGATGCATCGGGGGCGTCGCCGCCCGTTCGGCTATCGCGGACATACGGGGCGACATACGTCCGCTGTGAATACGCGATGCCGTTCCGCTCGGTAGCGTTCACCGGGACGGGCAGCCATCCGCCGTCGAGGTGGCGAGTGAACTCCTGGCTCCCGGGCGCTCCGAACTGGGGCACGACTTCGAGTGCATCGTAGCGAATTGCGCCGTTGCGGTCCACGACGAACTTCTCGTTGGCGCAGGCCAGCGACAGCATCATCGGCCCGTTGTCCTGCGCGGGGTTGTGTACCGCTGCCATCGCCTGCGGGAAATCCTGATCCGGCATGCGCCGCACGCGCTCGAGAACGGTCTGCCGTCCGGCGATGCCGCGGCGCAACTCCGCAGGTGTCAGTTCGCTGCCCGCCCGCGTCACCACAACGCCGAAGTCTCGCACGTAAACCGGGTTGCTCAGGACGTCGTCCACTGCGACGGCAAACGCGCCGGTGGGCAGGCGGAGCCGGATGACCGTCCGGTCCGACCTGCGGAAACTCGGCCTGGCGTATCGCACCGTGAGTTCCAGCGGCCGTGCGAGGTCCCAGGCGCGCACGATCGGCGAACCGCTGCTCGCGGGTGCGAGGATCGCCCCGTTGTATATCTCGGCCTCGCCGCTCTGTTCCGGCAAGGGACGCTCGAGTTGCACCAGCAGCTTGGCAGTGTCCCACGCTGTCCCGGTGAACGCCCATAAGCCCCGCAGGACGATCGGATTATCCGTCGCAGGGAAGATCCAGCGGATCTTCAGCGTGCCCAGGCGCACCTGCGGGTTGTCGCGCCAACCGGGACGCAGTCGCCAGCAGTCATCATCCACTTCGATGCGGCCATTGATCGTCTCCCACCGCCCCTGCCAGGCGGACTCGCCGACCCAGCGCTCGACCCGAACGCCGGATGCCGACGGCACGGCGGCTGCTTCAATAAACTGCAGCCCGATCTCGCGCAGACTGCGCCGTTCCCACCACTCCAGACCGACGCAGGCGATGCCCGACTTGTCAGTGGGCACGACGTACGCTCCGTCGCTGGACGGCGCCACCTCGGTGCCGAGGAATACATCCTCGGCGCGGAACTCCTCGACGCGGCTGGAGCGGCAGCCGTCGGTACGCTTCGGATCCCACGTCATGATGCGGCCGAACGGCGCGATGTCCACGGGCTCGGGCGCCGAGCGGCGCTCGGCTTCTGCGGCAGGAATCACGCAGGCGTTTCCCCAATTGGCGACATCACACGTGATGCCGTCGCCTGCGTCGGTCACGACCAGCGCTAACTCCTGCGCGCCTCCCACCGCCACGCAGATGGATCGAGCCGCGTCGCGCTCGCGCATGATCCCGCTGTCGAATCGCTTCTCGCCGTCCACATAGACCTGGAACACCACGCTGCCGACGTCTCCATCCTGCCATTGGACGCCGATCTCGGCCTCGAACGACTCGTACTCGCCATCCAGTTCGACGACGATCTGCCCGGGCGCGTGGCTGCCAAGGCCTTTGGTGAAGTGCCGGTCTTGGATCTGAAGCGGGCGCGGCTCGCGATCGGGCGCGTGCGCCGCAGTGTCAATGCCGAGCACTCCCCATCCCTGCTGCACGAGCGACAGGCGCGGCAGCGTGTCGGAGAGGTACTCGGTGACCGGCGGCTCCCCGGCGGCGTTCGAAGCGTTGGCGAGCATCAGTATCACCCCTAGCGCCAGAGCGATGCGCAACGGCATCGGGTTCTCCTCAATCGCCAAGCCGCGGCTGGCGGCCTCGCCGTCCGGCTGGCGCCGGCGTCAGGCTCATCGGCAGGAAATCACGATGGGATAGTCGCGCACGACTAAGCCGTCCACCGTCAACGTTCCGTCATTGTAGGACCACACCGCAGGCTGCGAGACACCCCAGTAGAGGTCGGTAAGCGTCACGCGCGTCGGGCGCGACTTCAGAGCGAAGGACAGCCTACTTGGGTATGCTTTGACCTCTTCGTTGAACATCTCCGCGGCCCACACCAGCACCAGCATCTCGTTGCTGTTATCCCTGTGATAGCTGATGACCTTGAGGTCCGGGGCCGCGCCATCGCATCGGTACGCCAACTCGCGAATCGGCTCGACATCGCTGACCACGCTGCACACATTGCGCAAGGCATACGACGGCGGACGGAAGCTGTAATCGTGCGGGTCAATGACACCCCAATCCTGGCTCATGTTCTCGTTGTAGAGCGCCCACCACGCGGTGCGCAGGCCGACCCAGCCGCTGTAGACGTAGAACCGGATGAGGTACTTCGCGCAGCCGTACTCGCCGATCCCCGGCTTGTACGAATAGCCGAGGCCTGCGACATTCGTGCCCCACTCGTTAAGCCACACGCCGACGTCGGGTCTGCCGTGCTGTGCGAATGGCTGCTTGACGCCGGCCACGATGTCCTCGAGTCGGTTCCATCCCGTCTGCTCGCGCGACTGGCTCAGGTTCTGGCCTTGGTAGAACTCCATTGTGCCCATGCCGCCCTCGGGCTTGTCGATGCCATAGGGGTGAAATGCGTAGGCGTCAACGTACGGTGCGGCGCCCTCGCGCAGGGCGATCTCCGTGGTTGACGGCGCAGGCGCGGCGGTGCCTCCGAAAACGACGGTGAGATCGGGGTCTATTGACTTGATGCGCCGGGACACCGCCAGCAGCAGCTTGCCGTACAGCTCCGGCTCGTGGAATGGATACCAGCCGTTCTCCTCGTTCCACAGCTCCCAGAACTTGATGCGGTCCTTGTACTTGCGCACGACGAAATCCACGTAACGCACGAACGCGCGGCGACCGGCCGCGGTTCTCGGGCCCCAGTTCAAGTAGAAGGGATGACCTTCCGTGTAGATCGGGCCGATGTCTATGACGGGGTTTTCGGGGCGATCGTGGAGAGCATTGCCGTACTGAAGCCCCCAGAGGATATCCACGCCGTTGTCCGCCAGCTTCTGGATGGCCGCGTCGGTCGCGGCATCCATGCGAAACTCGCCCTGCTCTCGCTCGACCGCTGCCCACTCGGTCTGATCGCCCCACTGGCCGACGCGCACCCATTTGACGCCGAGATCGAAGATCCGGGAGAAGGACTCGTTGACGGTCCTGGCCGTGTTGTGCCACCCGGTGAAGGCATCGCTCACCGTCACCGTTGCGCCGCGAGCTGCGAGCGCGACGTTGCCCCCCTCGTCGTCAACCACTTCGATCCCCGATAGCCGGGCCTTATACCCCTGCGACACCTCTGCGTAGTTCCCGCCGGAGAGCGGCAGGCGCTCGAATTCGACCCGTACGTAGCGCGCCTTCGCCCGTCGCCCAAGCGGGAAAGCCTGCGCCATCTTATCGCCGCGTCGCTCACCCGAATCGGCGAGCATGTGGTCCTTCACCCGCAAGACGGCGCTCCACCGCCTTCGGGCTGAACTCGTGCGCACGCTGAAGCCGATGGGGAAATCGGTGTTGCGCCAGTACGGGATCAGGTTGATCTGTGTCACCGTGACGACGCGGCCGAGGTCAATCTCGACCCAAGGCGGTCGCCCAGGGTATGGCGATGCGCGCTGCTGGCTCGACCAGCACGTCTCGGGGTCGTCGTCAATCAGGTGGACGGGATCGAAGGGCGCCTCATAGTCGCGCGAGCGCGGCAGGTGCGCGCAGATGCCGTAGGGGCTGCGCTTGATCTCGGATGACCGCTTGTGGCGGATCGGCGCCAGCGGCGCACGGTTGCGCTCCTGCAACGTCGTGGGCCTCGGCAGGAGCCGCCAGTAGCCCACCTCATCGGTTACCAGTTCCTGCCGGTTGAGATTCGCCTCGCGATCAACCACCAGCACCTTATACGAAGCCTGACGAGTCTCCGCCGCATCGCCCTCCAGGGCGGCAGTCAGTCGGATCTCGGCTGCGGTCGCCTTGCTCGCGACAAGCTCCCAATCCACACGCTCGTAGGAAACTGCCGGCAGGGCTCGCACAATCTGCGCAGGCGCGGCGCACGTGATGCCCTCGGGCGCCTCGAGTTGCAGGGAAACCTGCGAGGCCTCCTCATCTCCCGTGTTCTCGACCCAGGCGCTGAAACGGATGCGATCGCCGGTGCGCGCGAGCGGCTTGTCCGACCACACGTTGGCGAGCGTGATCCGCGCACCCGTGCGGATAGGGTAGACCTCCACGGCGTCAATGAGCCAATCGCCGTCGCCGGTCCGCGTGGTGGTTTCGTTAATGCGTGGGGCAATGAGGCAGTGCTTGATGCGCCGGTCCGAGAAGTCAAACTCAAATGACGCCTCGTGCCATTGCCCGTCGCGCGCATGTTCTCTCGGCGGCGAGTAGCCGTGGCGCACGACCTCGCCGCCGGCCGGCCCGGATAGGCCGATCACGTAAAGCGCGAGATTGCCCGCATCGGCGTCTGAGGCGAGCACTTTGTAGCCGAATCGCACTACGCCGCGCCCGAGCGCCATCACCGCGCTGTTCGCGCCGACGACATCCCCTGCCTGCGCTATCAGGCGCAGGGAGCGCCGGCCTTCGCAGGCGTCATCCGAGACCTCGACTCGCGCCGTCGGCCCCTGAAGATACTCCGACCACGCCTTCGGCAACGGCCCCGCCGCCTGTTCGAGCGACTCGAATCCGCCATTCGTGCATACGTTCTGGCCGGTGCCCACGGCAACCGCGCCGGCCTCACAATCGCCCCGGGTCGCGCACATTGCGAGGGCTATCACAGCCACCATTGCAGCGGCCTGCCACGACATGCTCGACCTCCTTGCGGCCGACTGACTTACTGTGTCGGAGCAGCGGCCCGCTCCGCACGAAGCGCATCGAACACGACTGCCCCAGTGTCCTGACGCTCCGGATGGAACTCGCTGACGTAGATCGCGTCCCATTGGATCGGCGGCTCCGCATCGGCAGGGACGGGGGCGGTCACCTCGCGCCACCCAATCCAGTCAATCCGCGGGGCGAAGTCGAGGTTGAAACTGTGATCGTTGGCGTCGGTTACCTTGCCGCGCAGCCAGTGGCCCAAACCGTCGCCGTATACCCAGGCGTGCAGCAACAGCGCGTCCCCGACGTCGCGCTTGATCTCGAAGTACGCGGCGCGGCTCTCGTCGGTCGTCGTGAAGTCGTATGTCAGACGTGCGGCGTAGGTTCCCTCGCGCACCGGCTCGGTTACCCGCTCGCACGACACCGGCACTTCACGTGGCCAGGAGAACGCCGTGCACGCGCCGTCATCCTCGAACCCCTCGACCGGCACCGTCTCGGTAGCAAAGACAACTCGCGCCGACGCAGTCACGCCCGCCAGCGTCGCGTTGACCGTGCCCGCCGGGCCCGTTCCGGCCGTCAGCACGCCGTCACCGCTCATCATACCGGCCGCGGTGTCCGCTTGCCATCGCACCTGGCTCGGATCAAAGGAAATGGGCGCGCCGCTCTCATCAAACGGTGCAACTGTGAACCGAATCTGCTGTCCGGGCGCCGCTGTCGCGGCCTCCGGCGCGATTCTCAGTGCCGCCGGCCGGGCGTGAACGGTCACCGGAATCCGCGCGGTCACCCCGCCGCAGAAGATCTTTATCGCTCCCGTTGCCGTCTCGGCGACCTCAGCCGCGGTGAATTCGCCTCTCGGTGAAACCGTGCCGATCGGCCCCTCGTACGCCCAGCCCATCCCCATGGCAGGCATGTCAACCGGGTTGTAGTAATCGTCCTGCGCCTCCGTGTGAACCGTGACGCGGTACCCCGGAAGCGCGCTGACCGACTCGGGCGTGATGCGCATTCGGGTTGGCGGCCCGTGCGGCGCCGCACTCATGACGAGCAGGGCGTTGCCGACCGGTCGCTGCCTTCCGCCGGACGGAGAGTTGACGACTTCGCCGCGCACCCACATCGTCGTCGAGCCGCCGCCGTCGAGGTTGACCGCGTCGCGACAGCCCAGGTCGAGCATGAGCTGCGCCAGTTCCCACAACGTCATTCCGACGCTGCGCGCCTGGCGACCGTCCACCGCGACGAGCACCACCTTGCCATCGGGACGGATCCCCGCAGCTGTCCGCGGGTGCCTCCGGTCCGAATGGCTCGCCGTGAAATTCTCCTGCTCCCGTTCGATCGATATGCGTCCGTCCCGCACCAGCACCGGCCCGCCGCCCACGGCTTCCACCACTTTGCCCTCAAGATCCGGAGCCAGATTGACGCACAACTTGACCTTGTCCCCGACTCTGATCTGCTCGAGGCGACCCGCGGTCGAGCCGGACGCCGAAAGCGCGACGTGCTCCGGCCACAACGCGAGATCGCCCGTAGCATACGTTGACGCCGTCACGGTGGTCTCATACACCTTGCCGAGCTCAAGCGGCTCTTCCACTCCGCGCAGCACGATCTCGCGCCCGCTGGCGGAGGTCTTCGTACTCGTCCCGAAGAGGGGGGTGTAGAGGACGACGTCGTTTCGCCCGCGCGGCTGGTTCATCGCCGATATGGGCACACGCGCGCCCGTGGATGTCTGCATCCAGGCATCGAGTCGCAGGGATGCTACTCGCGCCCGCCCGTCGTCAAGCAAGACGAGTGCCGATCGCCCCCCGCCTGCTGACACTAAGTGTCCATCGCGGACGTTAAGGCCAAACAGCGCGCCGTCCGTCCGGCCGCCCATCACGAAGTAGTCGCCGTTCACCGCAGCCACGGCGTAGCGACTGGCACTCGATGCGAGGACGGCCAACTCGCTGACCTTCAGCCTCCCGGGCACCGTCCCGGCGATCGCGCAGGCGAGCGATATGTACTCCTCACTCGGATCGAGTTCGATGACGTGGATACCTACCGGTCCTTGCTGGCGGTGAATCGCCCGGTACGACGTGCCGGGCGCGATCATCCGGGCCGGCGTCTCCGCCGCGGGCAGGCCCGGCCCCAACGCGGCGAGCATGGTGAGTGCCGCGGTGAGCCACAGGCCGTGGCAGGTCGAGGCTGTGGTGTGGTTGCGCTTGCATTCAGGCATATGGGCTTTGCCGCATTGGATTCCGGCCTGGGTCCGCTTTGCGGCCTGCTGCAGCGTGCGGCGCAACATTACCCGTCCCGCGCCCAGCGGCGCAGGAGGGTGCGCAGCGCCAGCGCCCCAACGGTGAGCGCCGTCCCCGCGCCCGCCGCCCAGCGGGGGAAATCAGTCCGCAACGGCAGGACGCGCCAGAACATCCCATGGCGATACCGTTCGTGGCCTTCCCTTCGCAGGAAGCGACCAAGCACCTGGACGAGCCACTCGATCGAAGTCTTGTTTGCGTCGCGCCCGAGCTCGGCTGATGCAATCGCCGGCGTGCCAATATGCCCCAGGCCCTCCACCTTGCGCCTGATCCGCTCCGGCGACAGCATGTCGGGTGTCGTCAGGTGAGTTGCCGGCAGGTCGCGGTACGAGGGATCCACCAGATCCGGGCGCAAGTCGAGCATCATCGAGGTCTCCATCCAGCCTGCGTGAACGTCATCCTCAATGTCCTCCGTCGTGCGCTGGATGTGCTCGCCAAATCCTCCCTTGCTGCGGCGGCGCAGCATGTCCCTGACAAACGCCCCCACCGGAGATATCGCCACCTCTCCGAAGCGCCTGTTCACTCGCTCGCAGGCCTCCTCGGCGACGATGAGGTGCCGCGGGGCCATGTGCCCGGCAAGAACGACGATATGCCTGAATCCCCACGACGCGATGTCGCCGACGACCTCCTCGATGATCGCGCGTAGAGTCCGTTGGCTCACCTCGAAGTTGCCCGGAAAGCCCGGGACGCACGAGGTGCCCACCGGGAATGACGGGCACAGAACGAACGAGAAATCCGGGAATTCATCCGCGAGCATTTCGGCCGCCGTCCGCTGCCACGACTCGACTTCGAACAGGTCGGTCCCGACGGGGAGGTGGCGGCCATGTTCCTCGAGCGGCGCCACGACGATAAAATAGGCGGTGCGATCGCGGTCGAGCGCGTCAATCTGCGGCCACGACAGCTCCTTCAGCTCAAGAATCCGTTTCTCGTGTGACAACTCACATACTCCTGTCAGTCTCGCGTAACCGGGACGATGCCGAGCGGCAGAGACACCGCGGACCTCACGGACGTCATCGACCCCTGACACTGTGAAAGTCGGATACAACTGGCGCGATGCCGCCTCGCGTTCCTGTGGCGATCAGCCCAATCCACGCACTCCGCGGGTCTCGGTCAGACGGCTCAGTACCTGACGCCGACGAAGGCCGCGAACCCGCGCGCGCCGTCGTCGCCCGCATCAACGTACTTCAGCTCGGCCAACCCACGGCCGCCGAACGGCGCGCCGATCAGCACCTCCCAGGCCAGGTTCGTCTCCTTATCTGATAGTATACCCGCAGGCGTAAGGGTATCGGTTTCGAGGTGCGAGAGACCGGCCCCACCGCCATAGTACCATCCGCCCTGCCACTTGCGCGCACCCGCGATTACCGTGAATGCCTCGCTGGTCACGCTCGCAGGCTGCGCCGCCACCACCACGTCTGTGGAAGACTGCGTGTACTCGACCGTCGCATAGCGGTCGGCGGCGGCCCACGAATAGGTGATAGCCAGGGCGGTATGCCCGCGAAACCCGCTTGCCGTGGGCTCGAAGCGCCCGAGCATTGCGAAGGATTTGTTGTTCATCCCGCCACGCGCTGACGTCATCTGCTCACACCACGCAGGCGCCGTCATCGTGACGCATGCGAGCACTGCGGCGCTCACGACTTGACGTATCATTGCACCCTCCTGTGATCGCGGCGGCAGGCAAGGACAGAACCGCGGCGAAATCTGTGCTAGGCGGGACCGACGTCACGATCCCGCCGCGTGCAGCTAAGGATAGGAGTTTCGCCGTCATGGATTCCCGACCTCTGAAGGAGTTCGCCCGCAAGTGCGGGGCGGACCTGGTGGGCGTCGCGCCCGTGGAGCGTTTCGAGGGCGCGCCCGCGGCTATGGACCCCCGCTACGTCTTCCCCGACGCGAAGTCGGTCGTCGTCCTCGGCTTCCGCATCCCGCGCGGATGCTTCCGGGGCATTGAGGAAGGCACCTACTTCGCCGCCTACCCCTCGATGGGCTACGCCCACATCAACCTCGTGTATGCCCCCAACGTTCTGCGCGAGGTGTCGCTGTATCTCGAAGACGAAGGCTACGAAGCGGTGCCGGTGCCGAACATGACCATCATGGGCGGCGTCAACATCCACCATGGGACGCCCGTGGATCGGCCCGGCGTGCGTCCGGGTCTGCCGCCGCCGGACGTGACCGTGCACTTCCGGCTCGCCGCTGTCGCCGCGGGTCTGGGCGAGATCGGCTACAGCAAGGTCTTTCTGTCCCCGGAGTTCGGGCCGCGACAGCGCCTGGCGCTGCTCATCACCGACGCGCCGCTCGAGCCCGATCCGCTGCTGGAGGATCCGATCTGCGACCGCTGCAAGATTTGCGTGTCCGAATGCCCGGGCGGCTGCATTCACTCCTCGGAGACGGTGAAGGTCAACGTCGGCGGCAAGGAGTTGGAGTGGGGAAGGCTCGACGTTGATCGCTGCACCTTCGCCTATGCGGGCGGGGTCAAGGAATTCTCGCCCTTCGCGCCGGCCGATCTGCCCCCGCTCGACGAGACTTCGAAGGACGTCTGGAAATGGCTGAATGAGATACCGTACAACCGCGCGGCGGTCGGCATATTTCACCACCAGGGGGCCAGCGGCGGGGCGCGAGGCTGCATCCGCGCGTGCATGATCCACCTCGAAGAAGAGGGGCGCATCAAGGCGCGCTTCCACACCCCCTTTCGCAAGCGCGCTCAGTGGCAGCTGTCAGAGTAGCGCGGCCTGAGAAACGGTCGGAGACCCCGGCATCTGGCCTGGCGCGGAGGGGTCGCCCGACGCTCTCCCGGACCGCGTGCTGCAACAACAGCACATGGACCACCCCGACCAGCCCGGACGCCACCTGGAAGGCACCCAGGAACTGGAATTGGTTCAGCAGCAAGTACCACGACGTGACCTGCACCATGACGTGCAGCGGTGGTCAGAACTTCCAAGGCTCCTTCACAGTGCGCGTGAAGTCCATTCTCGGCTTCTGCGCGGCGATTCGACGGAGGGGCAGGGGTAATCCCTGCCCCTCTCCCTCGCTTCCCATCGATCAACCTCGTCCCCTCGGGCAGCCTTCCGTCCGGGGCGCGAGCACAAGCACTTTGATGCCCCGCGCGCCGGCGCAAGGACAATCCCCTGCATGCCGCGAATCGCCACGTCGAGCGCCGTCGCTCGTAACCGCTTCGGCAAGGAGGGCGACCACCGTGGCGTGCGCATGCACCCCCAGACTGACGAGCGTTGTCGCGCTGGCAGCGGCCACGGCACTGCTCCTGATCGCGTCAACCGCCGCCCGCGCGCGCGCCGACGGGGCGACTCTGACCGTGAACCTGCGACAGCCGGGCGCAGGAATCAGCCCGATGTTGTGGGGCATCTTCTTCGAGGAGATCAACCACGCCGGCGACGGCGGCATCTATGCCGAACTCGTGCGCAACCGCTCATTCGAGGATGCGGATGCGCCGGACAGTTGGTCCTTGGTGACGAGCGGAGCGGCCACGGGCAGCGCGGCGTTGGATGACGCCCACCCCTTGAACGACGCGCATCGACGCTCTCTGCGTCTTGAGATCACCCGCGCTGACGGCGGGCGCGTCGGCGTCGCCAACGCGGGCTACTGGGGAATCGCCGTGAAGGAGGGCGAGCAGTACGTTCTGTCCCTTCACGCGAGCTGCAGCGAGGATTTCAACGGCCCCCTGATGGTCAGCCTCGAGCACGCCGCCGGGTTGGTGTACGGACAGGCCAGGCTCGAAGGGCTCGGCGAGCAGTGGCAGCGCTTCACCTGTGTCCTCAGCGCGAATCGAACAGATCCCTCGGCTCGACTGGTGATCGCCGCATCCGCGCCCGGCACCGTCTGGCTCGACACGGTCTCTCTCTTTCCGAAAAGCACCTGGCACACACGTCCCAACGGCCTGCGCGCGGACCTCGCCGGAACGCTCGCCGACATGAAGCCATCCTTCGTCCGCTTCCCGGGCGGCTGCTTCGTGGAAGGCGATGTGCTTGAGAATGCTTTTCGGTGGAAAAACACGATCGGCGATATCGCCGCGCGGCCCGGCCACTGGAACCTGTGGGGCTATCGCTCGACCGACGGGCTGGGATATCACGAGCATCTTGAGATGTGCGAGGATCTCGGCGCCGAGCCGATGTTCGTCATCAATTGCGGCATGGCGCACGGCGGCAACGTCCCGCTCGCCGAGTTGGCACCGTGGGTGCAGGACGCGCTTGACGCCATCGAGTATGCGAACGGCCCGACGACCAGCACATGGGGCGCGCTGCGTGCGAAGCACGGGCATCCGGATCCCTTCGACCTCAAGTACGTTGAAATCGGCAACGAGAACGGCGGGCCGGCCTACGAGGAACGGTATGCGCGCTTCCACGACGCCATCAAAGAGCGCTATCCCGACATCCAGCTCATCGCCGACGTTCCGGTCACCAGCCGGGACGCGGATATCGTTGACGAGCACTACTACTCGAGCCCGGAGTGGTTCATCACCAACGCGACGCGCTACGACAAACGAGATCGGGGCGGGCCGAAGATCTTCGTCGGTGAATATGCCTGTACGCAGCAGTGCGGCCAGGGAAACCTGCGGGCCGCGCTCGCGGAGGCGGCGTTCATGACCGGGCTGGAGCGCAACTCGGACCTCGTCGTGATGGCCGCGTATGCTCCTCTATTCGTCAACGTCAATGACCGGCGCTGGAACCCCGACGCCATCTGCTTCGACAGCTCGTCCGCGTATGGCACGCCTTCGTACTACGTCCAGAAGCTGTTCGGCGAGCACCGCGGCGACGTCGTGTTGCCGACGGAACTCGTCGTCGAGACCGGGCCGTTGCCGACCTCCGGCGGCGCCATTGGACTCGCGACCTGGAACACGCAGGCGGAGTTCACGGATATCAGGGTCACGCATGGAGACGAGACGCTCTTCGCAGCGGGTTTTGGCAGCGGCGCACCGGGGTGGCGCGTCGTGCGTGGGGAGTGGAGCGCGCAGGAGGGTGCCTACAGGCAGGCCGCCGCAGGCGAAGACTTGCGAGTGGTCGCCGGCGATGCGAATTGGGGCGACTACGCGTACAGCCTTAAGGCGCGCAAGCTTGGGGGCGCGGAGGGGTTCCTCATCATGTTCCGCGTGCGCGATGACGGCAACTGGCTATGGTGGAACCTGGGCGGCTGGGGCAATGCGCGCCACGCCATCGAGAAGTGCGTCGGCGGCGGCAAGACGATCCTGGGCGATTCCGTACCCGGACGGATCGAAACCGGGCGGTGGTACGACATCAGGATCGAGCTGCAAGGTTTTCGTATCCGCTGCTACCTCGACGGCGACCTGATTCACGACGTTGAGGATGTGGGCCCGGCGCCCATGACGGCCGTCGCCAGCCGGGTCAGCGCGACCGGCGAGGTGATCGTCAAGGTCGTCAATACCTCAAACGCCGCGCACGATACGGAGGTGACGCTGGAAGGTGTGAGCGCGGTAGACTCCGAGGGCATGGCCGTGACCCTGACCGCGAATTCCCCGGACGACGAGAACTCGCTCAGTCAGCCCACGAAGGTGTCGCCGGTCACGCGGCGGGTCACCGGCCTGGGACGCGCCTTCCGCTATGCGTTCCCTCCGAACTCTCTCACAATCCTTAGGATTGGCGTGACGCAAGCGGCGCGATGACTAAGCCGCGCATCCCGCCGGCGGGCCGCAGCGTCACTTGCGGCGCGCGACCTTGCACGCGGCGTCGCGCGGAATCTCAGAAGTCATGATGGTCAGCTTCCCGCCCTCCGCGTTCACCTCGTCTGTCGACACAGGCGCGCCGGAATACGTGTCCCACCATTCGACGGTGTACTCGCCGTCCGTCAGGTCTGCAATGGTGATGCATACGGGCGCGAGAGGGGCGATCTCGAAGCCCTCCAGCGCGTTCCACCACGTGTTGGCCTTGTTCTGGATCCACAGCAGTGCTGAGTCCGAGTTGGCCAGGCCGACGACGCGCACGTCGGGCGCCGTGAGGTAGCCGACAAAGCGGTAGGACACATACAACCAGTCGGTGCCCTCGTTCTCGACCATGATGCGGTGCGGCCCGGCCGGCACCTCGACTCGGTACGCGCCGTCGTACTGCTGCATCGTCTCGTGGTCGTCAGGGGCATCGTCGGGGAACTCCGCCGCGAGCTTCGTCTCGTCGTCGAGGCGGACGCGCAGGTTGGCGCCGCCCCAGCCGGACACTCCGCTCACGATTACCTCGAACGCGCCGTCGGCGGGATAATCCACGATGAACGTGGGCGGGTTGTGCTTGTCCCTGTGATTGACCAGGCCGTGGAGCAGGCGGCTGAGGACATCGGCATCGGTGATCACCCCATCGCGGCCGACGCGGTACTCGCGCGGCTCGTTTGCCGGATGCTGCTCCCACGACGCGACCTTCGGGTCAACCGTGAAGTCGGCGGCCCGGAACGGCGCGCCGTCGGGGAATGCCACGCGCTCGATGCTCGCCGGGCCGTAAGCGGTGCCAAGCCAGTCCACGCCGTCCAGGAATCGCGCCAGGGCCGCGAAGTGACGGTACTGGTTCTGCGGTTCGATGTACTGGTCCCACCACCACGTCATCGCCGTGCCCGCGTCGCCTGATAGCGCCGTGGCCCAGATGCCGTTGTGCAGATGGACGCCTTGCTTGTCCTCCTGGTCGCGCGCTCCCAGGCCGTCGGCCCCGAACTCGCCGACGAAATGCGGCTTTTCGTACTGCGCCGCCTTGTCGCGCGACCAGGCCGTGAGCGCGCCGGCGATGTCGCGCGGACCGTAGCAGTGGGTCTGCACGAGGTCCATTTCCGGCGAACCGTCAATCGCGGGATCGCCCGGGCTGCGCGCGAAGCTTGTGGTGATGAGGTGATCCCACGGGTCGAGCGCGCGCAGGTATCGCGCCATGTCGCGATGCCATGCCGCAACCTGCGCCGAGTCGTAGTGCTCGATGATGTCCACCTCGTTCCAGAACTCCCAGGCGAAGACGTTGGTCGAGTAGCCCCAGCGGGCGACGTAATAGCGCAGGCGGCGCTGGAATAACTTGCGGGCTTCGGGATCCGTGAAGAAGCCGTCGGGAGATTCAAGCGGCCCGCCGAACTTGGCATTCAGCGGGTATTCATCGAAGGCCGGATAGGGCTGGCTGACGCGCAGCGAGTTGAATGAATCGAGGCACAGCATGACGTAGATGCCGCGTTCCTCGGCGATCTCGACGACTCGGTCCAGGCGCCAAGAACTGCGCTGGCTGTAGCGGCCAGGGCCGACCTCCTTGGGGCGATCCGGGCAGTAGATGGGCGCCGTGGCGATCCATGGCCCAGCCAGCCACAGCCGCGCGAAGTTGCAGCGGGCTTCGCTGAGATGGCCGAACCACATCTCGTATTCGCGCAGCGGCGCATTCTGGCCTGGCCAGCAGACGTTCTCGCCGAGCGCAAAATACGGCTTGCCGGAGTCGAACTCGAAATGACGCGGCGCGCGTGTGCTGCGGCGGATGAACCCGGGGCTGTCGCTCGCCACGGCCTCGAACGCGATCTCCTCGGAGGTCGTTGGCCCCTGGGCGTCTTTTGCCCGGATACGAACGCTGTGGCGCCCGGCCTCCGTCGGCGCGAAGCGAACCTTCCACGCCAGCTCGCCCCCCGGTTCGACGGATTCCTTGTCGTCCTCGCGCACGCTGCGGTACTCCTGATAGGGAAACGCGGGGATGGCGATTCGTGTGCCCGACGGCGTGCGGATCTCCGCAGTCACGTCAATCTGCTCGGGATCGAAGGGATTGTCATAGGTCCGGGACAGGTGGAACGTGATCTCCGCCTTCGCGTACCGCGTGACGCGTTGGGGCTCGACGCTGATACCGCTGAATGCCGGCCCGGCGGCCGAGGCGCACCCGCTGGCCCAGGCCAGGAGGCACAGCATGCCCGCGGCGGACAACAAAACGATTCGATAGTCGGTCACGTGACCCACCTCCGCTCTTCCGGTTGCCCCAGCGCGACGCCCGCGCGGGTCTACTGCCGCCCCGGTACCGGAAAGTCCGGGGAATCCGTGCGCGCCTGCTCCATGATGCCGGCGATGCGAGCCACCACCTCCGGATGTTCCATCGCGACGTTGTGTTCTTCCCGAAGGTCGTTGGCAAGGTCGTAGAGTTCGATTCCGGCATAGGGCGGGCGCCGCACGGCCTTCCAGTCGCCCACCCGCACTGCCTGCTGGAATCCGCCCTCGAAGAACTCCCAGTACAGATGCTCGGCGTTCTTCTGCGATTTGCCGAGCAGCGCGGGCAGCATCGAAATGCCGTCAATCCCCGCCGGCGGCTCAGCGCCTGCAATCTCCGCAGCGGTCGGCAGGAAATCCCAGAACGCCCAGACCTGGTCGCTCACTGTGCCCGGCCTGATCTTCCCGGGCCAGCGCGCGATCATCGGCACGCGGATCCCGCCTTCGTAGAGATCGCGCTTCATCCCGCGCAAGGGGCCCGAGTCATTGAAGAACTCCGGGTTATGCCCGCCTTCGCGGTGCGGCCCGTTGTCGCTGGTAAAGAGGATCACCGTGTCCTCATCAATGCCGTGCTCTTGCAGCAGGGACACGAGTCTGCCGACGTCCCGGTCCATGCGCGTGACCATCGCCGCGAATCCCTTCTCCACTTGCGGCCACGACTCACCGGCATATGGCCCGTAGTCGGGCACCTCCATGCCGTCGCCCGTCTCGCGGCTCAACTCGTTATTCGCGTGTGGGATGGTGTATGCGAGGTACAAGAAGAACGGATTGTCCTTGCTGCGAGTAACGAAGTCGAGGGCTTCGTCGGTGAACAGGTCGTGAGAATAAACGCCCTGCTTGCCGTCGGCATTGCCGGGTATCTCTACGCGCTCCTCATTGCGCCACAGGTAGTCGGGGTAGTAATTGTGGGCATGGCCCTGGTTGAGATAGCCGAACCAGTAGTCGAAGCCCTGCCGGTTTGGAACACCGGTCGTATCCGGCTCGCCGAGGCCCCACTTGCCCACGATGCCGGTCGCGTAACCCGCGCTCTTGAGCACTTCGGCGACGGTCACGTCTTCGGGCAGCAGCGGCACGCGGGCATTGCCGCGTACGCGAGCGTGCCCGGTGTGGAGCCCTGTCATGAGGGCACAGCGCGCGGGAGCGCAGACCGTGCTGCCCGCATAGTGCTGGGTGAAGCGGATGCCCTCGGCTGCCATCCGATCCAGTTCCGGGGTCTTGACGAGCTTCTGGCCGTAGCACCCGAGGTTGCCGTAACCCAGATCGTCGGCGAGGATGAAGATGATATTCGGTTTGCGTGCCACAACTCTACTCCTTTGCAGTGCGCCCACGGCCCCACGCTCCGCAGCAACCATGCCGAGGGCGCCGAGCCCGATGTCGCGCATAAACTGCCGGCGCGTGATGCGTTCCCGGCGGATTCCGCCACGTGTCATGACGCGCACCTCGTCGTCAGTGAGTCGGCTGCCTGGCCGCGACGAGCAGTCCATGAAATGTCACCATTCATGCGCTGCTCGATGAGGTCCACGATGACCGGGTGCCCCCATCGCCCGTCAACCTGGTGCAGGCGCAGTAGGCAAGGGGCGTCGGAGACCGGGACATCCCTCGCCAACACGTCCCCAACCCAGACAGTCGCGTGCCGCACTGTAAAGTCGTCCCGCGCCGGCCGCGGCAGCCAGTAGAAGACCTTGCGCATCGGCACGCCGCGCGAATCATCGTCGAAGACATACCATTTGACATCCGGGACGGAGAACGTCACCCGCACGTCCTGGTTCCGCGTGCACGAATCATCCAGCTGCGAGTAAAGTGTTTGCAGCGCGGTGTACGCGGGCTTGGGAGTATGATCCGAACGCACGATGCCGAAATGGTTCTCGATGTGGTCCGCCGGAAACGGGCGATCCACATCTCGGTCGCGCAGCATGAAGTACACCGCGATCTCCATCCCAAGCGCGAAATCCATGATCTGCTGGCGCAGCGCGAACTTGGCCTGAGTCAACTCGCTCATGCCCTCTTTCGTCAACGACGCCAGCGGGCCTTGGGGAACCGTGCTCCAGCCGACCTCGGTCACGGCGAGCGGCTTGTCCCCGATCATCGAGCGCAGGGCCTGAATCTGCTCCTCGTACGTACTGTAACGGGGCGTGGCTCTGCCCTCGAATGTGGACGGATTCTCGGGAATGTTGACCGGGCTGTACGCCTGCCGGTAGGGATGAATGGAGATCCCGTCTGCAGCATCCAGCGCGCCTGCCTCGATCGTCAGGCGCAGCCAGGGATACGGCCACTCCTCCATGCACTGAAGCATCGCGCACTCCGGCGCGTACACCGTGACGTCCGAACAAACCCCCTTGACGGCGGCGCGCACCTCGCGCAGCCCTGCGGCGTATGCTGCCGGCGGCACGTGAGGCCGCGTGTGATCGTCGTCCGTCGGAGCATTCGACTCATTGAGGAATCCGAAATGGCTTATGCGGTCGCCATAGTTCCGCACCGCCGCGCGCCACAGGTCGAGGTCGCGGCTCACGAGGATGCAGTACGGCTGGACGCGCGCCTCCGCGAACATGTCCAACCACGAGTTCAGCCGTGGATCTTCGGCGTTCGGCAGTGCCCCGTGCAGGTTATGCATCACCACCCACTTGACGCCGAGGTCACGGATAAGACGCATGACTGCGGCGTCGTCCTGTGCCGCGTGCACTTCGGGGGAAAGCAAGGTGGCGAACGGCGACGACGCGATCTCGTCACTGCGCCGGCGCAGGCGCACGTCAATCACGTTGCGAACGCGCTCGGGAAGTTGCGCGAACGTCTCGTGCGCCCCTCTTGACCTCGCCGCCGTCGAGCGCCCCGTGCCCGGCGACCGCTCCTCCGCGATGACCTCGCGCACGGCAGAGAAGGCTGCCTTCCGGGCGCCGGCGGCCCACTTCCCGCTGGAATCGCGCGTCAGCCTCACCAATCCATAATGCGACTCCGGGTTGTCCGCGCCGAAGTACGGCTCGTCCAGGAGTTCGTATATGAAGAACGCGGCGACGCCCGGATATGACCGGAGCTGCCGCGCGACCTGGCTCAGGTACCGCGCCTGTGCCGCCTCTCTGCCTCCCTGACTGCCCGCCCGGCGATTGACCTCCGTGAACCAGATCGGTTTGCCGTAGCCCTTGAGGTGTTCGAGCAGGTTGAACTCGCCCCGCACTTCAGTGACATCGCCCATCTCCGAGTACCAGTGCCATCCCAGGATGTCGAATGGCACCTGGTCCTCCCGCACCAGGCGCTCGATGAATCCGTAGTGCAGCCAGCCGCCGGTGTCAACAATGGTGAAGGCGTTCGGGTCCGCGGTTTTCACTCCCGCGTGGAGCCCGAGCAGTTCGGCCCGTGCTTTCTCATATCGCGATTCCTCATAGTGCTCGGGCTTGTCGCCATTGGGGTCGCCCCACTGCCAGAGCACACCGGTGCGCGTCGTCTCCCCCTTGCGGATCATGGTCACGAGGTCGAGTTCGTTGTCCAGTTCCCAGTGTGTGATCCGGCCGCGAAAATGCGACACGAGCCAACGCGCGAACTCGAAGGACGACGCGCGGATCTCCTCGGGCGTCGCATCGCGGTCGAACCGTCTCGTTGGCTGGATGACCGGCAGCATGCGGATGCCGCGGCGGGATGCCTCCGCCACCAGCGTGTCGTAGAAAGCGAGATCGCGTTCCAGGCGCGTCTGGTCCCAATCACAGCGATACCAGCCCGCGCCTAGTTCGCCGACGAGGTCAAGCTGGGCCTCCATGGTTACCTGACGGTAGCCCTCCTGCACATTCGGGTGACCGTTGACGCCCCAGTGGAAAGAGTGGATCTCGGCAGCCCCCGCGCCGGCGAAAGCCAGCGAAATCGCGGCTGCAATCAGAATCCCCGTGGCCTTCATCGGACGTGCCTGCATCAGTTGGGCCTCGTCTAGTGGTTCCTCGCGGTCGTCACCAGGGCCATGCCGAATGCGATGGCGAGCATCCCGGTCCACTGCACGAGCGAGACGTGAGAACGGAACAGGATGGCAAGTGCCGCCTGGGCGCAGAGGAACCCGCCGGCCGTCGCCAGGCCGAGGGCGACGTTCGGGTTCATCGTCTTGTAGAGCAGCATGAGAAACCAGATGCTCGACGCGCCGAAGACGTTACCGCCGATGAACCCGGGCAGCCAGCGCCCGGGCGTAGCGGCTCCGTACTTGAAAATGACCTGCGCCGCAGCCTGCATGACCGCAAAGATCACAAGCCACAAGACGTGCATGCTCGTCTCCCCTTGGTCGCCCCGCTGTGCCGTGAGACCGAGGCAATCTTCAACTTCGACCCAAACCCGACCTGCTGGGCTGCGCCAAGTGGAGTCGCGGCCAAGCGCCCCGCCTGTCAGGCAGGAACTCCGTGGAGAGACCATCGAAATTGGCATCCGATGTCAGCATACGCCGGGCGGCTGCGCCAAGCGAAAGGAGCCGCAATGATTGATATCCACACTCACCTCGGCAGGGGGGCGCGGCGCGACGATGCGCCGGTGGACGAGAGCGAACTCCTACGTCGTCTGGACGAGTTCGGCATCGACAAGGCCGTCGTGCTCGCTCGAGGCGTCAGCCCCGAGTGCGCCTTCTTCCACTTCACCAACGAAGACGTGTTGGCGGCGTGTGCGCGCCACGCCGACCGCTTCGTCCCGTTCTGCAAGCTCGATCCCCGCAACGGCCGGAACTCACCGGATACGGACTTCTCCTGGGTGCTCGAGCATTACAAGGCCACCGGCTGCAGAGGGGTGGGGGAGGTCTCGGCCAACATGCTGATTGACGATCCGCGCTGCGTCAACATGTTCCATCACTGCGGCGCGGCAGACATGCCGGTTCTGTTTCACCTCGTGCCGCGGGTTGACTACGGGCTGTACGGGCTGGCGGATGATATCGGCTTGCCGCGCCTGGAACGAGTCCTGCAGGAATGCCCGGAGACGGTCTTCATCGGCCACGCGATGGCGTTCTGGGCCGAGGTTGCGTCGAACGTCGAAGAGGAAACGCGCGGCGGGTATCCGAAAGGCCCCGTCGCCGGTCCGGGGCGAGTGCCGGGGCTTCTCAAGGAATACTCCAACCTGTACGGCGATCTCTCCGCCGGCAGCGGATTCAACGCCATCAGCCGTGATCCCGAGTTCGGCTGCCGCTTCCTGGAGGACCATCAGGACAGGCTGCTCTTCGGCACGGATATCTGCAACGTTAACCAGGAGGTCCCGATAGTTCCGTGGCTCAACGAGGCGCGCGATGCAGGACGCATCTCGCCGACGTGCTATGAAAAGCTCGTGCGGGGAAACGCCACTCAGCTATTGGGTCTTGAGTAAGGTGACAGAGGAGGCGCGATGACGATCGAGCGAACAGTGCTCATTCCACTGCAGAACGGCGTGGGCATCGAGCAGGTCAACACATGCTACGCGCAGCGCGCCGGCCTGCGGCTGTTCCAGGTCTATGCACTCACAGCCGGCGACGATGCCTTCGGCGCGTTCTACCAGCGCACCAGCGATGACAACGGGCGCACGTGGTCGCAGCCGACCGCGCTCTTCGAGCCGGAGCAGACGCAAGACGGAATCGTGCGCCGCGGCGAAAGCGCCCTCTTCCTCGACGAAGAGAGGGACGCCCTGATCCACGTCTACAACCACGCGCTCTACCCGGCGGGCCATTTCACCGGCGACGTCGAGCGTTTCACACGGGTCTTTGTTCGGATCTCGCGCGACGGCGGGCGGACTTTCGGCCCGGACGCTCAGGTCGTGGAGAAGCGCTTCGACCCCGAGCACTGGGCCTCGGAGATCGTGTACGGGTGGAATAGCATGCCCATTTCCTTCTGCGCGCCGGTCAAGACCAGTGACGGCTGCTTGCTGCTCCCTGTGCAGCGCTGTCCTCTGGGCTCGGACTTCAACAACCCCGGAGCCATCAAGTGGCAGGCCGGCTGCGTCATCGGGCGTTGGCTCGGCGACACGTTGGAATGGGAGTTGAACGAGATGGTCTGCTTGCCCGCGGATGTCTCCTCGCGTGGCCTGTGCGAGCCGGCTATCGCCGAGTTGTCCGACGGCGCACTGCTGATGATTTGCCGGGGGAGCAATGCGGGTCTCCCGGACGTCCCGGGGTACAAGTGGTACTCGATGTCGCGGGACGGCGGCTGCGTGTGGTCGCCGCCCGCGCCCATGACCTATGCCGACGGCCGAGAGTTCTTCTCGCCCGCCACCGGCTCGCGGCTCGTCCGCCATAGCCGGAACGGAAGACTGTACTGGATCGGCAACATCGTGCCGGATTATCCCGACGGCAACCGCCCGCGCTATCCGCTCCAGATCGCCGAAGTAGATGAGGACAAGCGGGCGCTGATATCTGAGACGGTGCGCGTCATCGAGGACCGACGGACGAAGGACCCGCCGCTCGTGCAGTTCTCCAACTTCCGCGTGTACGAAGACCGGGAGACGGGTGAGTTCGTGCTGACCATGGCCCGGTTTCAAGAGCGCGGCGAGCACGACCTCAACTCGCCGGCATACCAGTACCGGATTCCGATCCCTGGGTAGCCTCGGGCTGTTGCCCAAAGAGCAGGGCCTGCGCCTCGCCCACAGAATACGCCGTAACGTTGAATCGGCCTCGGTCTGACAGGATGCATGGGAGAGAAAATGCCACTGATTGACATCCATACGCATCTCGGGAAATGGGGCATGCGCGAAGAGCCGGAGATGACGGAAGGCGAATTGCTCCGCCGCATGGACGAACTGGGCATCTCCCAGGCCGTCATTCTGCCCCTCGGCATGACACCGGAATGCTTCATGTTTCCCTTCGACACCGACGACGTGCTCGACGTATATCGCCGGCATCCCGACCGCATCATCCCGTTCTGCAACCTCGACCCGC
>CP070648.1:619849-622872 GCA_020354555.1 Armatimonadota bacterium | reverse complement strand
CATCAGGGCCGCGTCGAGCTTCACCGCCAGCTTGCCCGTGACGGGCGAAGCGCCCGCGAACACGCCGACGGTGCGCTCGCGGTTGCCATGGAGCCAGATGTCGCCGCCGTTTTCGACGATCACCTCGCGGGAATGAGCGGCGAGGCCGCGGCCGACGCGTTCCGCGATCGCGCCGGCGACGGCTGCCATGGGCCCGACGCCGGCGAGTTCCGCAGCCGCAGCCATGGCGCGGGCGATCTCGGGCGCATCGTCGCGCAGGCGATACGGCCGCAGGGCCCCCTTGAATCCCGGGTCGCGCTTGATGTACGCCTCGAGCTCGCCGCGGCAGGCGCGGACAATTTCGCGGGCATCCTCGGACAGGTCGCGCTCGGCGGCGATGAGGAGATCCGTCTGCAGCACCTTGACCTCGAAGGTGACGAGGCCGGAGCTGGCGGTGCGGCGGTATGTGCGCTCGACGTATTCGGGCATTGGTCTTGGGTGTTAGGGGCGCGGCATGCCGTGCCCCAACCTGCCACATGGGCCGCTGCGCCATGCGGCCTGCATCCGCGTTCCTCTCAGTACTGGAGCTGCATGGCGCGAGTCGGACAGGCCGTGAGACACTGCTCGCAGACGACGCACTGGGCGGGCTCAAAGGCGACCGCCATACTCGGCCGCTCGATGCTGAGCGCCCCTACCTGGCACACCGCGAGGCATGCGCCGCAGTGCGTGCAGCGCTCCTCGATGCGGATGATATCCTGCGCGATGGGCTGAATGCGCAGCCCGAGTCCGCGCAGGTACTCCAGCCCACGCTCGCAGGCGTCGGCGTTGCCCAGCAGCTCAAGCACCATCAACCCCTCTTGCTCGGGCGTGATGGCCGCCTTGAGGATGTTGAACATGACGCCGTAATCGCTCGTCAGGTAGCAGATGATGGGCTTGTCCACTTTCTCTTTCGGGAAGTGGATGACGACCTTGCCCTGTGATTCCAACGAGTTCACTGCCATGTGATTGCCTCCATTGATTATAGAGTCTCATGTATTACCGCAGCACCGGTAATACACGTAAATTCTTCCGGACGAGGTCCATTTGGGAGGTGCCCCGCCGTCCCTTGCGTCCTTCCCTAATACACGAACCTCAATAGGTCAGGCGCCGGCCGCCGCTCGCGGCGGCCGGCGCAGTGCGATGTCAGTCCTCGACGGGCCGCTCGTTGAGCAGCTTGAAGGCGTAGCCGGAATCCGGGCCGGGCAGCGCTTCCGCCGGCTCGCCAAGCAGGAATTGCCCCGACGCGACCCAGTTCTTCAGCGTCTCGGCGATCTGCTTCGCCATCGGGTAGCTGGACAGCGGCACGGTCTCGATCCGCTTCCCGTTGACGTCAATCGCGCCGGACTTCAGGTCGGTGTAGCTGACCTCCGCGAGGCTGCCGGGCTGCACCGTCGGATAGGCCTCGCTGTAGTCTATGACCTGGGCCTTGATGTCGGCGTCGCTGACCGCAGTCCGCTCGGCTAGTTCCTCGTCGAGTATCGGGATCGGAATCCCGAGTCCGACGACGAGGGTGCCGCCGTAGCCCTGGAACGAGGCGCCGCGCAGCCACTCGGCGCTCATGCTCTTGAGGTCCCCGGTGACGGCCATCGTACCCGCGCCCGCGCGGGGCACCTGGTTGTCGGTACGAGGGGCAACCGGGTTGTGCTGCGTGCCCTTGCCCGTGACGTAACCGACGCCGCCGCCGAGGAAGATCCTCGTGCCCATGCCGATCGTGCGATAGGTCGGATCGTTAAGCAGCGGCGAGAGCTGACCGGCGCTGCAGTAGTTGGCGTTGCCGAGTCGCGGCTTGAGCACGCCCATATAGGTGTAAATGGTCTTATCGCTCACGTTGACGGCGACGTTGTAGTTCTGGTACCCGTTGCGCGGGTTGAACAGGAACGCCTCGTTGAGGTCGGCGATGTTGATCCACGTCGCGAGGCGCTTGCGCGGATAGCAGTCGGTGCCGTAGGCGACGGCCTCGAGGCGGATATCCTTGCCCGCGACTAGTTCCTCAATGACGTGGCCGCCTCCGTACTTGAATTCGCCGGGGAAGACCTGGTTGCGCGGGTCGTCCTCGCCGAGGGCGGTGGCGCCGATGTAGAGGTCCACTGCGGCCAGGCCGGCGTAGGCGGTGACGCCGTTAAGCGTCACGCGGCCGCCGCCGAGCTTGATGCGTGGTTTGGCGTGTCCGATATTGATGAACGCGCCGCTGGAGCACATGGCGCCGAAGGTGCCGGTGGTCACGACATCCACCTGTTTGGCTGCCTCTTTGGCGCCTTTCTCCTTGACGACGTCAATCATCTCTTCCGCGGTGACGACGACAGCTTCACCGCGGCGTATGCGGTCATTTATCTCAGCGTATGTCTTAGGCATTGTAACCTCCCGGCGACGGCTCATGCGCCGCACGAAATCATGTATCATCGGGCCGACGGAAACGGCAATGGGCCCTGTGGTGCCCGGGACTGGCCGGGCGGGTGAAGGGTGCGAGGTTGAGCGACTGCGTGGAGCACCGCGGCTGCGGCGCGCTCCCTCCGGTCGGTTGCGGAGGGCACGCAGCCGCTAGCGCATGGCCATGGCCGGGAGCATGGACGACGGGAAGACGCGTCGGAGCGCAACGAGCGGGAGCGCGGAAGCGCTGCTCGCAGCGGCCTCAGTCGTGAAACGCGATCTGTCCGGTGTTCGATCCATTTCGGCCTATGAGCCCGGAGCGCCGTCGGTCTTGCGATCGATCCGGCCCTCGGGTCTTTATAAGTCTTCCACAGAAGCGGCAGGGCTGTCAAGAGCGCGGAGACCGGTTTCTCATCTCGCGGCGCGCGGTCGGGCGGGGCACGCGGCAAGGCCGGGATGTCGTCGTGCACCGTCGGGCGACATGGCGGCGCCCGGCGCCAGGATAACTCAACTGGCGCGACGAACCAAAGGCAATCATTCGTGAAGCGACGGTACGTTGGGCTACATTATCCATCGGCAGCGCAGGTTGGCACTGCCGGGTTCTCGCATTCCGAGCTTGGGCTCGCGGGGTTATTCAT